>NZ_VFTK01000018.1:0-145565 GCF_006439495.1 Mesorhizobium sp. B3-1-8
ATGTCCGGCAGGACAGAGGGGGGTGGGCGGGAACTCAACGTTTCAGGATTATTGGCGTCAGGTGGTGATCCAGGCATGGACATCACCGATGCCTCTACACCTTCACCAACTGCTCCACCCGCCCCTTCTCGCCAAAAATTCTCAGATACCTTTTGATCTCCTTCTCATCCCCCGTCGCTTTGGCGGGGTTGTCCGACAGCTTCACCGCCGGCCTGCCATTGGCCTCGGTGACCTTGCAGACCAGCGAGATGGCGTCGAGGCTGTCGGTTTCGGTCGGGGCGCAGCCTTCGAAATCGTTGGTGAGGTTGGTGCCCCAGCCGAAGGACATGCGCACCTTGCCGCGGAAATGCCTGTAGGTCTCCTCGATGGTCTCGACCTCCAGACCGTCGGAGAAGATGAGCAGCTTCTGCTTGGGGTCCTTGCCCTTCTTGCGCCACCAGTCGATGATTTTTTCGCCGCCCTCGATCGGCGGGGCGCTGTCGGGGCGGAAGCCGGTCCAGTCGGCGACCCAGTCCGGCGCGTCGCGCAGGAAGGAATCCGTGCCGAAGGCGTCGGGCAGCACGATCAGGAGATTGCCGCCATAATAGCGCTGCCAGTCCTGCAGCACCTTGTAGGGCGCCTCGCGCAATTCCTCCTCGGAATTGGCCAGCGCCGCGAAGACCATCGGCAGCTCATGCGCGTTGGTGCCCAAGGCTTCGAGGTCGTTGTCCATGGCCAGAAGCACGTTGGAGGTGCCGGTGAAGGCATCGCCGATGCCTTCCTTCAGCGCCTCGACGCACCAGCGCTGCCACAGGAAGGAGTGGCGGCGTCTTGTGCCGAAGTCGGAAATGCGGATGCCGGGCAGCGCTTTCAGCCGCTCGGTCTTGGCCCACATCTTAGCCTTGGCGCGGGCGTAGAGCACATCGAGCGCGAACGGGCCGTAGGAGCGCATCGCCGCGCGGGAGCGCAACTCGTTGATGATGGCCAAGGCCGGGATTTCCCAGAGCGTGGTGTACATCCAGGGGCCGGGGAAGGAGAGCTCGTACTGACCGTCACGCCTGGAAAGCTCGTAGTCGGGCAGGCGGAAATTCTCCAGCCAAGCCAGGAATTCCGGCTCGAAGATCTGCTTGCGGCCATAGAAATTGTTGCCGCCCAGCCAGATCATCTCTTTCTTGGAAAAACGCAAGGTGCCGGCATGGTCGAGCTGGGCGCGCAGTTCGCCTTCGTCGATCTCGTCGGCCAGGCGCACCGAGGTGGTGCGGTTGATCAGGGAGAAGGTGGCGTCGACCTTGGGATACATGCCCCAGATCATCTGCAGCATCAGGAGCTTGTAGAAGTCGGTGTCCAGCAGGCTGCGGACGATCGGGTCGAGCTTCCAGGTGTGGTTGTAGACGCGCCGCGCTATATCGGTCTTTGCCATGTCTCAATGCGCTTTCGTTGCTCGCTAGATCAGGATGACGTTTCGTTGAATCGCCATCCTGATCTAGCTTTTTTGTTGAGCATGATCTTTTCCGAAAACCGGTTCCAACCTTTCGGGATCACGCTCTGGCCGCGGGAATGCCTCTTAGCACTGTATTTTCGAACGCGCTTGCTGCTTTGCAAGCTGGCCCGACAAAAAGCAGCTATGCAAGTCCAGCCATCAAGACGCCGCGCCGGAGCATTTCCAGACGGAGGCTACGGCGAAGTCGCCGAGCCTAACCGCTTCACACTTTTCCTGGAATTGCTCTAGCCCCGATCACCTTCAGGGCGGGGCGTTTCCTGCGGCTGGGCACGCGGCCGGCCACCGGCGCGTCGGCCCGGCCCTCATCCTGCTCCTTCTCGGCGAACAGCCAGTCGATGAAGAGCTGGACGATCGGCGCCGAGCGCATTTCGTTGCGGCAGACGACGTAGAAATCATCGACCGCCGGCACCGACAAGGTAAAAGGCGCGACGAGCATGCCCCTGGCGAGCAAGGCGCGCGCGGTGACGGAATCGCCGAGCGCCACGCCATGGCCGTGCACGGCGGCCTCCGTCGCCATGCGCGCATCGCCCAGATGATGGCGGCGGCCGCGCTCCAGATCGAGCGCATCGGCGGCGGCCAGCCAGGTGTGCCATTCGCGGCCGTCGTCGCCGTGCAGGAAGACGTGATCGGCAAGGTCGCGGACGCCGCGGATCGGCCGGTTGTTGATCAGCGTCGGGCTGACCACGGGAAAAAGTTCCAGCCCCGACCATTTGCGTATCCAGCAATCGCTCCAGCTGCCGTCGCCATAATGCACGCAGACGTCGATCTGCGGGGCGCGAATATCACGGGCGTCGTTGGATGGGATAAGCGTCAGCTGGATGTCCGGATATTGCGCCGTGAAGGAACCGAGCCGCGGCGTCATCCAGAGCAAGAGCAGCGCCGGCACGCAGGACACCGACAGCGCGCCGGCGCTTGCCGGCCTGGTCATGCGCTGGGTGGCGGCGGCGATGCCGTCGAAGGCGGACGAGACCGCCGGCAGGAATTCGGCGCCATGCGGCGTCAGCTTCACGCGCTGACCGGCGCGCTCGAAGAGTTTCACGCCAAGCGATTGCTCGAGTGCCTTGATCTGGTGGCTGACGGCGCCGTGCGTGACATTCAGCTCACCCGCGGCCTTGGTCAGCGAGGCGTGCCGCGCCGCGGCTTCGAAGGCGCGCAGCGGGTTCAGGGGCGGCAGGCGCTTGGCCATGGGTCGGCTCCTACTTTGTGAGGTTTTCTCACAGCCAAGACCCTAACAATATCAATTGATTTTTCAAAGCGGCTGCCCGACACTTTTGCCCGGAACAGCTTCAAGAGACGTGAAATCCGCAGCACAGCCGGCGGGCAACGATCCAGCCGGACAACAGGCTGGCTTGGCAAATCGTCCATGCGGGCAGCGCTGCAGGCAGGCAAGAGAGGAGACCGGACATGGGTTACGATCGCGGCAAGCTCGAAGCGTTGCGCCGCAAATATGGCGAGAGCCATGGCGGCGAGATGTTCGACCCGAAATTCCGCAAGGTCGCCGACAAGATCTTCAACAAGTCGGGCACAAGGCTGGCGCCCTATTCCGGCATCCCGACCTTCCTCGCCGCGCCCTACCGCGAAATATCGGCCGACAATCCGGATTTCGGCGACCTGCAGGTGGCGATGATCGGCGTGCCGATGGACCTCGGCGTCACCAACCGTCCCGGCTCGCGCTTCGGGCCGCGCGCGCTGCGCGCCATCGAGCGCATCGGACCCTACAACCATGTGCTGGAATGCGCGCCGACGCATGAGCTTCGCGTCGCCGACATCGGCGACACGCCGTTCCGCAGCCGCTACCGGCTGGAGATCAGCCATGAGGACATCGAAAAGCGCACCAACCAGATCGTCGACGCCGGCGTGCTGCCGCTCTCGGTCGGCGGCGACCACTCGATCAGCCATCCGATCCTGAAGGCGGTCGGCAAAAAAGCGCCGGTCGGCATGATCCATATCGATGCCCACTGCGACACCAGCGGGCTGTTCGACATGACCAAGTTCCACCACGGCGGCCCATTCCGCAACGCGGTGCTGGACGGCGTGCTCGATCCCTCGCGCACGATCCAGATCGGCATCCGCGGCTCGGCCGAGTATCTGTGGGAGTTCACCTACGAATCCGGCATGACCGTCGTGCATGCCGAGGAGGTGACCGGGCTCGGCATCCCGGCAATCATCGAGAAGGCGCGCAAAATCGTCGGCGACGGCCCGACCTATATCTCCTTCGACGTCGACAGCATCGATCCGGCCTTCGCGCCCGGCACCGGCACGCCGGAAGTCGGCGGGCTGACGACGCGCGAGGTGCTCGAATTGCTGCGCGGCCTGAAGGGCCTCAACATCGTCGGCGGCGACGTCGTCGAGGTGGCGCCGCAATATGACGCGACCACCAACACCGCCCATGTCGGCGCCCAGGTCCTGTTCGAGATTCTCAGCCTGATGGTGTTCAGCCCGGCCATCAAGAAGGGCTAATGCCATACCAACACGGCCGCCGCGCTGGAGCCGGCGGCCGGATGCAACAAACAAGCTTCCAGCAGGGGAACAACAATGACTCTTCGCAACGCACTGAAATCCGTCATCACCGCGGCAGTCATCCTCGGCGCCGGCCTGGCCACGCAAGCGAAGGCCGATGCCGTCGACGACATCACCAAGGCCGGCGCCATCAATGTCGGCATCTTCTCCGACTTCCCGCCCTTCTCGTCGGCCAGCGCCGACATGAGCATCAAAGGCTATGACGTCGACGTCGCGCAGGCGATCGCCGATGCCTTGAAGGTGAAGCTCAACCTGGTCAGCGTCACCGGCCAGAATCGCATCCCGTATCTCACCGACAAGCGCGTCGATATCCTGATGAGCGTTGGCTACTCCAAGGAACGCGAGCAGGTCATCGACTTCGCCGCCGCCTATGCGCCCTACTACATCGCCGTCATCGGCCCGAAGGCAATGACGGTCAAAGGCAAGGAAGACCTTGCCGACAAGTCGATCGCCGTCAATCGCGGCACGCTGGAGGACACCTCGCTGACGGAAGCGGCACCGGCTTCCGCCGACATCCGCCGCTTCGACAACTACAATGCGGTTATCCAGGCCTTCATCTCCGGCCAAACGCAGCTGATGGTGGTGGGCAACGATGTCGGCGCCCAGGTTCTGGCCAAGCAGGACGCGCTGCAGCCGGAGCAGAAATTCCAGCTGCTCACTTCGCCTTCGCATATCGGCCTCAACAAGAACGAGGACCGGCTGAAGAAGGCGGTCAACGACGCGGTCGCCAAGATGCTCGCCGACGGCAAGCTCGACGAGAGTTCGAAGGCCTGGCTGAAGACGCCGCTCAATCCCGACAATCTCAAGGATTGAGCTGCCGTGGCCTTCGGCTGGCTTCCAGGCGCTGTGGGCGATATCGCTCACGGCGCGGCCACGACGATCCTGTTGATCGTCGTGACCACGGTGGCGGGAACGCTGCTCAGCATTCTCGGCGCCGCGGGCCGGCGGAACGGCCCCGTGCTGCTGCGTCGGGCCATAGGCTGGTATGTCGAGGTGATGCGCAACACGCCGTTCCTGGTGCAGCTGTTCTTCATCTTCTTCGGCCTGCCCAGCCTCGGCATCAGGCTCGACCCGATCCTGGCCGCGATGCTGGCGATGACGCTCAACATGGCGGCCTATACGATCGAGATCGTCGGGGCCGGGCTCGACGCCGTGCCGCGCGGCCAGGCTGAAGCCGCACTGGCGCTCGGCCTCAGGCCTCGCCAGGTGTTCATCAAGATCGTGCTGCCGCAGGCGCTGAAGGTGATCTACCCGGCGCTGACCAGCCAGATCGTCATCATGATGCTGGAATCGGCCGTGGTGTCGCAGATCGCGGTGCGCGAGCTGACCTATGAGGCCGACATGCTGCAGGCCCGCACCTTCCGCGCCTTCGAGACCTATTTCGTGGTGACATTGGTCTATCTCGGCCTGTCGATTGGACTGCGCCGGCTGCTCGTTGCCGGCGGGCGCCAGGCGCTTGGAGCAGGTGTTTCATGATCGAGTTCACCTTCTGGGACATCCTGCGCAACCTGCTGCTCGCCGCGCGCTGGACGGTGCTGTTGTCGCTCGCCGCCTTCATCGGTGGCGCGCTGGTCGGGCTGATCGTGCTGTTCTTCCGCATCGCCAAGACCAAATGGAGCCGGCGCATCGCTTCGGGCTATATCGCGCTGTTCCAGGGCACGCCGCTTTTGATGCAGCTCTTCCTGATGTTCTTCGGCCTGCCGATGCTGGGGTTGCGCATCGAGCCATGGACGGCGGCGGCGCTCGGGCTGACCTTCTTCGCCAGCGCCTATCTGGCCGAGATCTGGCGCGGCGGCGTCGACGCGCTGCCGCGCGGTCAGTGGGACGCCGGCGCGAGCCTCGGGCTGCACTATCTGCAGGAGCTCAGGCTGATCATCCTGCCGCAGGCCTTCGCGATCACCCGCGCGCCGACCGTCGGCTTCCTGGTGCAGCTCATCAAGTCGACGGCGCTGACCTCGATCATCGGCTTCGAGGAATTGGTCAGGACCTCCAACGCCATCAACAACGCGACCTTCGAGCCGTTCAAGGTCTACGGGCTGGTGGCGCTGATCTTCTTCATCATGTGCTTCCCGCTGACGCAATACGCACGGCGGCTGGAGCAACGCGCCGGAGCGCGCTGAGCCGGCGCAAAGGCTGCCGATCGTGCCGGCAGCCTTTCCTGTCAATGCCCGAAGGACAACGCCGGCGCGATGCGGTCGCGCCTGAGCCAGCGCGCGAGGAGCAGCGCCGCCACCACGGCTAGCCCCGAGGCCAGGCCGATCCAGATGCCGATACCGTTCAGACCGAAATGGAAGGCGAGCAGCACGCCGAGCGGCAGGCCGACGCCCCAATAGCCGATCGCGGCGTAGATCATCGGCACCTTGGTGTCGTGCAAGCCGCGCAGCATGCCGGCCGCGACCGCCTGGGCGCCGTCGAAAATCTGGAACAGCGCGGCGAACATAAGGAACGACACGGCAAGCGTGATCACCCGGGCATTGGCCGGATCGGCGAGATCGATGAAGGCGCTGATCAGCGCATGCGGCCAGAGAATCATCACCAGGCCCATCAGCGCCATGAATGAGACGCCGATGACGAAGGCAGTCCAGCCGGCGCGCGAAACGCCATCCGGGTTGCCGGCGCCGTGCGCCAGGCCGACCCGCACGGTGACCGCCTGGTTGAGCCCGAGCGGCACCATGAAGGAGATCGAGGCGATCTGGATGGCGATCGCGTGGGCGGCCAGCGAATCCGCATCGATCAGCCCCATGAGCAGCGCCGCCGCATTGAAGATCGTGACCTCGAAAGCGAGGATGCCGGCGATCGGCATGCCGAGTCTCAGCAGGCCGCGGAAACGCGGCCAGTCGGAGCGCCAGAAGCGGCCGAACAGACGGTAGCGGCGGAACTTCTTCTCCAGCATCACCACCGCCGCCAGGCCGACGAACATCAGCGTGCTGGACAGAGTGGTGGCAAGGCCGGAGCCGGCGATGCCCATCGACTTGACGCCGAGATTGCCGAACATGAACACCCAGTTGAAGAAGGCGTTGCAGGCGACCGCGACGAAAACGATGATCAGCGCCCAGCCCGGCCGCTCCAGCGCCGAGATGAAGGAGCGCAGCACGATATAGCCATAAAAGGGCAGCACCGCCCATTGCAGCCAGTGCAGGTAGATGCCGGCCTGATGCGCGAGCTCCGGTTTCTGGCCCATGGCCAAAAGCACCTCTTCGCCGTGCGAGAGAAAAATCCAGATCGGGATCGAGATCAGGATCGCCAGCCACAGGCCCTGGCGCACGGTGCGGCGCAGGTCGCGCACCGAATGGCGGCGGCGGCCGAGCTCGGTCGCCATCATCGGTGAGGTCGCCAGCATCAGGCCGAGGCCGAAGATCAGTGGCATGAAGTAGAGGTTGGCGCCGAGCGCGCCGGCGGCGAGCGTATCGGACCCCAAACGGCCCATCATCATGACGTCGGTCGCGGTCATGGCGGTCTGGCCGAGATTGGTCAGCACCATCGGCCAGGCAAGCGTGATCGTCGCCCTGATTTCCTGACGCCAAAGGTTTTCCGGCGCGCGAGCGCCGGCTTCGATCGCAGACATTGTTCTGCTCTTTCAGAACACGGCGCGTCGGCCAAAGGGCCGGAAGCCGCACAACAACGGCGCGAAATGGCGCCATTTGCGTCGCCTTGTGAACGAAATGCGACATGTTGGCAAGGGAGGGGCCCGGCTAGCGATTGATCCAGCCGACGCAACCCGGCGCGACGGCTGCCGCTTCCGTGCCAGGTGACAGAAACGCCGGGCAGCGCGATTCCACCACCGCAAGGAGCGGCGCAGTTCAGGCCTCTGCGCGTGAAATCAGGGGTTTGCGGCCACCGAGTATATAGGCGACAGACTCGAGGATGACGCCGTTGGTGTTGATATCGGTGACCTCGATCCGCTTGCCGGTCCGCTCGGATATGCCGGCGGAAAAACCTATTCCCTTCATCCTGGCGCGCTCCCTGACATGGGCTACGAGCTTTTGCGCGTAGTCGCCCGGCCGCGCCGCGAGCCACAGATAGGCGCCCTTGGAGTTGACCAGCCGCAGCGAGTCGGAAAGCTTCGCCGCCTTCTCGGGCGCGGAGGTCTTCAACGTGTCGACCGGGAAAGTGCCGCCATCGTGGGTCAACTGGTAGCCCTGGTAGGTGAAATAGGGCGGCCCGGCCATGGCGGTCTCTGAAACGCAGGTCAGGATGCCGGTGTCCTGGAAGCGCTTCATCTGGGCGGCGTAGAGGATGTCCGCGATCAGCCGCCCATGCGGTGATGCGCCCAGCTCGATTTCCTCGGTGACATGAGGCTCGGTCGCTATGCGGCCGCGCCGCTGGATTTCCACCATGGCCGCGAGGGCGGCGTCCATGTCGTTGCTCGGATCCGCAGTGCCGAAGACCGGCGATATCGCCTCGCCCCAGAGGCTGTATCCGCGGCCGGCATAGCCGGCATAGCTGTTGTACTGTCCCGACGAAATCTTGCCGGTGTCGCTCACCACATGCATCTCGCCATCCTTGAGGACGGGTCCGAATGACCAATGCCGCACCAGCTTGAACACCGGGAAGGCACCCGCGGTGTAGCTGTCCAGGATCTTCAGCGCGACGAGCAGGCGCCCGGTATCGGCGCTATCGAAACCATCGCGCTCGCCGCCCCTTGAACTCAGCCGCCGCTCGGTATTTGGAATCTTCACCCCGGCGAAGCTGAAATCGCCCTGGCCCAGGAATGCCAGGATCCGATTGATCATCGTCTCGAATTCGGTCTGGTCGATGATGCGCAGGCGTTGGGCGGAAACCGCCGCCAGGATGTGCGATCCGATATCCCACATGGTGACAAACGGATATCCGGCCTGCTTGCCGGATTCGATCCAGGACGTGGCCGGCGCCATGCCGTTGTAATGCCTTGCGCCCCAGTCGAAATAGGTCCAGGCCAGTTCGGCATCGGCCCTCAGCGCTTCCTCCTCCAGCCAATACGGATCGGGTTTTCTCCAGTCCTTCACCGATACCTCGGCACGGGCTTGCCGGATGCGATCCACCTTCGGCATGGCCGGGCAGACGGCTTTGTAGTACTGCGCGAAATTGACCAGCGTCGTCCCCGGCAGGCCTGCCATCCGGGTGATGGAGTCGAGTATCACCTGCTTCTTTTCGGGCGTTTTGGCGGTGTCCGGGTGGATGCAGAAGACCGCATCATTGTCCTCTCCAAGATAATCGAAGACCTGTTCTTGCGAGAAGTAGGGAAGGTCGCCGGTCCAGGCGGCTTCGAACTTGACGGTATTGGACACATGCAGGACTCCACGCCTGTCGAGACCGTTGAACCAGCGCATGTCGCCCTTCTCGGCGGCGAACATCGGCGTCCCTGTGCCGGCCACGGCATCGAGCGTGTTGTCGTCGAAATCGTCGTTCGGAGGAATATAGGTCAGCGGCAGCCTGCCGGTGGAGCGGTAGATTTCGCTCATGCAGTCCCTGATGAGGTCGACGTCCTTGGCGAGCGAGTTTCCGAGCAGCTCGGAAGGCGTATGGTGCCAGCCATGCCCCGCGATATCGTATCGCTGGTCGGCCAGCATCGATCGCAGAAAGGCCTTGCTGTTTTCGTCCGCCGACAGCAGGCCCGCCTTGGGGGCCGGGATGATGGCGTTGGTGACTGGATAGCCGGCTTCGATGAGGCCCTTGACGAAGGCCATGTGGCTCGGATCGGTGTCGCTGTCGAGACGCAGGTCATCCACCCTGACCACGATGTAGCGCCTGCCGGCAGCGCGGCTCTGTGTATAGAGCCTCTGCGGCGTCAGGACACGCACGGCGCCGGATGAAACCGCCGCAAGCACCGCCTTGGCGACGCCGGCCGCGTAGTCGGCCGCATCGGCATTGGACAGGCCGGCGAGCGCGTCAAAGGGAATTTCAATGATGATCGGGTCGATGTTGGCGGCAAGAGCCGTGATATTCCGCGCAAGCGCGGCCGGGGCCGTCAGCGCGGCTGTCGCATTGCCCGACGTGGCGGATGTTCGCACCGAGGCGACGGTGTTCACAAGGCCGGTGTTGGTCATCCAATAGCCTCCATCCGGAGGCCGCCGGCCGACCTTGTCGTCTGGCTCGCCCGCAAGACGAATGACGGTGCGAATGCCGGCCGACCTCATCGATGCGGCGTCCTGAGGCGATTGCAGCGGCTGATTGGTGGTCAGCGTCAGCGCGGTGATGACGGCCTTGGACTTGTAACGGTCGAACGCGTTGATCATGAGCGAGAAGGCGGCCTGCATCTCGCCGGCCTGCCGGGCCTGCAGATAAGGATCGGCCGGCGCGATCTTCGTGGCATGGATTCCGAATTCGATGGCTTTTGGAGCCAGTTCCACGGACTGCCTGATCCACTTGGCCAGGCCGGAGCTGTAGCCTGGTATGTCGCCGGGATCGCCTGCCATCTTGATGGTCATGGCGATCGGCAGACCGGCGGACGAGAAGGCGTTTGCGACAGCTTCGAGCTTGCCTGTGTCGGCGTGGGCGCCGACGCCGCTGACGGTCACGATCAGCGGATTGGGCAGGCGCGCCGCGGCCGTGGCGACACCTCGTCCGGCAACGGCCAGGAGCGGGATGCCGATACCGCCGAGAAGGACCGAACGCCGGGTTATGTTCATGAGTGCCTCCTGTCGGCGGCGGGAATTGCGTACCGCGCCGGGCTCACCCAGCGGCCATCGGATTTCGCGGAGAAGGATTTGACGAGGGCGCGCAGGAAAAGAGCGGCGTCGAGAAGCCGGATGGCGGGAAAGGCGATGCCGTAGAGCATCAGGCTCGGCCGCTGTTCGATGACCGCGACGACCAGTGTAAGCGCATAATCGACGGCGAGGAACAGAGCGAGGAGAATGACGGGCGAGACCGGCCGTATCGCCAATTGGCCGATCGACAATGCGGGCACTTCAAGGCCTGTCGCCAGATACGCCAGGACGGCCAGCGGCAGAGCGAGCGCGAAAACCGATATGACGAGCAATTCGGCTAGCAAGCCGCCGAGCGAAAGCCAGAAGCGGCTTGGCCAGACGCCATGCCGGCGCACCGTCTGCCAGAAACCCAGATACCAGCGTTGCACCTGCTTGCGGTAGTCGGAGAGGTTGAACGGATCTTCCGACGAGCATCGCGCTCTCGGCGTATAGGCGACGCGGCCCAGCCCTTTGTGCTGCACCTCGAAGGTCATGTTGAAGTCTTCGATCACAAGGCCAGGGGCCGTGATGTCGATCTGCATCAGGGCCTGGGTGCGGTACATGCTTGCAAAGCCGGGCGCGATATAGCTCACGCTGGCCCATTTCCAGGACTGGCCATATTGGAACGCCGTCTGCAGGATCCTGTAGAGACGTGTGCGATAGGCGGCGAAGAGCATATCCAGCGTCGGCAGACGCTGATCGCGCCAGCGCGACAGGACATGGCCCGCGACGACGCTGACACCCGGATCGTCGAACAGCGGAAGGGCGTGGTCGAAATAGTGTGGGTCGATTTCGGAGTCTGCGTCCTGGATCAGCACCGCCTTGAACCGCTCGCAAAGGCGATAGTGCTTGATCGCCCGGTCTATGGCCTTGGCCTTGCCACCGTTGGGCCGGATATCAAGAGCCCTGCAGCCCAGGCTCCGGGCGATGGAAACCGTGGCGTCTTTCGATCCGTCGCTGGCGACATAGATCTGCCGGGCCGGGATGATCGCCTTGAGGGCGGCAATGCATTTGGGAAGCGCGATCTCTTCATTATGCGCGGGAATGACGACCGCGACATCGGCGACCCTGATGGCGCGAGGGATCGCGGCGGCCTTGCTGCTGCCGAGTTCGGCGATGAAGCGCAGCAGCCCGACCGTGCACCAGAATGCGATGTTAATGCCCAGCGACGCGCTGAGAACCATCAAGGTCATATTGAGGGCGGCCGTCGGGCTCATGGCGCGGCGGGCTGCAACCGATCGCCCGGGACCGGCGCGCCGCCGTCCCTCCTGTGCGCGGGGCCGAGAGCCGAGCGGGCCGGCTTGATGCCCATCGCGCGAAGCAGGTCCTGGTAGCTCTGGCGGATGCCTGCTTCCAACGAGATGTTCGGCCGCCAGCCGAGGGCCCGAAGCTTGGTCGTGTCCGGCCAGCGGCCGCGGTGATCCTCGATGAAATGCTCGCGAAAGGCTGCTTCGCCAGCAAGGCCGGTTGCTTTTTTCACCGTTGTGAAGAGGTCGCGCACGGTGATCTGTTCGTCGCCGCCGACATTGTAGACCTCGCCGCTTACTCCCTTTTCGACGACGGTGAGAAGTCCGCTCACCAGATCGTCCACATGGAGAAAGGTTCGCGTCTGCGTTCCGTCACCATAGATCGGCACGGGCTGGCCGGCGATGAGGCGGGTCAACATCTGTGGGATGACACGCTGATCCTTGGGCGACATGGCCGGACCATAGGTGTTGAAAATGCGTACGATGCGCACCTCGATTCCATATTTGCCGCCCCAGAAGCGGGTCAGCGCCTCGCCGAAGCGCTTGCCTTCCTCGTAGGGGCTGCGCGGCCCGACCGGATCGACCCGCCCGACATAGGTCTCGGGCTGAGGGAAGACGTCCGGATCGCCGTAAGCCTCGGCGGTGCTGGCGAACAGATATTTCGCCTTGCACCTGCGCGTGATCTTCAACAGGTTCAGCGTTCCGGCGGACGAGGCCATCAGCATCTGCTCGCCCAGCCGCTTGATGTTGGGAACGCCCGTTGGACAGGCCAGGTTGTAGACATGGCTGTAACGACGGCGCTGCAACCGCCGGCAGATTGCCGGATCGGCGATATCCATCTTGATGAAGCCGAAATTTGGGTGGCGCGACAACTGGTCGACATTCGCCTGGCGACCGGTGGAGAGATTGTCGACGACATCGACCTGCGCGCCCTGATCGAGAAGGCGACGGGCAAGGTTGGTCCCCAGACACCCCGCGCCTCCCGCGATAAGGCATCTGACTTCGTTGCTGTTCATGCTCATCGAGCGACAATCCTCGTTTGCAAAAGAAGAAAGCCGCACCCCCTCATTGTGCGCCTTTCTCCATGAAACGAGGATTTCCCCAGGCAAAGCAACTGATAGTTAATAATATGATAAACAACAGTGGTTAATTACCTTTTTGTAATCGTTGCTTTTTTTGGCGTTCCTTTTTTAAGATGACCTAAAGTGGAACGACTGCGTGCGAAATCGGCACAAGCAGCGCGCTTGACAATCCGCAGAATCTTGATCCTGCCGCGAGCCGCAGTCGCCTTGTTTGCCGGCCCTGCGCAAGGTTCAGCCGCAGAAGAAAACTCGTGGCACAGGAGTTGCATCGCGGCCCATGACAACGTGGGGTTATGACGCCGGCTACCAGAAGTCCTGTTCGTCAGAATTCACGGCATTGCAATGCGGCACCGGTTCCGGTCAGCCGCCCTGGTGGAGGGCAACAATGACTTTGGTCGAGCAGGCTCGCGGCGCGACACTTCATTCGAAACTTGAATCACGAACGGCCACGATCGGGGTCATCGGGCTTGGCTATGTCGGCCTACCGCTTGCCGCGGTGGCGGCGCGGGCCGGCTTCCGGGTGATCGGCTTCGACATCGACAACAGCAAGGTCGAGAGGCTGAGGGCGGGCCGGTCCTATATCGGCGCCGTTGCCGACGAGGCGCTGCAGGACATCAGCGCAGGCGGGCGTTTCCAGGCGACATCGGACTTCGCGGCCCTCGAAGAATGCGATGTGATATCAATTTGCGTCCCGACGCCGCTGACAAAGCAGCGGGAGCCAGACCTTTCCTTCGTGGAAGGAACGACGCGCGCCATCGCGGCTCATCTGCGCAAGCACCAGCTTATCGTGCTGGAATCGACCACCTATCCCGGCACCACCGATGAGGTGATGAAGCCCATACTGGAAGCGACGGGTTACAAATCCGGCAGGGATTTCTTCCTCGGCTATTCGCCCGAGCGCGAGGACCCGGGCAGCATCGGCTTCGAAACCGCCACCATTCCGAAAGTTGTCGCCGGCGACGGGCCGGTCGCCGCGAAACTGGTGGCGCTCTTCTACGGCGCGATCGTGGAGAGGGTCGTGCCTGTCTCGAGCATCAAGGTGGCCGAAGTGGTGAAGCTGACGGAAAACATCTTCCGCGCCGTCAACATCGCCTTGGTCAATGAGCTCAAGGTCATCTATTCCGCGATGGGGATAGACATCTGGGAAGTCATCGAGGCGGCAAAGACGAAGCCCTTCGGCTATATGCCGTTCTATCCCGGTCCAGGGCTCGGCGGACATTGCATCCCGATCGATCCGTTCTACCTGACCTGGAAGTCACGCGAGTTCGAAGTGTCGACGAAGTTCATCGAGCTGGCCGGCGAGATCAACGTCTCCATGCCGCACTACGTCATGGCGAAGCTCTCGGAAGCCCTCGACAGACAGCTTGGCCTGCCGCTGAGCCAGGCAGCCATCCTGATCGTCGGCGTCGCCTACAAGAAGAACGTGTCGGACGTGCGCGAAAGCCCGGCGCTCAAGCTGATCGAGCTGCTCGAGACACGCACCGCCGACATTGCCTATCATGACCCTCACGTCGCGCGCATCCCGAAGACGCGCAAGCACCCGATGCTAGCCGGCAAGGATTGCATCCGCCTCAACCGCGACTCGATCGCTGCCTATGACGCGGTCGTCATCGTCACCGATCACGACGGGGTCGACTACGGGCTCCTGGCAAACCATTCGCGCCTGATTATCGACACGCGCAACGCCATGCAGCGCAACGGCATCGTCTGCGACCGGGTGGTGAAGGCGTAGGGCATTCGCCGGCCGGCCTGGGTTCCGGCGCGACGGCACGTTCACTTGCCGGAGCTGGGCTGCTACGGATAGCGCCGACGCGGATAGCCGGCGCACCGCGCCGGGAGGAATGGATGCCCTTCAAGCGCAGAAAGAACACCGCCGCGATACCACGCACGGTGCCCGCCTTCGAGCATATCGTGACCGAGGCGAGCGACAGTTTCCTGTGGCGGCTGGACGACTATCCGTGGGAGCGCAATGTCTGGAATTTTCACCCCGAATACGAAATCCATCTTCTAAGGAAATCGTCCGGCGTGGTGCTGGTCGGCGACCATATCGGCGAGTTCGGACCGGGCTACCTGACCATCGTCGGCGGCAGTCTGCCGCATGACTGGGTGACCGCGGTGCAGCCCGGCGAGCTGATCGAGGGCCGCGACATCGTTCTCCAATTCGATCCCGAGCGGCTGCGCGGCTCGTCCGGGCTGCTGCCGGAACTGCGCGAGCTGGAGCCGTTCCTGGAGCGCTCGCTACGCGGCATGGTCTTCCATGGCCAGACCGCGCTCGACGGCGCCGACCTGATGGAACGGATGGGCGAGGTGCACGGGCTGGCGAGGTTCCGCCTGTTCCTCGAACTGCTCGACCTTCTGGCCACCACCGACGAATACGCGCTGTTGTCGTCGCCGGACTTTTCGCCGCTGCTCGACGCGGAATCGCTCGATATCATCCAGCGCTCGCTGACCTATCTGTTCCAGCATTTCGCCGAGGATCTGAAGCTGCCGGAGGTGGCGGCATTGGCCGGGATGAGCGAAAGCACATTCTCGCGCTTTTTCCAGAAGAACACCGGCAATTCCTTCAGCGACCATGTCGCCAAGCTCAGACTCTGGCAGGCCTGCAAGCTGCTCGCCGATACCGAGATCCCGATCACCGACATCTGCTTCCAGGTCGGCTACATGAACATCTCCAACTTCAACCGCGCCTTCCTGCGCAAGCACAAGATGACGCCGTCGTCCTATCGCAAGCTGTCGCGGCAGCGGCTGACGTTGCGGGCCTGATCGAGCCGGGAGCGGCTACGCTTGATAGCACTGATACTCGTGTGACGGGCAGACTCTGCCGGCGTCATTTTTTGCGCCGCACAATGCATAAAAGTACAGGTCTGCTGCAACGGGGCTTCTAGTCTCGCCCCTTCCAACTCCTCATTTTGGCGACGGGTCGCAGTCATGCGGGCGACGTGAGGGTCGCTTAGCCCGCGGACTTGCTACTTCCCGCGCATGTTCCTGGAGGAGAAACATCAATGAAATCAAACCGGCTCGCTGCCAGCCTCGGTGCAGCTTTCGTGCTTACCGCTTCCGTTTCAACCGCAGCCCTGGCACAGGCGCCGGTCTGCTCGGCGCCGGTCAAGGTGCTGGCGCAGCCGCGCGACGGCCTGACGCTGCTGGAGGACTCCAAGGACGAGTTCAAGAAGCTCTCCGGCGCTTCGTTCCAGATCGATTACCTCAACGAGAACGACCGCCGCGCCAAGTCGCGCGCCGATGCTTCCACCGTCGGCAACTACAATGTCTACTATGTCGACGAGGCCAATGTGGCGCTGTTTGCGTCCTCCCGCTGGATCGTGCCTCTGACCGATTATTACCCGGCTGACTATGACTATGCCGATTTCGATCCGGGCCGCCAGAAGGTCGCCACTTATGACGGCAAGGTGTGGTTCGCGCCGCTGACCGGCGGCGGCGACCTGATGGTCTACCGCAAGGATGTGCTGGAGGCCGCCGGCATCCAGCCGCCAAAGACGCTGGACGAGCTGATCGCCGACGTGCCTAAGCTGACCAATGCCGACAAGGGCATGTACGGCATTGCGCTCCGCGGCGCGCGCGGCTCGGGCGCCAATGTCTGGCGCTGGATGCCGTTCTTCAAAGCCTATGGCGGCAAGTGGTTCGACGGCGACAAGCCGGCTTTCAATTCGGACGCCGCCGTCAAGGCGACCGAGACCTATCTGAAGCTGTTCAAGGACTCGGCGCCCGGCACGCAGACCGGCAGCTGGGATGAATCGACCGGTGCTTTCCTGTCCGGCCAGGTCGCCATCCTCGTCGAATCGACGCCGCTGTCAGGCATGGCGGTGGACCCGAAGACCTCGCAGGTGGTCGGCAAGATCGGCTTCCTGCCGCCGCCCTCGCCGCTGCCCGGCGGCGGCTACGGCCACGGGCTCGCCATCGGCACCAAGGCCAATGCGGATGACGCCGCGAAGAAATGCGCCGGCCTGTTCATCGCCTGGGCGACGTCGAAAGAGAACGAGAAGCGCCGGCTCGACGCGCATCAGTTCGGCGAGCTGAACCGGACCAGCATCCTCACCAGCAAGGAATTCGCCGATATCTACGGCGCCGATCTCGGCCAGGCGCTGGCCGATACCGGCAAGGTCACGGCGGTGAACTTCTGGCAGGATCCGCGCTGGCCCGATCTCGGCGACCGCTGGGGCATCATCCTGGAAGAGCTCGTCACCGGCACGCGCACCGACATCAAGGGCGGCCTCAACGAGCTCGAGGCCTATGCCAACGATCTGGTGAAGAAGAAGTAATCCTCCCGCCCGCGGCGCGCGGCCCACGGCATTCGAAGGAATGCCGGGACCCGTGCGCCGCGGGACCTTCGCCAGACAGCAGTCCAAATCCGAGGATAGGCAATGCGCCGACGCTCTTCCCTGCCGGTCACATTTCTCGTTCCGACGCTCGCCATCCTGCTCGTGCTGTCGATGGTGCCGACGCTCTACGCCATCGTGATCGCGCTGCAGAACCGCGAACTGAGCACGCCGGGTTATTCCTGGGTCTGGTTCTCGAACTTCGCCGATCTCTTTACCGACCGTCGTTTCCTCAACGCCGTCTGGGTTTCGGTGAAATGGGAGATCGTCACCGTCGTCGCGACAATGGTGGTGGCGATCGGGCTGGGCGTGCTGATGTTCGAGGTCGCCGGCCCACGCCTTCGCAATTTCTATTGCCTCTTGTTCATCATCCCGGTGCTTTTGCCGCGCGTCTCGGCCGCCTTCGTCTGGAAGTTCGCCTATCACCCGCTCTACGGCATCGCCACCTATCCCTACCGGCTGCTGACGGGCGGCCTCATCTTCGATCCGCTGTCCAAGCCCGCGACCGCTCTGTTCGCCGTCGCTTCGGTAGATGTCTGGCAATGGGGGCTGTTCTTCGCCGTCATCGTGCTGAAGCTGCTCGAGACCTTGCCGCCGCAGCCGATCGAGGCGGCCAGGCTCGACCACGCCAAGCGCTGGCAGATCCACGCCTATGTCACCTTGCCGATGCTGAAGGCGCCGCTGATCAGCCTGATGTTCGTCAAGATGATCGAGTCGCTGCGATCCTTCGACCTCATCTATGTGATGACGCGCGGCGGACCGGGCGTCGCGACCGAGACGCTCGACATGTACGCCTTCTCGCAAGGCTTCATCGAGTCCGGCAAGGTTTCCTACGCGTCGGCCATGGCGGTGCTGATGATGATCGCAACCGTCATCACCTTCACCATGCTGTGGAAGCGGGTGCAGGCATGAAGCGATATCCGATAAGAGTGGGCCGCCTGATCGCCAAGGCCATCCTGGCGCTGGCCGGGTTCCTGGCCGTGTTCCCGTTGGTCTGGACGGCGCTCAACGCGCTCAAGAACAATGTCGACATCATCACGCGCGTGCCGAAGGTGATCTTCACGCCGACGCTCGCCAATATCAGCTACATCCTCGGCCGCGACAGCGTACTGACCGGGCTCTACAACTCGGTCGTCGCCTGCGGCGCGGCGGTGATGATCGGCATCGCGCTCGGCCTGCCGGCAGCCTATGCGGTGGCGCGCTACCCAAACCGCTTTGCCGGCGACATCCAGTTCTTCGTCTTGTCGCTGCGCTTCCTGCCGCCGGTGGCGGTGGCCATCCCGCTGATGGTGATCTGGCTGCAGGTCGGCCTCTACGACACTTTGCCGGCGCTGATCGTCACCTATTCGCTGCTCACCATCTCGGTGATCATGTGGCTCGCCATCCCAGCCTTCCAGGGCGTGCCGAAGGAGATCGAGGAAGCGGCTTTCGTCGATGGCTACGGCGCCTATTCGGTGTTCTGGCGGATCGCGCTTCCCGTCGCGGCGCGCTCGCTGATCGGCGCCGTCGCCTTCAGCTTCGTGCTGGTCTGGAACGAATTCCTGATCGCGCTGATGCTGTCGAGCTCCAACGCCAAGACGCTGCCGATCGTGGCTTCCGAGCTGTCCCAGCAAGGCATGAACGTGCCGTGGGGAATCCTCAATGCCTCGGTCGTGCTCTTGTCGCTGCCGCCGCTGCTGTTCCTCGGTGTTTTGAGCGGCTTCCTGAATTCCGTTTTCCGGCAAAAGAAAAATTGAAGTGAGGCTTATCCCGATGCGGGCACTGGTGCTTGAGAAAAAAGGCGAATTGTCGCTGCGCGAAATCGCGCTGCCGCAAGACGTCGGGCCGGACGACGTCAGGATCGCGATCCACACGGTCGGCGTCTGCGGCAGCGACGTGCATTACTACACGCATGGCGCCATCGGCAGCTATATCGTGCGCCAGCCGATGGTGCTCGGCCACGAGGCCTCGGGAACCATCGTCGAGGCCGGCGCCAATGTCACAAGCCTGAAGGTCGGCGACCGCGTCTGCATGGAACCCGGCGTGCCGAACCTTGCGTCACGCGCGACGAAGCTCGGCATCTACAATGTCGACCCGGACGTCCGCTTCTGGGCAACGCCGCCGGTGCATGGCGTGCTCGCGCCCTATGCAGTCCATCCAGCGGCCTTCACCTACCGGCTGCCGGACAATGTCTCCTTCGCCGAGGGCGCGATGGTCGAGCCCTTCGCCATCGGCATGCAGGCGGCGGCGCGCGCCAGGATCGTTCCGGGCGACGTCGCCGTCGTCGTCGGCTGCGGCCCGATCGGCATCATGATCGCCTTGGCCGCGCTGGCGGGCGGCTGCTCCAAAGTGCTGATCTCGGACTTTTCCGCGCCGAAGCTGGAGATCGCCGCTCAATATGCCGGCATCGTGCCGGTCAATATCGGCGAGCAATCGCTGGTTGATGCCGTCGCGGCCGCGACCGACAATTGGGGCGCCGATATCGTGTTCGAGGCGAGCGGCAGCCCGAAGGCCTTCGCCAACCTGTTCGACGTGGTGCGGCCGGGCGGCGCGGTGGTGTTGGTCGGCCTGCCGGTGGAAGCGGTCGAGCTCAACGTGCCGGCTGCGATCTCCAAGGAAGTGCGCATCGAAACCGTGTTCCGCTATGCCAACATCTTCGACCGCGCCCTGCAGCTCATCGCCTCCGGCAAGGTCGACCTCAAGCCGCTGATCACCGGCACCTATGATTTCTCCGAGAGCATCAAGGCGTTCGAGCGCGCCGCGCAAGGCAAGCCGCAGGACGTCAAGCTGCAGATCCTGCTGACCGGCGAGAAGGGATAAGGAATGTCCGCCATCGTTTGCTCCCATGTCGACAAGGCCTATGGCGCCACGACGGTCATCCGCGATCTCAATCTCTCGATCGAAGAGCATGAGTTCGTCGTGTTCCTCGGCCCGTCCGGCTGCGGCAAGTCCACGCTTCTCAGGATGCTGGCGGGGCTGGAGGACATCAGCGGCGGCAAGGTGTCGATCGGCGGCAAGGTGGTGAACGACCTCGATCCAGGCGACCGCGGCATCGCCATGGTGTTCCAGAATTATGCGCTCTATCCGCACATGACGATTTTCGACAACATCGCCTTCGGACTGAAGCGGCAGAAGGTGCCGGCGGCCGAAATCAAGAGGCGCGTCGAGGCGGTCGCGAAAACGCTTGGCCTCGAACCCTATCTCGGCCGCAAGCCGACCGAGCTCTCCGGCGGCCAGCAGCAGCGGGTGGCGATCGCGCGCGCCATGATCAAGACACCGAAAGTGTTCCTGTTCGACGAGCCGCTGTCCAATCTCGACGCCAAGCTGCGCAACCATATGCGGGTCGAGATCGCCCGGCTGCACCAGTCGCTGAAGACCACCACCGTCTATGTCACGCATGATCAGCTCGAGGCAATGACGCTCGCCGACCGCATCGTCTTGTTGAAGGACGGCGTGATCGAGCAGATCGGCTCGCCGGCGGAAATCTATCGCCGTCCCGGCAATCTGTTCGTGGCCGGCTTCATCGGCACGCCGAACATGAATTTCATCGAGGTCATGGTCGGCCGCACAGGCGATGGCCGGACATTGACCGGCGCGGGGACAGTGCTATCGGTCGAGGGCAGCGACTTCTACCTGCAGCACGGCGATCGCGTGGTGCTCGGCATCCGGCCTCCGGATCTGAAGACGGCGGAAGCCGGCGCGGGAAACCTGCTGCAGGGCACCGCCGACCTCATCGAGTTCCATGGCAATGACGCGCTGGTGACGTTCGGCTTTGGCGGCAAGGAGATCAGCGCGCTGGTGCCGGCCCGCGAATGCCCGCAGCAGAGCGCGCCCCTGCGCTACACGTTCGACGAGGAAAGCATCCATCTGTTCGACGCCGAGACAGGCAAGTCGCTGCGCAGGCAGTAGAACGGCGAGAGCGTTCCCGGGAATCGTTCTATCCGATCACGTCGAGCATCTGCCGCTGGCGATGCATTTCGAGGAATATCCGGTAGTCGCGGTCGAAGCGAGCTCCGGCGGCCTTGTTGGGTGCGCGGATCTTGCCGCCCTGTTGCATGGCGACGCAGGCGGCGTTGAGATCGGGATAGATCCCGGCGGCGGTCGCCGCCACCATGCCGGTGCCGAGCAACACCGCCTCGTCGGCCAGCGGCTCGACAACCGTGCAGCCGGTGGCGTCGGCGTAGAGCTCCATCAAAAGCGGGTTCTTGGTGTGGCCGCCGGTGACATGCAGCGTGTCGATCAGATAGCCGTTCTCGTTCAGCGCCTCGAGCACATGGCGCACGCCGAGCGCGATGCCGACGGCGGTGCGCCAGTAGAGCTTGCACAGGCTGTCGAAAGAGGAATCGAGCGTAAGGCCGCTGATGACGCCGACGGCGTGCGGGTCGGCGAGCGGCGAGCGGTTGCCGTGAAAATCCGGCAGCACATGCAGCCTTGCAGCCAGCGCATCGCCGTCCTCGGCGCGCAGTTCGGCGACGCGCCCGGCGATCTTCATATGCATGGCCGCGTCCGGCTCGCCGCCGGCGCCATGCCAGCGGATGATGTGGTCGAGCAGCGCGCCGGTGGCCGACTGGCCGCCTTCCGACAGCCACAGCGTCGGCAATGCCGCGCCGAAATAAGGGCCCCAGACGCCGGCAAAAGGCTGCGGGTCGGGCGACATCGCCATGACGCAGGACGATGTGCCGGCAATCAGCGCCAGATGCCGGCCAATGTCCTTCTCGTCGCCGGCAAAGCCGCCCAGAACGCCGAGCGCGCCGGCATAGGCGTCGATCACGCCGGCGCCCACCCGGCATTTTTCAGTGAGGCCGAGCTCGGCGGCCGCCTTGGCCGTCAGTGGGCCGATATCGGCGCCGACGGGGCTGGC
The DNA here is from genome assembly GCF_006439495.1 of Mesorhizobium sp. B3-1-8. Classification (NCBI taxonomy): domain Bacteria; kingdom Pseudomonadati; phylum Pseudomonadota; class Alphaproteobacteria; order Hyphomicrobiales; family Phyllobacteriaceae; genus Mesorhizobium; species Mesorhizobium sp. B3-1-8. Next base: position 22,169 of record NZ_VFTK01000018.1, read on the forward strand.
CTTTTCCGGCAGGTTGCCATGCTCGAACAGGTCGCCGAGACCGACAAGTTCGAAGAAGTCGCGCCGCCAGCTTTTTTCCTCATGCGCGAGATAGGTCCATTTCGCCGTCAGCGTGCATTGCGAGCGGGCGAGCGAGCCTGATGCCTTCCAGGTCAGGAAATCTGCGAGATCGAATAGATAGCCGGCTTCGTTCCATGTCTTCGGCAGATGGCGCTTCAGCCACATCAGCTTCGGCGTTTCCATCTCCGGCGACATCACACCGCCGATATAGTCGAGAACGGCGTGGCCGCTCGTGGTGCATTCATCGGCCTCGGCGATGGCGCGATGATCGAGCCAGACCATGGTGTCCCAGCGCTTCTCGCCGGTGACCGAGACGCTGATCTGGCTGCCTTGCCTGTCGCGCGCGACCAGCGAGCAGGTCGCGTCGAAAGAGATGCCGGCGATATCGCCAGCGGCGACGCTGGATTTCTGCAGAGCGGACCGCACGGATTTGCACACCGCCGACCAGATATCTTCCGAATCATGCTCGGCGTGATCGGGCTTGGGCTGATGCATGGCGATCGGATGATCGGCGCGGCCGAGCAGATTGCCTTCGGAGTCGAGAATGCCCGCGCGAGCGCTCCCGGTGCCGACATCGACCGCGCAAACGAAACTCTTCGTCAAGATGCTTTTTCTCTCGCTCCCAGGCCTGCAATCAGATCGGGCAATTGCAGCATGTCAGCGAATATAAAGTCCGGTTCCGTCGACGCAAGCCGCGCCTTGAGGGCGGGGTTGGACGCGTGCGAGCCACCGGTGAAGGCAAAAACGCGCATGCCCGCCGCGCGGGCCGCGGCAACGCCGGCGGGGCTGTCCTCGATCACCAGGCAACGGCGCGGATGCGCCCGCATGCAGGCGGCGGCATGCAGGAAAAGGTCGGGCGCCGGCTTGCCGCGCTTGACCATGCTGGCGCTGAACAGATGCGGCTCCAGCAAGGGAAGCAAGCCGGTGACGTCGAGCGCATAGCGGATGCGCTCCAGCGTGCCGGAGGAGGCGACGCAGCATGGCCGGCCAAGCTTCGGCAGCACCTCCTTGACGGCTGGGATCGGCTTCAATTCCTCGCGGAATTTGCGCATCAGGTCGACGCGCATGGCGGTCAGATGCTCGTCGCTGATCTCCAACCCGAAATCGCGGCCGAGGATCTCGCGCACGCTTTTCATGCTCTTGCCGAGGAAATGCTCGTAGGCGGCGTCCTCGCTGACCGTGCCGCCGGCGAGCTCGATCATGCCAAGCAGCGCCGAGACGGAAAGCGCCTCGCTGTCGACCAGCACGCCGTCACAGTCGAAGATGACCAGTTCCGGCGTCATGGCTGTTGCTTCCAGCTAAGCAATTCCAGGAAAAGTGTGGGCGGTTTTCCGCCCGGAATTGCGTCAAAAGAGATCGAGGCTTTCAGAGCTTGCCGGCGAGATAGCGCGTCAGGGTTTCATGCGCGCCCTGCGCCCACAGCACCTTCAAGGCGTGGGCGAAGGCTTCGGCGAAGACGGGCGAGCGGCCGACATCGCCATAGATATCCTCCATCGCCAGCCAGGCCTTCGGATCTTCCTTCGCCGCTTTCGCGGTCGCTTGCATGCGGTCCCAGCTCGGGTCGTTCGGCTCGATGACGGCGCCGCTGTCGGTGGTGCCGAAGCAGTAGCGGCACCACAAGGCCGATTCCAGCGCGAGACCGGCGACGCCCTCGCCCGCCTTCAGCCGGTCGGCGATCGTCGGGATGATGAATTTCGGCTGACGATTGGAGCCGTCGAGGCAAAGCCGGCGGATGGTGTCGCCGATCTTCGGGTTGGAGAAGCGGCGCTCGATGAGCTGGTAATAGTCCTCCAGATCGGTGTCGGGCACGGGCGGCACGGTCGGGATGATCTCGTCATGCTCGAGCTTCGACAGGAAGCCGCGCACCAGCGGCTCCTGCATGCCTTCATGGACGAAATGGATGTCCATCAGCCCGGCCGGATAAGCGATCGTGGCGTGGCCGCCATTGAGGATGCGTATCTTCATCAGCTCGTAAGGCGAGACGTCCTTGACGAACTGCACGCCGACCTTTTCCAGCGCCGGGCGGCCGGCGGTAAAACGGTCCTCCAGCACCCATTGCTTGAACGGCTCGCAGAACACCGGCCAATTGTCCTCCAGCCCGAAATCGTCGGCGAGGATCTTGCGCTCTCGGTCGCTGGTGGCCGGGGTGATGCGGTCGACCATGCCGTTCGGGAAGGCGACCTTGTCCTCCACCCATTTCGCCAGATCCTCGTCGATCAGCCTGGCAAGGCCGATCACGCCGTCGGAGGTGACGTGGCCGTTATGGGGGATGTTGTCGCAGGACATGACGGTGAACGGCACGATGCCGTCGGCGCGCCGGCGCAGCAGGCCGGCAAGGATGATGCCGAAAACGGTCTTCGGCGCAGCACCCGGCTGGGCGTCGGCGACAATGTCGGGATGGGCCGGGTTGAACTTGCCGGAGGCCGGGTCGATGAAATAGCCGCCCTCGGTGATGGTCAGCGAGACGATCTTGATCGCCGGATCGGCGAGTTGGTCAATGATCGCGGCCGCGTCGCCGGGCGTCAGGAATTCGATCATGGCGCCGGTGACGCGGGCGCTCATATGACCCTGGTCCTGCTCGACGACCGTGGTCAGCCAGTCCTGTTCCTGCAGCTTGGAACGGCCGGTCTTCTCGCCTTCGAACACGCCGGCGCCGATCAGCGCCCAGTCATGGCCCTCGCCGGTGCCGAACAGGTCGTCGAGATAGACTGCCTGGTGCGAGCGGTGGAAATTGCCGACGCCAAAATGGACGATGCCCGCCTTCAGGGCGGAGCGGTCGTATTTCGGGCCGGCGACCTTGGCCGGCAGCCTGGCGAGGTTCGAGGAAGAGAGTTTCACGGTCATCTCATTTTACCCTTTGGCCGATCCGCAGCCCGACTGTTTACGCCTCCTTGAGGAGAGCGAGGATGAGGGGCAACACCTGGTGTTCCAGCATGCCGCCCCTCACCCGCCCCATGGCGTCTTCTCCGGAGGAAAGAAGAGAAGCGCCTTCCCCCTCAGCCCATCCCGGTCAACTCATCCATTGGCCGCCATCGACATTATAGGTCTGGGCGACAATGTATTCGGCCTCGTCGCTGGCGAGGAAAACCGCCATGCCGGCGAGGTCCTCGGGCTTGCCCATGCGACCGTAAGGAACGCCTTCGCCGACCAGACGCTTCTTCTCGCCCTTGGGCCGGTTCTCGTATTTGGCGAACAGCGCGTCGACCTGGTCCCACATGTCGCTGTCGACGACGCCCGGCGCGATGCCGTTGACGTTGATGCGATGCTTGATGAGATCGAGACCGGCCGATTGGGTGAGCGAGATGACCGCGGCCTTGGTGGCGCAATAGACGGCGACCAGCGGCTCGCCGCGACGGCCGGCCTGGCTCGCCATGTTGATGATCCTGCCGCCCTTGCCGCGCGCGATCATCGAGCGGGCAGCCGCCTGCAGCATGAACAGCGTGCCGGCCACGTTGACGGAGAACAGTTTTTCGTAGCTCGCCATGGTGATCTCGACGATCGGCGCCAGGTCGAAGATTGCGGCGTTGTTGACCAGCACGTCGAGCCCACCGGTCTTCGCCTCGACCGCCTTCACCGCCGCTTCGATCGAGGACTGATCGGTGACGTCGAGCCGGACCGCGTAGGCGGCCGCGCCGATCGCCTTCGCCGTCGCTTGCGCCGCTTCCAGGTCGATGTCGGCAATCGCCACCGTCGCGCCTTCGCGCGCATAGGCTTCGGCGAAGGCCCTGCCGATGCCGCGCGCCGATCCGGTGATCAGCGCCGATTTGCCTTTCAGCCTCACTTTCCCCTCCTCACTGGGCCAGCGCCTTGCCGTCGGCGCCGAAGCGGTGGAGCTTGGCCTTGTCGGGGGTCAGGTAGACGGTATCGCCGTGTTTCACGCCGACCTCGCCGTCGGCGCGGACATTGACGGTGCCGATACCGTCCGCCTGGACGTGCAGGAAAGTGTCGGAGCCAAGATGCTCGGCGACGCCGACCGTCGCCTTCCAGTCGCCCGACGTGGTCGAGATGTTGAGATGCTCGGGCCGGATGCCGATGGTCTTGGCGCCGTATTTGTCAGCCGGCGCGCCTTCGATGAGGTTCATCTTCGGCGAGCCGATGAAGCCGGCGACGAAGAGGTTCTTCGGCGTCTTGTAGAGCTCCATCGGCGAGCCGACCTGCTCGATGTTGCCGGCGTTGAGCACGACGATCTTGTCGGCCATGGTCATGGCTTCGACCTGGTCGTGGGTGACGTAGATCATCGTCGTCTTGAGCTGATGGTGCAGCTCGCTGATCTCCAGGCGCATGGTCCCGCGCAGTGCGGCATCGAGGTTGGATAGCGGCTCGTCGAACAGGAAGGCCGAAGGCTGGCGCACGATGGCGCGGCCGATGGCGACGCGCTGGCGCTGGCCGCCGGACAGCTGGCCGGGGCGGCGCTCGAGATAGTTGGTGAGGTTCAGCACGCGGGCTGCGTCCTTCACCTTCTTGTCGATGGTCGCCTGGTCCTCGCCGGCCATCTTCAACGGGAAGGCGATGTTCTTGGCGACCGTCATATGCGGATAGAGCGCATAGGACTGGAACACCATGGCAAGCTTGCGTTTGGCCGGCGCCTCGCCGGTGACGTCGCGGCCATCGATGCTGATGGTGCCGCCGCTGGTGTCCTCGAGCCCGGCGATCAGCCTGAGCAGCGTGGACTTGCCGCAACCCGATGGGCCGACGAACACGACGAACTCGCCGTCATCGATGTTGAGGTCGATGTCCGGAATGATCACCGTCGACCCGAAGGACTTGGAGACGTTCTTGAGCGTGATGTTTCCCATGGTTTCCTCCCGGGGATGGTCTTCGTCGTCCGCCGCTCGGGCGTCGTTACTTCACGGCGCCAAAGGTGAGGCCGCGCACAAGCTGCTTCTGGCTGAACCAGCCCATGATCAGGATCGGCGCGATCGCCAGTGTCGAGGCCGCAGAAAGCTTTGCCCAGAACAGGCCTTGCGGACTGGAGAAGGAACTGATGAAGGCCGTCAGCGGCGCGGCATTGGTGGTGGTGAGCCGGATGGTCCAGAACGCTTCGTTCCAGGCGAGGATGATGTTCAAGAGCATGGTCGAGGCGATGCCCGGAACGGCCATCGGCGTCAGCACATAGATGATCTCGTTCCACAGCGAGGCGCCGTCCATGCGCGCCGCTTCCAGGATCTCGCCCGGGATCTCGCGGAAATAGGTGTAGAGCATCCACACCACGATCGGCAGGTTGATCAGCATCAGCATGACCATCAGGCCGATGCGGCTGTCGAGCAGGCCGGTGTCGCGGAAGATCAGGTAGATCGGGAACAGCACCGCGACGGCCGGCATCATCTTGGTGGACAGCATCCACATCAGGATGTCCTTGGTGCGCTTGGTCGGCGAGAAGGCCATCGACCATGCCGCGGGGACCGCGATCAGCAGCGCCAGGATGGTCGAGCCGACCGACAGCAGCACCGAATTGAAGAAGAACTTGAAGTAGCCGCTCTGCTGCTGGACCTCCGAATAGCTCTCGAAGGTCCCGGATGGGATCAGGGCGAAGCCCTGGATCGCCTCCTGCTCCGATTTGAATGATGTGATGATCGTATAGAGGATCGGAAAGAAGATCAGCAGGGCGACGATCCAGGCCGCGGCCGTGGCGATGGTCTTGTGCTGGGTGGTGACTGCGCGGGCCATCTTGTCCTCCCTTATTTGTCGAGGTTCTTGCCGACGGCGCGCATGGCGAAGAAGGCAACGATGTTGGCGAGAATGACGGCGATCACGCCACCGGCGGACGCCTGGCCGATTTTGAATTCCAGCAGCGCCTTCTGGTAGACGAGGAAGGGCAGGTTGGTGGAGGCATAGCCCGGGCCGCCATTGGTGGTGACGAGGATCTCGGCATAGATCGAGAGCAGGAAGATGGTCTGGATCAGGATGACGACGGTGATGGCGCGCGACATGTGCGGCAGCGTCAGATACCAGAAGCGGCTGAGGAAGCCGGCGCCGTCCATCTCGGCCGCCTCCTTCTGCTCGCCGTCGAGCGACTGCAGGGACGTCAACAGGATCAGCGTTGCGAAAGGCAGCCATTGCCAGGCAACGATGATGATGACCGCCGTCAGCGGGTGCTGGCCGAACCAGTCGATCGGCTGGGCGCCGAAGAAGCGCGCAATGTCGGCGAAGACGCCGTATTGCGGGTGCATGATCATGTTCTTCCAGACCAGTGCGGCCACCGGCGGCATGACGAAGAACGGCGAGATGACCAGGATGCGCACGATCCCCTGACCCCAGATCGGCTGATCGAGCAGCAGCGCAAGGAGAATGCCGCCGATGATGGTGATCAGGAGGACCGCCACGACGATGGTCAGCGTGTTGAGAATGGCGGCGAAGAACGCCGGATTGTCGTAGAACAGCTTGTAGTTGGAGAAACCGACAAAGCCGTCGCGGATCGGGTTCAGCGGATTGTATTGCAGGAACGAGAACCACAGCGTGAACGCCAGCGGCACGATCATCCAGATGAACAGCAGGATCACCGATGGCGCCATCATGAAACGCGCAAGCGAACGGGTTTGCTGAGTAGCCATGACGGTCACCCTCCCAAGGTCAGCCGGATTTTCAGAGTTGTGCCAGAATTTTCCCGATTTTGAAGGGTGGCCGCCCGAACTGGGTTTCGGGCGGCCACCTGCCGGTCATGATGCGCGACCGGCGTTCGGCACCGGGAGGAGCCTTACTTGATGTAGCCGCCTTCGGTCATCGCGGCGGTGGCCGCGTCCTGAGCCTGCTTCAGCGCATCGTCGACGCTCGACTGGCCGGCAAGGGCGGCCGAGAAGAGCTGGCCGACGGTGGTGCCGAGGCCCTGGAATTCAGGAATGGCGACGAACTGCACGCCGACATAGGGCACCGGCTTGACGGTCGGATGCGTCGGGTCGGCGGCGTTGATGGAGTCCAGCGTCATCTTCGCGAAGGGCGCCGCCTTTTGGTACTCCGCATTGGCGTAGAGCGAGGAGCGCGTGCCCGGAGGAACGTTGGCCCAGCCTTCCTTCGAGGCGACCAGCTCGGCATAGTGCTTGCTGGTTGCCCAGGAGACGAACTTCTCGGCGGCATCGGCCTTCTGGGTGCCGGCGGGGATCGCCAGCGACCATGCCCACAGCCAGTTGCCGCGCTTGCCGAGGCCGTTGTCGGGCGCCAGCGCGTAGCCGACCTTGTCGGCGACCTGCGAGGCCTTCGGATCGGAGACGAAGGAGGCGGCGACGGTGGCGTCGATCCACATGCCGCACTTGCCCTGCTGGAACAGCGCCAGGTTCTCGTTGAAGCCGTTGGACGAAGCGCCTTCCGGACCGTCGGCCTTCATCAGGTCGACATAGAACTGCAGCGTGTTCTTCCACTCGGGCTGATCGAACTGCGGCTTCCAGTTCTCGTCGAACCAGCGGGCGCCGAAGGAGTTCGACATGGCGGTGAGGAAGGCCATGTTCTCGCCCCAGCCGGCCTTGCCGCGCAGGCAGACGCCGTTCACGCCGTTGGCGCGGTCGGTCATCTTGTCGGCGGCCTGCTTGATGAAGTCCCAGGTCGGGGCATCGGGCATCTTCAAGCCCGCCTTCTCCATCAGGTCCTTGCGGTACATGACGAAGGAGCTTTCGCCGTAGAAGGGCGCGGCATAGAGCTTGCCGTCGACCGAAAGGCCGCCGGCGATGGCCGGGATGATGTCCTTGACGTCGTAGTCGTCGCCGAGCTTGTCGAGCGGCAGGAGCCAGCTCTGCTTGGCCCAGATCGGAACCTCATAGGTGCCGATGGTCATGACGTCGTACTGGCCGCCCTTGGTGGCGATATCCGTGGTGACGCGCTCGCGCAGCACGTTCTCTTCGAGCGTGACCCAGTTGAGCTGGATGTCGGGGTTGGCCTTGGTGAAGTCGTCCGTCAGCTTCTGCATACGGACCATGTCGCCATTGTTGACGGTGGCGATGGTGATGGATTCGGCTTGCGCGGCGAAAGCGAGAGCGCTGGCCGACAACAGGCCCAGGGTGAGCGTGCGAAGTTTCATCAAATTCCTCCCATAAACCAAGTTGAGCATTTGCCTTGGCTTTGAGCAATTACTCACTCGGCATGAATTATGTCAACCCTGAATCTATGCTGCAACGCAGCAGAAATGACGTTACGTAACCCGATTCAGCGATGCGGCCGGTATCTTTGGAGGAGGAAGCTAAGGGGGCCGCCGGATTACGGGCAGGCGATCTCGGCCAGGATCCAATCGCGGAAGGCGCGGATCTTCGGCACGTTGCGACGCGCCGTCGGATAGACCAGCCAATAGGCATGGCCGTCGTCGCCGACTAGGTCGAAGGGCTGGACCAAGCGGCCGTCGGCGATCTCGTTCTTGAACAGGGCCCTGGTCAGGATCGCTACGCCGTGGCCGGCCATGGCCGCGTTCGCCTCATAGGCCTGTGCGCCCATGCTGGAGCCGGGCCGTTTTGCGAGGTCGTGCCCGGTCACGCCGGCGGCCTCGAACCATTGCGCCCACCAGACGTCGCCGGGATCGAGGATCGGCAGGCGCAGCAGATCCGCCGGCTCGTTGACGCCGCCGATGCTCGCCGCGAGCTTCGGGCTGAGCATCGGGGTGAAATCGGCATCGAGCAGCTTGTGCGCCTCGAGGCCCGGCCACTTGCCGCCGCCCGAGCGGATGGCGAGATCGACATCCTCGCGCGCGAAATCGGTCAGGCGGCTCGACGTGTCGAGCCGCACGGCAAGTGCGGGATGGGCGAGTTGGAACGAGCCCAGATGCTGCGCCAGCCAGTTCGAGGCGAAGGTCAGCACGGTGGTGACACAGAGCAGGCCGTCGGCGCCGCCGCGCGCCGCGGCATAGGCCTGGCCCAGGATGGCGAAGGCCTCGCTGACGGCGGGCGCCAGGCGCTGGCCGGGCTCGGTCAACTCGATCTGCCGTGGACGGCGCAGAAACAGCGGAGCGCCGATGCGCTCCTCGAGCAGCTTGATCTGGTAGCTCGCAGCCGCCTGGGTCATGCCCAGCTCCTGCGCGGCCTTGGTGAAGGACAGGTGCCTGGCCACCGCCTCGAACACCCGGATCGCCTGCAGCGGCGGCAGCGGCGCAAGCTGCGGAGAGCTGAGATCGGGCATAAGGCCTCCTTATGGGTCATGATCGAGGTTTAATTGGAAGCACGAACCGGCCAGACCGATATTTGGGGTCGACGATCAATCCAGTTCAAGCGCTAGAGCGCTTCGCCGTTTCACGGAAACGGCAAATCGCTCTAACTCTCTGATTTTACGCAATTCCGGACGGAAAACCGCTCACACTTTTCCTGGAATTGCTCAAGCGAAGGCTGACGATCATGACCACGGTACAGGAAAAACTCGTCTCCACCCCGGCACGCGGTTGGTTTTTCACGCTCGTGCGGGAATTTGCAAGGTTTTCGGGCCGCAGGCGCGGCTATATCGATGTCAGGGAACTATCCGAGCATCTGCAGCGCGACATGGGTTTTCTCGACGGCAACGATCCGCGCGGCCCCTCGCAATAGCCGGCTCTTTTTATGGGCAATCAGCCGTCAAGCAGGGCTTCGGCCGTCCGTTCGTCGGTGACGAGGCCGTTGACCAGCCGGCGGTTGACGGCGGCCAGGATGCCCGGCAGCTTGCGTTCGCCCATGGCCAGAGCAATGACCAGCGACCTTTCCCGCGACGGCAGCGCGGCGGAGGACACCCGGTCGTTGGTGATGCCCTCGATCATGCGACCCTCCCGGTCGTACACCCATCCAACGATTTCGGCGATGCCGCCGGCCTTCTGCAGCGCCTTCAACTCGCTTTCCGAAATGAAGCCGTCCTCGTAGAGGGGTGCCTTAGGCCCGAGGTCGCCGATGCCGACGAAGGTGACATCGGCCTCGGCCGCCAGCGCCAATGTAGGCTGGATCATCGGCTGGTTGAGCAGCATCTCGCGCTCTTCCGGCGAGGACGCAATGACCGGCAGCGGCATCGGGAAGGACCGCGCCTTGACGCGGTCGGCCATGGTGAAGATGACGTTGTAGAAGGCCGCCGAGCCGTCGGGCGAGATGTTGCCTGTCAAGGACACGACCTTGTGCTGCGGGCATTCCATCGGCGGCAGTTGCTCGATCGCCGCCTTCAGCGTTCGCCCAGTGCCGATCGCCATGACGATGGGGGCCTGCGAGCGCAGCCGGCGTTCGATCTCGGCCGCCGCCGCCTCGGCGATGCCGATCGTCGTCGAATTCGAAGCCGGATCGCTCGGCACCACTTCGACGAGGTCGAGCGCGAAGCGCGACTTCAGCCGCGCGGCGAGGTCGAGGCAGTTGGCGATCGGGTGATCGACCCGCACCTTGATCAGGCCTTCCGACATGGCGAGCGATACCAGCCGCTGCGCCGTCTGCCTGGAAATGCCCAATTTGGCGGCGATCTGGTCCTGTGTGTTGCCGGCAACATAGTAGAGCCAGCCGGCGCGCGCGGCGTCGTCCAACCTTGTGCTGCCGGTGTCCTGTCGCGAATTCACGTCCTGCCTCCCCAACCCCGTGCAACGTTCAAGCGGGCGCCATAGCTTACAGCGAATGCAGCGGCGCGCAATTGTCTATCGAAAGAGCAATTGCTTGATAATTTTGACTCTGGGAAGGCAGCCGTTTCGCCCCTGTCCGGGCCATTTGCCATCGGGACGGTTTATCTCTACCGGGAAACGCTTTAAGGGATCGGAAAAGGAGCCTCGCGTGATGCCGAAAGCGGTTTTCTGGGACATGGACGGAACGCTGGTCGACAGCGAGCCGCTGCATGCGGCTGCCCTTGCGGCCGCGCTGCGCAGCGTCGGGATTGCGCCGCCGACCAACCTGCATGAGCGCGTGCTGGGGATCGCGGCGTGGCCGGTCTACGAGATGCTGCGCGACGAGTTCGGCCTCGCTCTGCCCTTCGACGACTGGATCGGGCGCAAATACGACCATTATCTGCCGATGGCCGAAACGCTGAAGCCGCGGCCCGGCGCGATCGAGGTGTTCAACGAATTGCGGGCGCTCGGCGTCGAGCAGGCGGTGGTGTCCAATTCCGACCGGCTGATCGTCGATGCCAACCTGCGCGCCGTCGGCCTCACCTATCCGGGCATGATGACGGTCAGCCGCAACGACGTGATCGACGGCAAGCCGCTGCCCGAACCATTCCTGCGCGCCGCCTATCTCGCCGGCGTCGATCCGGCGGATGCTTTTGCCGTCGACGACAGCCTGACCGGCGCCATGGCCGGACTGGCGGCGGGCATGAAGACGATCTTCTGGCCGGAAGCGCCGATGGAGGGTCCGGCCGGGGCCATCGTCATCAACAGCGCCGAGGAATTGCGCCGAGAACTCGGACTCTGAACGACCGCCAAGGTGGGCGCCGCCCCTCATCCGGTCCTTCGGACCACCTTCTCCCCGTGAACGGGGAGCAGGAAAAAGCTTCAATTCCGGTAGACGGGCTCTTCCTCGTCGAGGATCGCCTTCAGCTCTGCCAGATGGCGCTCGGCCTGGCCCGGGTAATCGTCCATCTCGCGCGCGGTCTTCTCGGCGATCTCGTCCGACAGCGTGCGCAGCGGCCGGCCGGTCCACAACGCCTTGATGTAGGTCTCGGCGGCGCGCTCGAAATAGAACATGCGGTTGAAGGTATCGGCGACGGTGTCGCCGATGACCATAACGCCGTGATTGCCCATGACCATCACCTTGACCTTGGGGTCGGTGAGAAGCTGCGAGCAGCGCTCACCCTCTTCCTCGAAGGCCAGCCCGCCATAATTGGCGTCGACGACATGGCGGTTGAAGAACATGGCCGAGTTCTGGTCGACTGGCGGCAGCGTCGAATCGGCGAGCGAAGCAAGCACGGTGGCGTGGATTGAATGCACATGCATGGCGCAGCGCGCATGCGGGACGTTGCGGTGGATGGCGCCATGCAGACCCCACGCGGTCGGGTCGGGGGCGTTGGGGCCGGACAGCGTGTCGGGATCGTTGGCGTCGATCAGAAGCAGGTCGCTCGCCTTGATGCGCGAGAAATGCACCTGGTTGGGGTTCATCAGGAACTTCGTGCCTTCGTCGTTGACGGACAGCGAGAAGTGGTTGGCCACCGCCTCATGCATGTTGAGCCGCGCCGTCCAGCGGAAGGCGGCGGCGAGATCGACCCGCTCCTCATAATAGGGCAGGTTGCTCAGCGGTTCCTTGTGCAGGCGGGCAAGGCTCATCGAAAATCCTCCTGTTTTGGTGAGAATGCCGTGCGAAGCCGCTGCCAGCAACCGCAAACTGGTAGGTCAGTGGCTTACGCGGCAGGCCGCTCCGACTGCAGCCCGCCCTGCGCGACGATGAAATCGACCACTTCCTGCAAGCCCTTGCCGCGCGACAGATCGGTGAAGCCGAAAGGCCGCTTGCCGCGCATGCGGCCGGCATCGCTCTCCATGATGTCGAGGTTGACGTTCACATAGGGCGCTAGATCGCTCTTGTTGATGATGAGGAAATCCGAGCGGGTGATGGCCGGACCGCCCTTGCGCGGGATCTCCTCGCCCTGGCAGACCGAGATGACATAAAGCGTCAGATCGGCAAGGTCGGGCGAGAAGGTGGCGGCGAGGTTGTCGCCGCCGGATTCGATGAAGATGATGTCGAGGTCCGGGAATTTCTTGTTCAACTCGGCAATGGCGCGCAGATTGATCGAGGCGTCCTCGCGAATGGCGGTGTGCGGGCAGCCGCCGGTCTCGACGCCGACGATGCGCTCTTCCGGCAGTGCCTGCAGGCGCGCCAGCATCATCGCATCCTCCTTGGTGTAGATGTCGTTGGTGACGACGGCGATGGAGAAGTCGTCGCGCAGCGCCTTGCAGAGCTTTTCGGTGAGTGTCGTCTTGCCGGAGCCGACAGGGCCGCCGATGCCGATGCGAAGGGGACCGTTTTTCGACGTCATGCCGGAAACTCCGTGATGGCAAGGATTGCAAAGCCCAGCCCGACCAGCAGGCAGAGCGGCGAATAGAGGCGCTGGTCGAGCCGCGCGAAAGGCTGCTCGGGCGCAAGCCGGCGCCACCAGGGCGTGAAGCCGGCAATGCCGCGACCGAGGAAAACGAGGCCGATCATCAAAGCCGTGGCAGCCAGCCCCTCTCTTGGAAAGGGCGTTGCAAAGACGCCCGCGAGCGCCAGCGGCCAGAGCGTCGCGAGCGCGAGGCAAGCGGCGACGGCAAAACTCGCGAATGACGACGGCATCTCGTCGACGCCGCGAAAACCGACGACGGCGCGGGCGCAGGATGCCTGGTCCGTGCCCGGCCAGATGCCGCCTATGCCCCAATAGACATGCAGCGTGGTGACCAGGAGCAGGACGAAGGAGAGGATGACGGCAAGGATGGTCATCAGCGATCACTTCCCGGAGAGAGGATATCTCGACCGGTTCTTAGGTCCCAGCCGTCAAAATCGTAGCGGTCCGGCTGGATCCGTAATGTCCGGCGATCGGTAAAGTGGATCTGGACCTGTCGGTGAAATCCATTCAGCGAGGTTTTCACGACTGTCTTACCTATCAAGGACTGTACTTCCTTTGCGATCCGACCCGGATTGTCCGACGAACGAAGGCGATAACCGCAAGCTCCCTGAACCTCCCAGTCCGCCGAAAGCAGAAACAGGTCTCGTTCAGCCAGCTTTGCGTAACCGGGGCGGCGACGCCCCGATCGGCGCTTCACGTAACGGAGTGGAAGCAATCTTCCAAATCCAATATTGATCGTCGATCCCGCGGAATGCCCCACCACAGTGACGGGCAATGATCGGAGGTCTCGAAAGGCGTTTACTATGCGTATCCTGTTTGCGCTAAAGGTCATGACCGGAACAGCCGCGAATATTGCGTTTCATGGTTCATCGCCATGATGTCCGACATGAAGGCGGCGCCACCCAGATTATCGAGCGTCGATGCGGCGGCGCGCGATGCGGTCGCCAGCGCCAGAGGTTCGAAGCCGGCTAACAATGCGACGGCATCGACCTGGCCGACGACGCCCAACCTGATTGCCGCCTGCACGAGATTGGAGAAGAAAGCCTGCAGGAAGGCGGAAAGCGCATCCGAAAGGCTGATGCCGCTGCTGCCTGCAGCGGCACCGACTGCTACGCAATAGGGGCAATCGGCCGGCAGGCGCTGCAGCGCTCGAGACGACCAGGCCGACGCCGCCTGGAGGAAGGCCGTGCCCTGCAGCATGGTTTCCATGTGCCGCTCCTGCGACCCGGCAAGCGCTTCGGCCAGCGCGACAACCTCACCCAGATCGCCACCGTCGCGCGCACGCCGCCAGCTTTCGGCGAACAGCACGGCGTCGTTCCAGCCGGAGCCCAACTCGACCAGCGTCTCCAGCCAGCCGGCGAGATCATTGCGATCGGCGATCAGCCCATCATGCACGGCGCGCTCGAGGCCGTGGCTGTAAGAGAAGCCGCCGACCGGAAAGGACGGCGACAGCCAGGCCATCAGCCGCAGCAGCGCGACGCTGGAAAGCTCCTCAGTCATGATGGTGGTGGTGGCCGTGGTCGTGGTCGTGATCGTGATCGTGATGATCATGGTGCTGGTGGTCATGATCGTGATGGTCATGCGAATGGCCGTGGTCGTGCCCATGCCCGGAATAGGCGCCGCGCACCGGGCTGAACGGCAGCAGAACCTCATTCACCGTAGCGCCGAGACCTTCGAGCATCGCCTTGATGACATGATCGCGCAGGATGAGGATGCGGTCCGCCTCGATCGCCGCGGCAAGGTGACGATTGCCGATGTGCCAGGCGAGCTCGGCGAGATGAACCGGGTCGCGGGCGCGGATGTCGTAGACCTCTTCGGGCGCTGCGACGATCTCGAGCTGGCGGCCGTCCTCCAGCTCCAGCCGGTCGCCATTTGCGAGCGCCACCGGCTCGGGCAGGTCGACCAGCACTTTTTCGCCGGCCGCCGTCTCGATGGCGCGGCGACGCAGATGCCGCTCGTCATGCGGCAGCACGGCCTTGTCATAGGGCGCCGCCGAGCCAGCCTCGCCGGCTGGCAACACCGAGACGGCGCGCGGGAATTTGGTGAAATCGGTGGTGATGTTGAGCTTCATTTCATGGCTCCGCCATTGGCTTGGGCACGCGCACGAGCGGGGCGCCCGAGGACACGATCGAAATAGGTGTTGACGCGCTGGGACTCGATCGGAAAACGGCCGGCACGAGCCCAGCCGCCAATATCGCCCAGCAGCACGTCAACGGCCGAGAAGCGGTCGCCCAGCGCAAAGGGTTTGTCGCCAAGCCGCCGTTCCAGCGCCTTTATTTCGGATGCGAAATCATAGGCTGCGGCCGGGCCGACATCGACGCGCACTACCCTTGGCAGCAGGAAGCGATGGCGCAGCTTGTTCCATAGCGGCGCTTCCAATTCGCTCTGGGCGAAATGCATCCAGGAATCCATCTCGGCGCGGCCGGCGAGACCCGGATTGGCGCCCATGCCCTGATCCGCATGCTTGTCGGCCAGGTAGACGCAGATCGCCGCCGAATCCGTGACCTTGAGGTCGCCATCGATCAGGATCGGCACCTTGCCGGAAGGGTTGAGCGCATAGGCCTCCGGCGAGCGCAGCTTCACCTCGACGAACTCGTAGGGCTGTCCGAGCTCCTCGAGCATCCAAAGCACCCGGTTGACCCGGGAGCCACGCGATCCGACGGCCTTGTACATGGTTGAATCCTGCATCTCCCCAAATCCTAGACCAACGCAGGCATCGGCCCAACGCCACTTACACGATGGTGTCGAAGAGCCGCAGGATGAATGAGATCTGATAGATCAGCGCGGCCGCGACGAAGGCGGTGTGGAAGCGGCGGTCGCGCACCAGGATCGCGATCAGGCAGAGCGCCACGAAGACCGGCGTGCGGATCAGATATTCGTTGCCGAAGCGGGCGAAATGCTCCGGCCCCTTCAGCAAAGTGTCGACGACGTCGAGCAGATAAGTCGCGCCGAGCAGGCCAAAGAACCAGGCGCGGCGCGAGTAGAAATAGTCCTCGTAGGAGGTGTAGTCGAGCATCGAATCCGGGAACAGCAGCGCGCACAGCAGGAACAGCGTGATGGCGTAGAAGATGATGAAAAGGTATTTGCCGAAGGTCCAGTTCTCGATGGCGTAGAGGCCGAACTCCCACCACCAGAAATGCACCAGCATCAACAGCACCGAGCCTACCCAGGCGAGATGCACCGCGTAGAGCCGGTACTGACCGGGGTGCTGGACGATACGGGCGGTTCCCGAAAGCAGCCGCGTGACGCCGAGGCCGATCACCATGCCCATGACGATGCGGATATGCGGGAAGATATCGTGCGGAGAGGCGATTTCGGTGGGCATGCCTGATCACAATGCGGCTGTTCGAATGAGGCCGCATATTGCGGTCTGCGGGCGCGAGCCGCAACCGGCCCTCCGTTAGATCACAGCAATGCAGGCAGGGAGGCAGTCCGAACCTCTCAGTCGCGAGCAAGCTGCTCCGGCAGCCACGGCTCCCCCGGGAGAAAATCTTGATCGAGTATATCCGCGATCTGGTAGGGGCAGTCGGCCGGGAAACTCTTCTTCGGCAAGCCCGTCTCGTCGGCTGCTCTCAGCCGCGCAAACTCGTATTCGGCAGCTAGCTGCTTTCGAGGATGAGCCTTCAAGCTTGGGCTTTCATCAATCAGGCTTTTAATCTGATGCCGCTGCTCGCGGATCGTAAGCAACCAGCCAACTTTCCGCATTTCCACCTGAAAATGCCATTTGAGCAAGTGCAGAAGCAAGGTACCCAATCGCTTCGTAATTTCCCGTCTGTCGCTCCGCCCCAAACTCTCGATCTCCTCGGCAAGGTTCTCGCGATCGAGGTCGGAGAGACGACCTTCGCGCAACAGCGCGCCCTGTTCGGCGCACCACTGAGCATAATCGGCCTCATAGGGCGTCAATTGCTGTTTTCGAAAAATCTTGTTCATTTGGGTGATACTGCTCTCAAAGCGAGCAATTTCCAAGCCCAGCGAGAAAAGGCAGGGCCCGTTCGGCCTCCCCGCGCAATATCTTCACGGCCACATTTGACAAAGGCCATGCGCTTTCAACGAAGGCTCATTTTACAAATTGGGCTTGTACTTGATCGAGTTCATAAACTTCGGCAGACGCAATCGGTCTCAAAACAGGAAATACCGCTGCGCCATCGGCAGCACGGTCGCGGGCTCGCAGGTCAACAGCTCGCCGTCGGCCCGCACTTCGTAGGTTTCCGGATCGACCTCAACATGCGGCGTGGCGTCGTTGAGCACCATGGAATGCTTGCCGATGCCGCCGCGCGTGTTCTCAACCGCGACCATCGCCTTGTCGACGCCCAGCCTGCCCTGCAGGCCGGCGTCGAGCGCCGCCTTCGAAACGAAAGTCACCGAGGAGTTGGTCAGCGCCTTGCCATAGGCGCCGAACATCGGCCGGTAATGCATCGGCTGCGGCGTCGGGATCGAGGCGTTCGGGTCGCCCATCGGAGCGGCCGCGATCGAGCCGCCGACCAGCACCATCTCCGGCTTGACGCCGAAGAAGGCCGGATTCCACAGCACCAGGTCGGCGCGCTTGCCGACCGTGATCGAGCCGATCTCCTTCGACAGGCCGTGCGCGATGGCCGGGTTGATGGTGTATTTGGCGATGTAGCGGCGGACGCGGAAATTGTCGTTGCCGCCGGTTTCCTGCGGCAGCGCGCCGCGCTGGCGCTTCATCTTGTCGGCGGTCTGCCAGCAGCGGATCGCCACCTCGCCGACGCGGCCCATGGCCTGGCTGTCGGAGGAGATGATCGAGAAGGCGCCGATGTCGTGCAGGATGTCCTCGGCCGCGATCGTCTCCTTGCGGATGCGGCTCTCGGCGAAGGCGATGTCCTCGGGGATCGAGGGCGACAGATGGTGGCAGACCATCAGCATATCGAGATGCTCGGCCAGCGTATTGACGGTGTAGGGCCTGGTCGGGTTGGTCGAGGACGGGATGATGTTGGGCAGGCCGCAGACCTTGATGATGTCGGGCGCATGGCCGCCGCCGGCGCCCTCGGTGTGGAAGGCGTGGATGGTGCGGCCCTTGATGGCCGCCACGGTGTTTTCGACGAAGCCCGATTCGTTCAGCGTGTCGGTATGGATCATCACCTGCACGTCATAGTCGTCGGCGACCGACAGGCAGCAGTCGATTGCGGCCGGGGTCGTGCCCCAGTCCTCGTGCAGCTTCAGCGAGCAGGCGCCGGCCAGCACCATCTCTTCAAGCGCCGCCGGCTTTGAGGCATTGCCCTTGCCCGACAGGCCGATATTCATCGGGAAGGCGTCGAAGGACTGGATCATGCGCGCCATGTGCCACGGTCCCGGCGTGCAGGTGGTGGCCAGCGTGCCATGCGCCGGGCCTGTACCGCCGCCAAGCATGGTGGTGACGCCGCTCATCAGCGCTTCCTCGATCTGCTGCGGGCAGATGAAGTGGATATGCGCGTCGAAGCCGCCGGCCGTCAGGATCCTGCCCTCGCCGGCGATGATTTCCGTGCCCGGCCCGATGATGATGGTGACGCCGGCTTGCGTGTCCGGATTGCCGGCCTTGCCGATCGCGGCGATGCGGCCGTCCTTGAGGCCGATATCGGCCTTGACGATGCCGATGAGCGCGTCGACGACCAGCGCATTGGTGATAACGGTATCGACCGCGCCGCCGGCCCGCGTCACCTGGCTTTGGCCCATGCCGTCGCGGATGACCTTGCCGCCGCCGAATTTCACTTCCTCGCCGTAAACGGTGAGGTCTTTCTCGACCTCGATGAACAGTTCGGTATCGGCGAGCCTCACCTTGTCACCGATGGTCGGCCCATACATCTGCGCATAGGCGGCGCGGGTTATCCTGGCCATCAGCGATTGCTCCCGAAATTCAGGTTGCCAAAAGTAAGGTTGTTTGGGCGCGGACTGCACATTGTCGCCATCCAATGGTCACGCAATGACCCGCTCGGCGACACCTTGCGCTCCCATTTGGCGGTTGAGGTGGCCCGGTCAGCCCAAAACGACCGTTTGCCAAATCGATGGAAGGAATATCCATGCTCAAAGCGATTGTTCTCGCCGCAACCGCCGCCACGTTGATGGCGGGCGCCGCGAATGCCCAGCAGCAGCCGACGCCGCAGCCCAGCCCCGCGCCGACCGCGCCCGCCGCGCCCGCCGCGCCGAAGGCTCAGCCCGCGGCGCCGTCGATCCAGAGCGTCAACGTGGTCGACATCACCGAATTGCCCAAGGACACGCAGACGCAGGTCAATCAGATCGTCGCGCAACGCGGCGACGCCGGCCTGCAGACATTGCGCAAATCGATCGACGCGACGCCGAAGGTGAAATCCGCCCTCGAAGCCAAGGGGGTGAGTTCGGCGCAAGTGATCGCCGCCAGCTTGCAGCCCAATGGCGCGCTGACGCTGATCACCAAGAAGGCAAGCTGATTGCGCGACCAGGCGGGCCGCTTCGCGGTCCGCCGGCGAGCTTTTGAAGGGAACCACCGGCCAGGCAGGACCGTTTCGCTGTTTTCGCCCCGCCACGAGTTCAGTCAGGAGCGAGCGATGGCGAACGCCCCGCGCCTTGCGAAATGGAGTTCCGTGATTGCCGCCACGCTTTTCGTGGCCGCGCCACATGTTGCACTCGCGGCGCAGCCGCTGGACAGCGACAGGCCTGCTGCGGCAATCGTCGATTCCAACATCCGCCAGGAGGAAGCGCTCTCCAGGACGGAAGCCGGAAAGGTCATCACGGCCATCGACCGCACCCGCGACAACATCGGCGCGGTGCGCAAGACCACCAAGCTCGACACGGTCGACATCGTCTTCCTGACCGACGCGGCGCGCAGCGAAGGCGGGCCGCCGCCCGTCATCGAGAACAAGGTGAAGCAGCATAAGGACGATGTTGCCGAACTTCGCCAGGAGATCGAGGCGAACGCCCTGCTCTTCAACGCGATCGATTCGCGCCGTGTTCTGGCCGAGGACGTGCTTGCGGTGGAGTTCGACAATCCCGGCAGGATTGTCATCTACGCCGCAGCCAAGCCTCCGAAGTGATATCAGCGCGGCGGCGGACCTCACAACTTGCCCATCACCTTCTGCTGGAAGCCATAGACCTCGCGCTTGCCGCCCAGCGGCACCAGCGTGACATCGCGCTCCTGTCCCGGTTCGAAGCGCATGGCGGTGCCGGCTGCGATGTCGAGCCGCATGCCGCGCGCGCGTTCGCGGTCGAATTTCAGCCCCTCATTGGTCTCGAAGAAATGATAGTGGCTGCCGACCTGGATCGGCCGGTCGCCACTATTGGCGACCTTGAGCGTCACCATGGGCAGGCCTTTGTTCAGTTCGATGTCGCCTTTGGCCGTGATGACTTCGCCGGGGATCATTGCGGCCTCACAGCACGCCGAAGGCAAGGCCGACGCCAACCGCCGCACAGGCAGCGCCGGCGGCGCGCGCCAGGCGGCGGAAACGCGAGCCTAGCCCAAGACCGGCCGCAATGCCGACGCCGTGGAGCAGCGCCGTGGCGGCGGCAAAGCCCGCCATATATTCGAGGCCACTGGCATTTTCCGGCACTTCCGTGCCATGCGCGTGCCCGTGGAACAGCGCGAACAGGCCGATGACGGCGATACCGGCCGAGACCGGCAGGTCGATCGCCAGCGCCACCAGCAGACCGAGCGCCACGACGGAAGCGAGGATGCCCGGCTCGACGAAAGGCACCGGCACATGCAGCATGCCGAGCGCGCCGCCGACCAGCATCACGCCGACAAAGGCGAGCGGCCAGGCCCAGATAGCCTTGCCGCCCCTCAGCGCCGCCCACAGGCCGACCGCGATCATCACGGTCATATGGTCGAGGCCGGACAGAGGGTGCGCGAAGCCGGCGGAAAAGGACGAGGTCGCGCCGACGCCGACATGGGCGTAGGCCGGCATGGCGGCTGCCAGGAACAGGATCGCGGCAAGCGTGGTACGTTTCGTCGAAGCGGGGATCATCTTTCTGCCTTTCCAATTGACCTGGTCAAGCGGCCTTGCGCGGACCGCAGCCTTCGGCCTTGAGCACGCGTTTGGTCGATGGCGGATATTTCGTCAGCTTGGCCGCCGGCCGGATCGGCCGCGGCGAGAAACTGCCGCCGCAATTGGGGCAGACGCCACCCAGCACATTATCCACGCAGTCGGCGCAGAAGGTGCATTCGAAGGTGCAGATCAGCGCATCGGTCGCGTCCGGCGGCAGATCCTTGTCGCAGCATTCGCAATTCGGCCTGAGCTCCAGCATCGGTCTCACCTTATGGGTTCGTGCACGGTCACCAGCTTGGTGCCGTCGGGAAACGTCGCCTCGACCTGGACGTCGTGGATCATCTCGGCGATGCCGTCCATGACCTGGGCGCGGGTGACGACATGGGCGCCCGCCTCCATCAGTTCCGCGACCGGGCGGCCGTCGCGCGCGCCTTCGACGACGAAGTCGGTGATCAGGGCGATGGCTTCGGGATGGTTCAGCTTGACGCCTCGCTCCAGCCGCTTGCGCGCCACCATCGCCGCCATGGCGATGAGCAGCTTGTCTTTTTCACGCGGCATCAGGTTCATGCAATGTCCCGGCAATCGAAATCAGAGTGACCACAATTTGGGCAGGCCCGCCCGCCCATTGAGCAGTTCGACCAGCGGAACCAGCCGCTTGCGGAGCTGGTAGCCGTCGCCGGCACAAAGCCTCGCAAGAAGCTTGCCAGATCGGCCGACGCGCCAGAAACTGGCGCCGCCCCCCATAAGGGGATCGCCGATGATGGCGCGGGCCGGTTCCAGCAGGCTTTCGGCCTGCGGCGAAACGAGCAGCAATGTGGCGACGGCAAGCGCGCCGCCGGCCACCGCCGGCCGCCGCAAAGTTGCCGCGATATCCGGCCCAACGCGAAAATCCTCCGCATGGATCAGCGCGCCGCCTTGGCGGATCCGCCAGCGGTCGTGGAAACTGCCGTTGGTTGCGCGCTCGCCCATCGCCAGCCGGCCGAACAGCGTGGCTTCGAGCACCAATGCCTCGGCATCGTCGCCAAGCTCGACATCCAGCGTGCGAGCGAAGGCGGCGCGGTCGAAAACGATGGTTTCCTGCGGCAGCCAGGCCACGCGGCCGCCCGGATCCACCCGCAGGCGGACGCTTGTCTCGGCCCTGTCGGCGGCGGCGCGGTAGACCTTCTCGCAGGCCTGGGTGGTGATGGCGGCGGAGGCGTCGGCGCCGACCTCGATCGTCCAGCCGAGGCGGTCGCCGCCAGTCAGTCCGCCGGCCGTGTTGATCAGCACCGCCTCGAGCGGATCGCCTTGCACCGCCGGCAGGCGGATCTTGGCCGATCCGTCCTGGTAAAGCCGCTGCAGGCGCGTCCGGCCGCCGCCTTTGCCGCAGAAAAGCCTGCCTAGGCCGCCAACACGTTGCGCGGCAGGCAAGGAAGGGGCCGCCACGGGCGAGGCAGGTTGGGATGTCAAGGTGTCGTCGATCATGTCCACGATCCCAGGTTAAGCACTCCGGCGGCTTTGTCGATATCGCTTGTTGCTTGACATCGTTTCGGTTTCTATAGAGGGAAGCCACCTTGGAGCGGTCGCGCGGTGCCTGGCGAGGTAAGGGCGACGGCGTTTGTTGGGTCCGGGGATCAAAAAGGGGCGCTGATCAGTTGGCGTCGGGCAACGACAGGGAAGGAACCGAATGGCTGACCAACTGACGACCGAGATCATCGAAAAGATCAAGGCCCATGCCGATACCGGCGGCGAGGAAATCACCGCCAGCACCGATCTCGGCACGCTCGGCATCCATTCGCTGGAGCTGACCGAGATCATCTTCGATCTCGAGGAAAAATACGGCATCGAGATCGAGATGAATACGGTCGACGCCTGGAGCAATCTCAAGAACGTCGGCGACATGGTCGAGGCGGTTCGCGAACTGATCGCGAAAAAAGCCTGACTTCATGCAAAAACGCGTCGTCATCACCGGCATTGGCGGGATTTGCGGGCTTGGCAACGACGCGCCGGCGATGTGGGAGGCCATGCGCGCCGGCCGCTCGGCCATCGGCCCTATCGACAACCCGTCGCTGCACGATCTCAAGGTCAAGACCGGCTGCGAGATCAAGGAATTGCCGGACCATGGCATCGACCGCAAGCAGGTCGTGTCGATGGACCGCTTCAGCCTGTTGGCGGTGATCGCCGCGCGCGAGGCCATGAGGCAGTCCGGATTGACGGCCCATGCCGACAACACCTACCGGATGGGGGCAATCGTCGGCATCGGCGTCGCGGGCTTCGAGACCATCGAAGAGAATTACCGCGCCATTTTGCTCGAGGGGCGCAACCGCGCCGCGATCTTCACCGTGCCGAAAGTGATGCCGGGCGCGGCCGCCGGCCAGGTCAGCATGAATCTCGGGCTGCGCGGCCCTGTCTTCGGCGCCACTTCGGCCTGCTCGTCCGCCAACCACGCGATTTCCTCGGCCGTCGACCAGATCAGGCTCGGCCGCGCCGACGTAATGGTCGCCGGCGGCACCGAAGCGCCGCTGGTGTGGGGCGTGCTGAAGGGCTGGGAGGCGCTCAGAGTGCTTTCGCCCGACACGTGCCGGCCGTTCTCGGCCGATCGAGCAGGCCTGGTGCTCGGCGAAGGCGCCGGCATGGCGGTGCTGGAAAGCTACGATCACGCGATGGCGCGCGGCGCCACCGTTTTGGCCGAGATCGCCGGCGTCGGGCTTTCGGCCGATGCCTCCGACATCGTCGCGCCGACCGTGGAAGGGCCGGAAGCGGCCATGCGTTTCTGCCTGGCAGATGCTGGGCTCAATCCGGAAGATGTCGACTACCTCAACGCGCACGGGACCGGCACCAAGGCCAACGACCAGATCGAAACCGCGGCGATCAAGCGCGTCTTCGGCGAGCACGCGCGTTCGCTTTCGGTATCGTCGACCAAGTCGATGCATGCGCATTGCCTAGGCGCTTCCGGCGGGCTGGAGATGATCGCCTGCGTGATGGCGATCCGCGACGGCATCGTGCCGCCGACCGCCAATTACCGCGAGGCGGACCCGGAATGCGACCTCGACGTGACGCCGAACACGGCGCGCGAGCGCAAGGTGCGCGCCGCGCTCAGCAACAGTTTCGCCTTCGGCGGGACCAATGCGGTGCTGGCCTTCAAGGCGGTCTGATCGAGCGATTCCGTTGACTGTGCACGGCAAGCCGCTTGCCGGTGTATTGATCCGGCCGGCCAGGGTCCTAATTCTTTCTTCACCCGCCATGAGCGCCGCCCCGGCGCCAATCCGCATCCGGAGTTTCCGATGACCGACCTGTCCGCCTTTCCGATCGCCAAGCGCTGGCCGGCCGAGCACCCCGATCGCCTGCAGCTTTATTCCGCCACGACGCCCAATGGCGTGAAGGCGTCGATCGCGCTGGAGGAGATCGGCCTGCCCTACGAACCGCACTACGTCGACATCGGCAAGAACGAGAGCTGGACGCCGGAATTCCTGTCGCTCAATCCGAACGGCAAGATACCGGCGATCATCGATCCGGACGGTCCGGGCGGCAAGCCGATCGGGCTGTTCGAGTCCGGCGCCATCCTGCTCTATCTGGCCGACAAGACCGGCAAGCTCATTCCCGCCGATCCGGCGCGGCGCTACGAGACGATCCAATGGGTGTTCTTCCAGATGGCGGCGATCGGCCCGATCTTCGGGCAGGTCGGCTTCTTCCACAAATTCGCCGGACGCGAGATCGCCGACAAGCGGCCGCTGGAGCGTTACCGCGACGAGTCGCGGCGGCTGATCGGCGTGCTCGAAACGCGCCTGAAGGGCCGCAAGTGGATCATGGACGACGACTACACCATTGCGGACGTGTCGATGCTGGGCTGGATGCGCAACCTGATCGGTTTCTACGAGGCGCGGGACCTGGTCGGCTTCGATGATTTCCCGACCGTCGCCGAGTGGCTGGAGCGCGGCCTGGAACGGCCGGCGGTGAAGCGAGGCCTCACCATCCCGGCGAAAGGCTAAGAGCTATTTCGCCTTGGCCTTGGCGCCGCCGCGGCCGAACACGGAGGCCGCGAGCCTCGCGGTCGCGACGACCGCTCCTGTCGCGACGCTGGCCACGGTGCGGATCGGCCCCGATTTGCTAGCCGGCGACTTGGCATGTTTCGCGCTCTTGGCCGCGACCTTGTGGGCCGTGCCAGGCGTCACTTTCTTTGGCGCCGCCTTGCCGAAAGCCGGCTTGGCGTCTTTCGACCGCTCAGCGATTGTGGGGCCGGCGCCAGCCTTGGCCTGCGTCGCCCTGGATTGGTTGGCCCTGCTTTTCTTGGGCGCGGGTTTTCTGCTGTTGGTTGCCATCTGACGGCTCCTGTCATTTTCTTTTTTGCAATTCCGGAGGCAAAGCACTGCGCCTTCCTGGAATTGTTCCGGCGCCGGACAATTCGGGATAGGATCATAACGGCGTGAAAACCTTAAAGTTCCCGCCGAAAAATATTGAAAATTGAGCAGGTTAACCAATCACCAGGGTCATTAACCAATGACCATGTCGGCCGGCCGGCGCCGCGCCAGCACCCGCTCGATGTTGGGCATGTCGTTGGAGGCGATCCAGGCACGGGCGTCCTCGTCGGACTTGCCGTGCTCCCGCCAGCGCTCCATCAGGCGGCGCTCGAGCTCGTTGCGCGGCACGTCGACGAAGATGGTGAAGTCGAACAAAGGCGCCAGCCGCGACCACGGCTCCTCGTCGAGCAGCAGATAATTGCCCTCGACCAGAATGAACTTGGTGTCGGCGCCGACGATTTCGGCCGCCGCGCGCGACAGTTCGATGCTGCGGTCGAACACCGGGATGGCGATGTCGGGTTCGCCGGAGCGGATGCGCTTCAGCAGCGTCTCGAAGCCGGCGAAATCGAAGGTTTCCGGCGCGCCCTTGCGGGGGCGAAGGCCGCGACGGTCGAGAATGATGTCGTCATAATGGAAGCCGTCCATCGGCACGACTTCCGAGCTGCCTTCCGGCAGCAGCTCATGCAGCGAAGCGGACAATGTCGACTTGCCGGAGCCGGGCGGACCAGCGATGGCGACGACGAAGCGCTTGGCCTTGCCTGCGCGCTTGAAGATGGCGGCTGTGATATGGGCGATCTCGGACATCGGCGGCTTTCCGGCTGCGGTTCGGCTGGCATCTTGGCGGGTGTGGATGGAAATTTCAAACCTCGTTCCGAAGTTTCGGCGGCCTGCACGCCTTCGAGATTAGCCGAGACGTCCATCCCATCGTCATCCACGGGCGGAGCAAGGAGCGTTGCGACGCGGCGCAGACCCGCGGATCCATTCCGTGCCCTTGAGGGTTGCAACGGCGCAGAATTCTGCTCGGCTCACACCTTTCTATCGAGGTAACGGCAAGGATTACAGGGGCTCCGAGACAGAGCTTCGCTCCTTGTTCCGCCCTGGAATGACGAATTTCTAGACGCGCTGCCCCCGGACCTCTCACGTAGGAACCGAGCGGCCGATGCGCAGGAACCCTCCGTCGAACGGCAGCTCCCGCGCCGCGCCGCCGGCGGTGACAACGCGCAAGCGGTCAGGCGCCGATTCCAGGCCGCCCGGCGGCTCCACACCCGCGAACGGAACCGCGCCGATGACATGGCGGAAGGAGATCGACCGTCCCTCGGCGAGCGCGAAGGCCGTTGCCGCGCCTTCATGCTTCAACCAGTTGTCGCCGAGCGAGGCGGCATGGCCGACGGCCGTGCGGCCGTCCTCGACGCCGAGCACGCCGACGTGACGGCCGCTCCAGGGCGCGTAGTCGCGGCCGCCATTGCTGAACCACAGCATGGTCACCGGCAGTTCGGCCGGGTTCTTCAGCACCAGAACCAGGTCCTGCTCGGCGTGGCGGGCGATCGCCGTCCAGCCCGGGCCGCCGTGATCCGCCTCGACCAGGGTTATGAAATCCTCGCGCCTGTCTTCCATGCGGTAGTCGGTGAGGTCGGTTGTGCCGCCGGCGGCCAGCGGGACCTTTGTGAGGTCGCTGGCGCGGGCCGGATAGGCCAGCCGAAAACGCCCGCGCGCCGGATCGGGCTCCGGCGGCGTCGGGGGCGTGACGGCCATGCGCTTCGGCGAGAAGGCCAACCGGCCGCCGCCCTTCATCACCGTCATCGGATGGTGGGCGACGGAGATCGCGCCGGAGCCACCGGAAAAGATGTGCTCCTGGTAGAGGAAGGGATGGCCGTCGCGCAGCGTGAAGACCTTGTCGATGGTGGCGCCCATTACCTTGCGGCGCAGCCGGAAGACGGCGCGCCAGCCGCCGGCAATGGCGCCGTTCTCGACGACGTCCCACTGACTGTTGGCCGGCCAGCCATGCAGGGGCGCGGCCTCGACGTCGCTGGTGGAGAATGGCGCGCAAAGGAAATCGCCGGACAGGCGGACCGTGCCTTCGGGCAGGGTTTCCGGCAGGTTCTCGCGCGGCGAACCGACCCAGGGCGCGCGATGCAGGGGTTTCAGAACGCGGCCGTCGGCTTCGATGTCCATGGCGGCGATATGGCCGACCGCGAGATCGAGCGAGACCGAGATGCCTTTTGCGCCGATGGTGAGCGTGTCCATGAATGTCTCCCGCGAATCTTTGCGCAAGAAAAGCCTGTTCGATGGAGCGCGCGCAAGCGGAGCGACCAGCATTTTGCATCACCGCGTTTGCGCCCTACAAGGGGGATGGCGCAGCACCATGGCGGTGGCGATGATCAAAGCCGCGACGGCCGCCAGCGCGATATAGGCGGCAAGGGGGTGGGGACGGCAAAGCGGGGGGGCGCGCCGGTGTGTCTGAAAGGCTGCAAAACCTGGGC
This sequence comes from Mesorhizobium sp. B3-1-8, assembly GCF_006439495.1. Taxonomy (NCBI): domain Bacteria; kingdom Pseudomonadati; phylum Pseudomonadota; class Alphaproteobacteria; order Hyphomicrobiales; family Phyllobacteriaceae; genus Mesorhizobium; species Mesorhizobium sp. B3-1-8. The sequence continues at coordinate 49,862 of NZ_VFTK01000018.1, forward strand.
AAATGCTTTGCTGTGCGCGTTAACCAGTTGGACGCGGCGGATGGGTTACGCTAGCTTCGCCGCGTCTCAGCAACAGCTTTAGAACAAGTCTTGGCCCGTCCCTTCCCCTTCCTCCAGAAACTCATCGCCGTATTGGCATTGCTCGCGCCGGTTGCCGGCTGCACCACCACGCCGCCGGAAAGCGTGCTGGCCGTGCCGGCGCAACCGCAGAAATATGCGGCGATCGTGGTCGACGCTTCGTCCGGCAAGACCCTGTTCGAGGTCAATTCGAGGTCGCAGCGCTATCCCGCGTCGCTGACCAAGATGATGACGCTCTACATGCTGTTCGAGGCGCTGGAGTCCGGCCGCGTCACCAAGGAAACGCGGATCCCGGTTTCCGATCACGCCGCCTCGCAGCCGCCGACGAAACTGCGTTTCCGGCGCGGCGAAACGATCGACGTCGATTCCGCCATCCGCGCCATGGTGGTGAAGTCTGCCAACGACGTGGCGGTGGCCGTGGGCGAATATCTGGGCGGCGGCTCAGAGGACCAGTTCGCCGCCATGATGACCGCCAAGGCGCGCTCGCTCGGCATGACCGGCACCAGTTTCCGCAATGCATGCGGCCTGCCCGACGACGGCCAGGTGACCACGGCGCGCGACATGGCGGTGCTGGGCATGGCGCTGGAGCGCCGCTTCCCGCAGCATTTCCACTATTTCTCCGAAAGCGACTTCATGTTCCGCGGCCGGCTGGTGCGCGGCCACAACGACATGCTGGGACGGGTGCGCGGCGTCGACGGCATCAAGACCGGTTACATAAGAGCTTCCGGCTACAACATCGTCACCTCCTACAATGCCGACGGGCGGCATCTGATCGTGGTGGTGATGGGTGCCGATACCGCGCGCCAGCGCAACGATCATGTCGAGGCGCTGATCCAGCGCAGCCTGGGGCCGACGACCGCCGATGCAACCCAGCCCCGGCTGATGTATTCCGGGCAGCAGCCGGCCTCGCCACTTCCCCAATTGCCGCCGCCGGACTCGGCTTTGCCAGGGCTGCCGCCGCCGGGTTCGGCGACGCCTGCGTCGACGCTGCCGGGTTCGCCGGCATCCGATCTGCCGTCGGCGGATCTGGCCTCGCCCAGTGCGCCGCTGCTGCCGACGCAATAGACAAGGCCAACAGGCGCGCCGCCCTGCCTTAACCCTACCGAACCACCAGCACGGGGATCTCCGTCAGCGACACCACTTCCGCCGTCTGGCTGCCCAGAACCAGGCGGCCGATGCCCCTGCGGCCGTGCGAAGCCATGACGATGAGGTCGCTGCCTTCACTGGCCGCAACATCGAGGATCGCTTCGGCGGGCGTGCGGTTCTCGATATGGATGCCCTTGGAGGCCACGCCCTTGGCATCGGCCTCGGCCTTGCATTTGTCGAGCAGCTCGTTTGCATATTTGCGCGCGCTTTCCTCGTAATTGACCAGTTCGTCGGCGGCGACGTAGCCGGCCATGGCACCGCCCCAGGCCAGCGCGGGGAACTGCTCGGAGACAGTGACGAAAGCCACGGTGGCGCCGAGGCCCTTGGCCAGCTCCAGCCCGTGTGCGACGCCCTTCTGGGCCAGTTCCGAGCCGTCGGTGGCGATCAGGATTTTCTTGTACATGGTGGCTACCCCTCATTTGCGGGGCGATGCGCGCCCCAATTGGCGGGAGCCTGAACGATCAGGCCTGATTTGGATATAGTCAGCCTATCAGGCCAGCCACAGGGGCCAGCTTGATCTGGATCAAGGCCAGCCGGCGGAGACGATTGCTCCAGGGGAGATTGATAATCGCGAACGGCGCTCTCCCTCTCATCTCGACTTCGCCGAGCCGAGACGGAGCGGGGGCAGCGCCGACCTATGCAATTGCGCGTGGCGGCTGGCGACGCCTCTCACCTTCCCACCCAATCATAAGAACTTGTTCGGTCACACGGGATTCACACTCAGCATGGATATGCTGCGCCGGCTTGGCGTATCGTAGCCGCAAAAGCCCGCGAACAGGAGCACCGACCATGGCAGGCGACCCGAAGGCGTCCGCGCAAGTCCAGGCCGACAACGAGAACGACATCGCCGGCGAATATCTCGAGGCGGAGACCGTGCCGGAGGATGCGCAAGCCGCCGCCGACGAGATCCTCGAAGCGCCGGAAGTGCCGGATTCCGAACCGCATGTGCCCGGCCGGATCAAGCCGAAGAAAAAACCCTCGGCGATCAGCGGCAGAAAGTTCCGCAAGCGCGACCTGGTGCGCGTCGATGATCTGAGGCCCAGCCTCGCCGACCGCATCCGCTCCGACCATCCAGACCTGCCGCGCGGCGCCCGCATCAGCCGCGAGGAGCTCGGCCGCTACCGCATGCGCTACATGGAGGAATTGCTGCAGCAGGAGCACGGCGAATTCTCCGAGCTCGACCGCCAAGTGGTGGAATCGATCGCCAGGCAAGACACGATTTCGGAAAACTCGGAAGAGGAGTTCGAGGAGCACCGCTCCTTCGCCGACCGCGTCTCCGACACCATGGCCGAGTTCGGCGGCAGCTGGTGGTTCCTGATCTCGTTCGGCGGCGTGCTGCTGATCTGGATCGGCATCAACCTGATCGCCGGCCTGGCGCACGCCTTCGACCCCTACCCGTTCATCCTGCTCAACCTGATGCTCTCCTGCATCGCCGCCATCCAGGCGCCGGTGATCATGATGAGCCAGAAGCGGCAGGAGGCCAAAGACCGGCTGCGCTCCTTCAACGACTACCGGGTGAACCTGAAGGCCGAGCTCGAAGTGCGGCACCTGCACGAAAAGCTCGACTACCTGATCTCGCGCCAATGGCAGCGCCTAGCAGAAATGCAGCAGATGCAGCTCGACGCCATGCACGAGCTGGCCGGGGCGAAGAAGCAGAAGCGGGCGACAAGGGCGGTGCGGAGAAAGACGGCGAAGGTGCCGGCGGAGGGATGAGGCCGAAGAGCTTGCGTTCCTCGCCCCCACAAAGTGGGGGTCCGAAGGACAAGCGAGACCCGCGGCTCGCCCCGGAACGGAGGCTCGACGAAACCGAGACGGAGAGGGGGGCGCCATCTCCGATGGCCTATCAGTCGGACAATCGACCCATCACAGGCCGCCGCACAATCGCCAATTGGCCGTTGAAGCTAGGTGCGGCTTCCGCTAAGAAGCCCGTGGCTGGCCGGCTTACCGGCTGGTTCGTTTTCCGGTTCCCCGGGAAGCACCCGTAGCTCAGCTGGATAGAGCGCTGCCCTCCGAAGGCAGAGGTCACAGGTTCGAATCCTGTCGGGTGCGCCAATAAAATCAGCCACTTAGCTACGCATACGAGTTGCTTAGTGTGGCGTCCCACATGTTGGTCCCACACAAGCCACCACAGGTGCAAATCAGCTCACTAGCTCGGGGGCGGGAGCCATTCCCAAGCCACAAGTGTTACGATGATCCCCGCCACGAGCCCCACGACGAATCCCCAGGCTCTTTCAATCCATTTCGCTTTTCTGATCGCCCCACGCCGCTGAACAATCGTGTCGCCACTAAACTCGGTCTGGAGTTTTTCAGAAAACTTATCGTAGTCGTCGCAAAGAACTTTCAGCTTCTCAACGACTTCGTCAATTGGCCGCTGCCCCTCGTGGGTACTGATATCAATTCGGCGCGCCCTCAACTTGCGCGCCTCCGTATGAACGCTGCCGGGAAGCAGCATCTCATCGTTAAGAGCCTTCATCATTTCGTCGCAAGGTTTTGCAATAGCCAGAAGCACCACTTTTAACGAGTCAAGAGTACATCGCAAAAGATGCCGATGCGCCGAATGAAGTTCTTTTTGGGCCGCGTGGGCTTGGGATGCGTCCAGTGCATTCGCCCGCGCCATGTGCGTCATGGCGTTTCTCAACTCGTTGAGAACTTCTTGTGGGAACGCGTGATCCAGCGTGACGGCGGTTGCGAGCGCCGGCACGACTTCATCATGATAATACGCGAGTAGCTGACTAACCGTGTACTGCGACGGATTGTTCTGCGGCATTAAGCACCTGTAGCCCCCCTTGGGCTACAGATGCTCTAGCTGAGAAAATCCATCTTGAACAGATTCAGGCGTACTGACCAGGTCTTTCATCTGGTGGATACTGCCCCGCATGTGCACATCCGGGTCTTGCGCGCGTCTAATGCGCACGCCGTCGCTGATTGACTCCAGCAACTCGTGAGCATCCGCCACACCGTGGCGGGTCAAGATGTCATTCAGACGGTTTCCGTTCATGCTACTCTCCCTCCAAAGCTTATTGGCCAAACCATGGCGATCCCGGCCGGGGAGGCGCGCCGGGGTTCGCGGTTGTATATAGGCAATCATATCGCACTGCAACAGATCACCCAAAAGGCGTGACGAATCACGCCTATCCTCACAGGCCAAGGTTAACGTGGTGTCAACCTACTCGTTCCCCCGCGAAGCGCAACCCCAACTGTTCCTAGCATAACGTCTCACACGCCACGCCGTCGCTGTCCCGATCCAGCTTCCCGCCCCACGAGCAGTTCTGCAGATACCATTGGGCTTCTTCGCACGAGCCGATCTGCTTGCATGTCCGCCGCGGCTCGCACGAATAGCCGCTCTGCGCGACGAGCTTGCGGCTGATGATGCCGAGCGGCCGGCTCGCGGGCACTGCGCCGTCGGCGTGCTCTGCGCGCCATTCCCAAGGCGCCTGGAACGCACCAACAGTCCCAAAGGCTCACTGACATGAGCAAAGATCAAAGCCGCCAAACCTTTTGCCCGCTGGTGCAAACCAGCGGGTCTCTTTGGGGCGTTCGGGATTTTCGCACCAAAGGGACTTCGGTCGCACGTATAGTGGGACTGTGGCCCGAGAATGGAACAAACACTCCCAAGTTCTCTTTTCTCTATAGTGAGCACTCAAGAAGGAGTGAAAGTCATGCCTGAAGGGCCTACAGTCGTAAACTCCGGAAGTGGCGGAACAGTCGTTGCGGTAGTCCTTGGGATCATCGCGATTGTTGTGTTGTTGTTCTTCACGGGAGTCATTAACCTAAATGGTAGCGGGGGGAAGGATGTGAATGTGAGCGTCAACACGCCCAAGGTTGAGACGCCGGCCGCACCGTCCGTCTCCAAACCCGCTGCTCCGGCCGCACCGTCCGTTTCCAAACCCGCTGCTCCGGCCACACCCGCCCCGGCACCTGCTAACGGGGGCTAAGTCTGACCGCCATTACCAGGCTCCGGCATTTTCGCCGGAGCCTGTAGCGCATCGCCTCTCATGAGCTACGGGCTGGCGGCAAATGCCATCCACCTCGATCAGGAAAACCGAATACGATCCGGCAAGTAGGATCTTGTCCGTCTGGTTCGTGGCCAGCGGAAAGCACTACGACTTTGAGGAGGTGCCTCCAGAGACTTACGCCGCGTTCCGGTCGGCCTTTGTCAAAGGCCGCTTTTTCAACGATCACATTCGCAATCACTTCCGCTATCGCCGCATTCCGGACTAGCGGTACCAGTTCAAGCGGCTCGTGTCGTCCTGCTCGTGCCACGTCCGAGTCTTTGTCATCCGGTGAGCTTCTCCACTGTCGCAATGATAGCTTTGGCAAGCGCCTCGGCTTCATGGATCGGCTCCGGGCCATAAAGGCCATTCACCATTTCTCGGCTCGGCAGCACGCCAGCGGGACAGGTCATCTCGATGGCCATCCTGATCAGGCTGAGCGCTTCGTCGCAGTCTGGCGGCCAGGCAAACGAGTCATTTTTCGGCAAGCGCTTTGGCCTCGCGCTCCAGCTTTTGTCGGTCATTGCCGTGCTTCGCTATGAGTTCTCGCGCTTCTGGAATGGTGAGCTGGAACTTTCGGGCGAAGTGGGCGACCTCATAGTCCTCGTCGCCCGATACCCGATCGCGGTCGCGGAAGTCGCGCTTGGTCGTGTCGTCTGCCATGGCTGGTTCCTCTTCGCTAAAGAACCTGCGAGCCCCGACGAATGTTCCGCTTTGCTTTTTCAGCAATCGCTAACGGAACGGAACCGGCCATGCCATATTGAATCAAATTCGAACGTTGTTGGGGTCGTGTGTGCGTCTGAAATTCATCCCTCCGATGATGCCGGAGCTGGTCGATCGGCCCCCTGAAGGCAACGAATGGAGCCACGAAGTCAAATTCGACGGCTTTCGCACCCAAGCCGTCAAGGACGAAGACGGCATCCGATTCTACACTCGACGCGGCCACGACTGGACGGCGAAATATCGGCCGCTCGCCGCTGAGGCGGCGGTGGTCGAAGCGGAAAGCTTCATCATCGAAGGCGAGGTCATCGTCACCAATGAAGAAGGCCTTGCCAATTTCAGCGCCCTGCGATCGGCCATCACCAGCCGGCCGCAGGATCTCTATTTCGTCGCGTTCGATCTCCTGCACCTGAACGGTCATGATCTGCGCGACATGCCGCTCGAGGATCGCCGCGAGATCCTTCACGAGATGATCCCCGCCGGCGGCCGGATCCAATTCTCTGAAGCACTGCCGGGCACCGGCGCCGCGGTCTACCATCTCGTCGACAAGGCCGGCCTCGAGGGCATGGTTTCCAAGCGCAAACTCAGCCGCTATCGCAGCGGCCCGACGATGGACTGGCGCAAGATCAAATGCTTCACCGAAGGTGAGCTGGAAATCATCGGCGTGAAGCGAGAGGCTGGTAAGCCCGCCATGGCGCTGATGGCCGACCGGGGCCGCTATGTCGGAGGCGCCTTTATCACGACGAACCGCGAAATCCGAGAGCGCCTATGGGAACGCGTTCAAGGAAAGACCGGCGCTCCGCCGCCGAAGGGCCTGGCAAAGGAAAAGGCGGAATGGCTGAAGCCTGGTCTGTTCGGTCGGGTGAAGTTCCTCAAAGGCGAGGAAATGCTTCGCCACGCGTCGCTGCGGGATTTTCGCGAGGAGTGACCACGGAAGCCTGATGCACCGTTTCGGGCATCACATTTCCGTGTGATTAGACGGACAACTTGACTCACGGATGCTGCCGGGCCGAAATAAAGTATATTATTTGGGGAGATTTGAATGAAACAGGCAGCGATATTTGGCTCGATTTTCGGAACTGTGCTGCTAGCAAATTCTACAATCCCGGCGTCGGCACACTGCCAAAACGCGCGGGAAGTTTGCCATAAAGTGATAAGTATCTGTTGGTCCAATGAGTCTTTTAGAACTGAGTTCAGACGTGTGCAGGGTTCGAACCAGATAGCCGCTACAGTAAATACATGCAACGACGCGGCTTGGAATCACGACGGAAAATTCATGGACAATGCCAATGGCTGCAACGAAGGTGATTGGATAGTACTGGGCAAGGCAGTGCTGCAGCAACAAGATAAACACATCGACGGCGCTTGCAATCAACTTTCCCCTTAAAGCGAGCGGCCAGTCCGGAGCACCGCCCGAGCAATGGCAAGCTCTGCCTCAACCTTGGCGTTTTCCTTCTGCGTAATGTTGTCGGCCGCGATCAGCAGGCGCAGTGAGCGCACCACTTCCCCACGCGTCCAGCCGGCCTCGATCATGCAATCGACGATCGCCTGAAACCCGGGCTCCATTGCTTCCTGACAGTCGACCTTACGGTCGGGGTAGTCGCCTTCGCGTCTCGGTCCGCTGATCATCCGTTGCCGTCCACCGTGCTCTCTTCGTCCAAGTGTCGCGGCAGCGGCAGATAAGCGTTCGCGACAAGCCATTCGCCGACGATCCTTTCAATCAGCTCCGGTTTCGCCGCGCCCATCTCAGCGGCCAAGCTGGAAATCGCTTCATCAGTGCGCGGATCAAGGCTGATCCCACCGACGTTTCTGAGCAGCAGCGCGGCCCGCCGCAAAAGTACCTGCAAATCGGCCCGAGAAGCGTCTGCGATATGGTCGGCGGTGCTTTCCAGTTCGTGCACAAATTGATGACGGGACATGGGTCAAGTTCCTACAGAAAGTGCTCGCCTTCCGCCCTGTGCTCATAGCAGAACCAGTGCGAGGCCTGTCTTGGCCGTGCAAAGCCCCAGCCGGCATCCTTGCCACAGCCGGTATGCTCGCAGACATGGCCGAGCGACCCGCGCTCGCGCGGCGCGGCGGCTTCGCCGGGGCGTTGCGGTTCGTCGCTCATAGCAGTGCCACCGGCTCGACAAGTGCTGCATAGTCGTTCGGCTGTTTGTTCTTCACGCTGGCATTGACCTCGCGGCCGACCCGGTGGAATTGCAATTGCCCGTCCATGTCATTGCTGAGGATCTCTTTCAGGTCGCCGACGGGCGTCTTCGGATCGAGCCAGGCGTCATACCAGGCCGGATCGAGAATGAGCGGCTGGCGATCGTGGATCTGGTTTACCGGCGCCGCGGACGGCTCGGTGATGATCGTGCAGCTGGTGACGTCGAGGTTCGAATTGTAGGCCCACAGACCAGCGAAGGAGAAAGGCGCGTGGCCGGGCTGGAAAATGTGCCAAGGATCTCTGCCCTTGTCGGCCGGCGATATCGTCCACTCGTAATAGCCGTCGGCGGGAATGAGACAGCGCTTCGATTTGAAGGCGTCGCGAAAGGCCGGCATGGTGTCGACCGTCTCGATGCGCGCGTTGAAGGTGGCGGCCTTCGGCATTTCCTTCGCCCAGAACGGCACCAGCCACCAGCGGCCGACGCGAAGCCTATGGTCGCCGTCGTCGCCGGCCGTCACGAACGGGACTTCCTCCGTCGGCGCGATGTTGTAGCGCGGAGCGTCGTTGCGGCCGACATCCGCCGGCGCAGTCAGTCGGTAGAGCCGGTGGATTTCAGACCAGGGCAGATATCTCGTGTAGCGTCCGCACATTGGCGCTGCTCATTCCATGTCAGGCACTTCGCCGCTCACAAACAGCGTGTTTGGCGGACCGTAATCACCGAGCGCCGGATCGGCATCCCGGCTCCATGCGATGACGCCAACATGCTTGCTCGCAAGTGCTTGCGCGGTCCGGACTGCCCGCTCTTCGCTTTGCTGATCAGTCGGCCCGTACATGGGAAACAGTTCTCCGTCTTCGCCGCGGTCAAATGCGACCACAACAATCAGTTTCGGCTTTCTCTGCTCCGGAAGAACGTGGGTGGACATTCAGGGACCTTTCTCAGTTGAGCGCCGCTGATCCCGCATCAAGCGCGTCGATCGCGTCGAGCACCGCCTGGCGCTTTGGCTCGATAGGCTCACCTGGGTGGAAGCGCGCGAGTGACAGAGACGTATACGCAACCGTTACGGCGCTGACGAGCTGCTGCGCTTCCGAACTATCCGGAACCTCAGCAGTGGCGGCGAGAGCAAGCAAGAAGACCCTGTCGTCATGATATTCGTGCCTGCCGTCTTCGGCCTGGATGATGGCGCGCATCCGGCGGAGTGCAGTGGTGCGGTCGGCGAGCTGCACATCGGGATTATGCAGCAACTGTAGGCCGCTGACCTGCATGCGCTTCTCGTCCGGCCACCCTTCGCAACACGCCTTGATTGCGGCATTGCTGGCCGCCCACCAAATCTCAGCGGCGGCGTACTCGTCTTCCGATGGCTCTTGATCAGGAGGGAAACCCATTTCATCCCAGCCTTCGACTGCGAATGAGCCTTCCGCCGCTTCCTCGGCCGTCAAGCCAGATTGCTCGATCACGGCCCGTGCTGCGGCGAGACCGCGCTGCTTTTCCTCAGGGGTGGCTCCCCTGGCGTCCATCATAATGTCCATGACTGGCCTCCTGTGGCTGTCAGGACAACAGTGAACAAAATGAGAACACTGGAGTCAAGACCCTCTTGACTGGACAGGAATATGTTCCTCATTTCAGGATATGCCGGAACAACACGAAAAGTGGCCGCGCGGTGCTGCCTGGACCCTGACGCATGCCCATGATGCCGGGCAGGCGTGCGGCATCCGTTGCGGCAAGTGCAACCTCAAGCGGTTCTATAAGCCCCTTGAGTTGCGCGAGGTCATCGGCAACGTCACGATCGATGAGGTTCGGGTCAAGGTTCGCTGTCAGAAATGCGGCAGCCGCGAATGGATGGACGCCGAGCTATTCCACCCAACCGGAGAGCAGGCGCACACGATCCGCTATCGGCGCCTGGTGCAGATCCGATGGGAGAAGCGGGTGATCTGGCGGGACGAGTAGACCGCGGCAGACACGTACCTAAACCCTTTGTCCCCAGCTTCGCGCAAAGGCGATCAGCGTCAGGCCTGTCGTCGCAAGAAAACAAACCAGTATCCAATTGAACAATTGCGAGAGCATTCCTGGCGCAAAGATGGCGCCGAGGCAAAGGGACTTACGTCCGGGTAGTCGTAAGTGATCCATTGAAGAAAGGCGGCGGCTACGAAAAGGCCGCCCAGGATGTGACACAGCGCACGGCCGAGTGTCCTCACTTTGCGGGCCGCTTGGGCGGGGCCTTCTTCGCCGGCTTTGCCGTTGCCTTCCGGCCGAGTCCGCTCGCCTTCGCCAGCGCCGATCGTTGCGCCGCGTAGTTAGGCGCCACCATAGGGTAATCATGCGCCAAACCCCATTTGGCCCGGTATTCGTCGGGCGTCATTCCCAACAAGCCAAGATAACGCTTCATCGACTTGAATTTTCGACCGTCTTCGAGGCTAATAATGAAGTCCGGAGTGACAGACCGCTTCGGATTAACTGCTGGTTCAGCTTGGGGCTCGACTGGTGGCTGACCAACGCCGGAAAGCGCGGCGTTCACGCTCGCAATGAGATCCGGCAAGCCAGCGACGGGTACTGGATTTGCACTCACGTAGGCCGAAACGATGTCTGCGGTGAGCTCAATCAAGGCGCTATTCTCTTTTGACATAAAAACTCCAGTTCGCGGCTAACATCTGCCTGTCTTCTTAGCTACATTTTTAAGAATTGCCAGCTGTCTTTCCTTAAGCGGAGGCAAACTTGAACAAGCATCGGTGGGTAGAAGCCCAAGAAGATTGACGGAAATCCGATGGTCAGAGACTTGGCCGAAGTCCGATCGATTCTGTGGCTTTGTCTCGGCGTCTTGTGTCTGATAGCCTGCCGCGTCTGGTAGGCTAGAAAACCAAAAACATTCCGCCGGCATTCGACGCCGGGGTGTAGGCGATAACGATAAGCCCACCCCCGCCGGCCCCAGAGCCCGAATCCGTACTCCCGGCGACGCCGCCTGAGCCGCCACCATACAATCCGCCGGAACCGGACGGGCCGCCGCCACCTGACGCATCGTTTCCGCCGGACCCGCCGCCCGATCCTGCCGTACCGCCGGCCGTAGCTGTGTATTCCGCCCCAGTCCCTCCGCTGTTTCCGGTCGATGCTGCGCCGCCGGCGCCGCCCGATCCGTTGTCGCCATTTCCTCCGGCGCTAAAGGTGGAGTTGGTTGTGAGATTTCCAGCGTTTACGCCATTGCCATTCGGCCCGGCTGCGCCTCCGCCGCCGGTGCAAGTACGGCCTGTGCCCGGTGCCGACGTGACAGATCCACCGTTGCCGCCTGAAAATTTCGTAGTGCCGATCCCGCTTGCGGCATCTCCGCCAGAGCCGCCGTCCTGCGCTGCGTTGGTGATCGCGCCGGCGCCGCCCGCGCCCCCCTTCGCGCCAACACTACTCGCGGCAAGCGAGGCCCCGTTAAACCACGTATCGCCGCCAGTGTTGCCCGCGCCGACACCCGTCTTCGCAGCGCCGCCAGCGCCGACTTGAATAGTGACAGAACCCGACAGGGACAGATTAGAGACGGACGAGAACCCGCCCCCGCCCCCGCCGCAGCCGATCTTGGCGGCAGACGACGTGGTGAAGCCGGAGCCCCCAGAACCGCCTGCGCCGATCGCGGCGATTGTATTGACCGAACTCCAGTCTGCCGGGATTGGGAAGCTGGTCCCGGATGTGATGAATACGACGGTGTCTACCACAGGATCACCCTCAGCCTTGTGGACAGGGCCGCGTCGAGAACCCGCTGCGCCTTTTCGGGGTCGGGAAGGCCGTCCGTGTAGATGTCATCGCTGGTGATGAGCAGACTTTCACCGGGCTGGACGTGCCGGCTGAAAGTCGAAGTGTCGCCAAGAACGAAACGCACAGGCCGAGCGCCGACGAAGACGATCCCGGCGGCGATCATATGTTGTTCACCTTGGCGACCAAGTCCCACTTGGTATCGGCAGCATTGTAGACGAAGCCGAGATACAAGGTCTTGCTGATTACCGTTGTGGTCGGCAGCGCAACGTCTGCGCCGGCGCGGTAGATCGCGTTGAAAGCCAGCGATCTCGCCGTCCCGTTGTCCTTGATGCGGATGATCAACTTCTGCCCGTTTGCCGGCGATCCCGTCGGCGCGCCGAAGGTCGCTCCCGCAGCCTGGGCAGTTAGATTGTACTGGTCCTGAGTGGCGGCGTCAGGGGTTGGCGTGGCCGAGCTCGTGGTGCCGCCAATCCGAGGCAAGGGACTGCCGCTCGGACCCGTGGCACCGGTAGCGCCTGTGGCCCCTGTGGCCCCGGCCACGCCAGTCGGCCCCGTGGCACCTGTGAGTCCTGTCACGCCCGTTGGTCCTGTCGGGCCGACCGCTCCCGTCACACCCGTAGCGCCGGCCGGTCCCGTCGCTCCGGCTGGCCCGGTGGCGCCCGTCGGGCCGCCGGCGGGGCCGGTCGCTCCCGTTGCTCCAGCCGGTCCCGTGGCGCCGGTAATGCCGGTCGGCCCCGTGGGGCCGGTCGCTCCGACACCGGTCGGACCTGTTGCGCCTGTGGCCCCGGCAGGCCCAGTGGCGCCGGCAGGCCCGGTCGGGCCAGTCGCGCCCACGCCCGTCGGACCTGTCGCGCCGGCAGGCCCGGTCGGTCCGGTCGGACCGGGGACAGTGGAATCAGCGCCGGACGGCCCGGTGGGGCCTGTCGGGCCGTCGCCGCGCAGCAGCGCGAGCACATTGGGCGCCAGGCTGTCGACCGTCACCTTCTGGTTCGGCAGCGCGCCGTCGGCGCGCCTAACATCGGCGAGGGCGTCGATCGTGTCGCTGGCTGCTCGCCTGAGCTCGGCCAGGTCGGCATCCATATTCGAACCGGGGAAAGGTGCGTTCTGTTGAGACTGTTGCCAGGATACGTACGAGAACGTGGCCTGAGGCTTCGAAGGAGAGGGCATTTTGCATCACGCGCAACTGCACTTTCCCAAACGCGCCAGCGTGGCGCTTGATCAATGCTGAGATCAAAGAGGGAAAGTGGTTGATCTTTGCCCCGGAGGCCGGGGCGGTGATGCAGATGCTCGAGTTCTGCTTTTTTGCAAGCATTTCAATAATAACACCGGGATAAGGCATCTGAAAGTGGAATGTGACGACTTGCATGTCGAAATCCAATGTGCATGATCCAACCTTGCCTTGTGGGAGGGGCGTGGGGGATGAAGAATTGCTATGTCGCGGCGCTATGCGCTGCAGTATCGCTTGCCGGTTGTGCTACGCCGCCGGAAAAAATCCAAGCCAGCTATGTTTCGCCAATTCTTTATGAAAATTTGACGTGCGAACAACTTGCATTAGAGGCAACTAATATTTCGAGGCGCGCGACTGAGGCAGCCGGCGTCCAAAATAAGAAGGCTGGCCAAGACGCAGCCGTTGTTGCGGTTGGAGTGATTGTGTTCTGGCCCGCTCTTTTCTTCGCAAACGGCGATGGCGCCTCCGCAGCCGAAGTGGCTCGGCTGAAGGGGGAGATGCAGGCGATCGAAGACGCTTCGACCGTCAAGAAATGCGGGATCGTCTTTCAAAAACCCACGCCGCCGACGCCAAAGAAGAACAATTATCCCTAATCGTTACGGGCCGCCGTTGGATGACTGCATCGCCCGCATTGGTAACAAGTCCGGCCCACCGCCACCTAACGCTTGCCTGCCGGCTCGAAATACGTGCCGCCAGCCTCGACCGCGGTGCGGTCCAGAGCCTCGCCCAAGCCGATGCTTCCGCGGCGATAGTTCGCGTTGCGGATAAGCTCGACCGAATGCGGATCGATGAACATGTCCGCCAGCGTCCTGAGGTTGCCGCGAAGTGCCGCGCGCTTGGCGATGTCGCCAACCCGCGTAATTGACGAACCCAACGACCGGGCGAGGCCGACTGCAAGGCCAGTAGGCGATGCCGCGCCGGCCAGGTCGGCATTCATCGAACGGTTGAATTCCGTCGCGCTGCCGATCGGCTTGCGTCGGCCGGTCGCTTGAAGCACGTCGAGCAATTCAGGCATCGAAGCTGCAGCCTGCGGCGACGTCTCCCGCAGGACGGCGTCGAGCACTTCCTGGCGCACGTCGTTGCCGGCTACGTCCTTGTGGAACTTGGCGCCGGCGAAATCGCGAACGCCTTCCTGAGTTTCGGTCGAGGCTTTGGCGTAGCGGTCGCCAAGGTTCTGGCGCACGAGCGCTGTTGTCGTGGCCGGATCCTCCGTCATCAATCGGCGTGACGCGTCCGCTGCCTCACCTGATGACCCTGTGAGCGGATTCTGCGGCAATATCGCGCTGCCCGCGCCGGCCGTGTCCTTTGCCGCTGCCACACGCCCAACCGGACCCTGATCGAGCGGATTGAGCACGGCGCGGCGCAGCCGCTCCTGCTCGGCCAGCGCCTGCGCATATTCGGGCGACTGGTTGGTGGCGATGTTGCGGGCTCCAGCGGCGCCGGCCGTGCTCCTGGCCGCGAGCTCGGGGCCGTAGAGCGGATTAGCCGTGTTGCGCAGCGCCTCGCCGCGCGCTGCCATGTCCTTCGTCACTGCGTCGATCACGCCTACCGAATTGTCCGCCATGCCGGCGTAGTCCGGTGCCAATTCGGCGTTGCCGCGCAGGCGCGCCAGGCCGGCGACGAAGCGCGGGTCCGCGGCAATCGGCGCAAACTCCGCCTGCGGGATCTGCTGATGCTGCGCCGCCTGATACAGCGGGCGCGTTTGGGCGTTGATGCCTTGGCGCACGTTGTCGACGACACTGCCAGCGGCTTCGGCAGCTCGAGGCCCAAGCGTGGACGGCTGCGGGTGCTGTGGGGCGATCTGGTCGAGCACGTTGCCAACGGCGGTGTCGATCTGTGCGGGGCGCTGCGCGAAGAACTGTCCTGTTCTCGCGCGGCCATCAACGGAGCCCTCGACGACGCGCAGCAAATTCGGCAAGGCGCTGCCGCCGCCCGTCGCTTGGGCGATTGCCTCCGGCCCGGTCAGCCTGATGCCAGTCGAATTGTCCTGAAGACCAAGGGCGCGCCGCCAATCGGCATCGGTCATTTCGCTGGTTGCTCGGCGCACCACGCTTTCCGGCGCGTTGTAGGCGCGGCCCGCGGCCGTCGCCGTGTTGCCGAACAGCGCACCAAGAAAGCGGGACAGCCCTTCGTATTGCGTGTCTTCGGTGGCTTGGCCGGCGGCTTCGGAAGTCACCGCTGGCGCGAGCACGTTGCCAGCAAGATCCTCTGCGACCCGCTGCACGATCTCTCGGCCGGTCGTTGCCGTGCGTGCGGCCCTGCTCGGGATGCCGCCGGGCGCGACGAATTCGCCAATGGTTCCCGCGTACTTGCCGGTCGTCGTCTCGGGCTTGTGCAGCACGGCGTCCATGATCTCGCGCGTGCGGTCTTGGGCGCCGTAGAGATACCCGTTGACGCCCATCGGCTCGGCTCGGCGGGCCAATTCTGCTTCGGACAGCGGTTCGGCGCCGATGGCATAGCGGACGCCGTTCTCGGCCTTATTGTAGAGGTAGTTTCCGGCGCCCTCGACCATGCGGCTAAGCGTCACCGGGAACATGGCGGTTTCGACGAGGCCGCGCGGCACGCCGGAGGCGAACGACAGGCCGGTGTCGGCCGCCGTGGACATTGGCGGCTCGCTCGTCACCCTCTCGGGCGGCAGACCCATGCTCTGACGAAGCACGTTCAAAATCTTCTCGTCGTCTGGCGACGGAGGCTTGTGAACCGCCGGCGCGGCGGCTGACGCGTCAGGGAAGGCGGCCCACGGGTCGGTCTTGGCCGGCGTTCCGGCAAAGCGCGGCTTGCTGGGGGGTGCGTCGATTTGATCGAATACGTTGCCGCCGGCCTGCGTGCTTCGCCTTCGAACAATCTCGTCGGCAAGCTGTTGCGCCGCCGCAGTGTCGCCTGCGGCGTCGGCGTTCCGCAACGCATCTTCCAGTTCGGGCATCGTCGACTGCGCGCCGCTCGGGGCCTGCGTCTGGTATTTGGTCCAGGGCCCATCGGCGGGCGTGGCATGCGCCACAACGTGAAAGCCTGGCGGGATGTCGCTGGCTGTGGCATCGGGGAAGCCGGCCCAGGGGTCGATTGCTGGCGCCGCCGTCGGCACAGGCATCCCAAGAAATCGAGGGCCTTTGCCGCCGGCAACGCGCACGACTTCAGGCCCGACCGACGTTTGCTGCGCTTGATATTTTTCCCAAGGTCCACCCATCGGAACACTCCATCCATTCGAACCATCGACGCGCGCGAGCGGTGCTCAGCGAGAATGCGCGATCAGGATGTTTCGGTTGAGGATACGGGCGAGCCCGCGGCGATGCGGCTGCCCGAGTTCCGCTAGTGTTCCGGCATTGGACAACTTAGCCGATTTGCAGAGTACTGACCAGCGTTTCAGTAGTTTCGCCGGCGAGGAGTTGGGCCGGACAGGATGTCCGAAAGTTCGGCAAAATTGCAAATTTCTCTGACAGGTCGCCGGGGTTTCGGCCGCGCGATTGGGACTATGCCACGGGGTGGCACCCACCCTGCCGGCCAGGTCGTGGCACCCGCCGGCTCGCCACCATTCGCGCCTGGGCACATAGCCGCGCAGCCTTCCGGCTTGCTCCGCGACCTCCGCCGGGGCGTCGCTTTCTCACGCCGCCAGCTGCTCGAAATTCGCGGCAACAGTATTATTGATACTGTTCGTACGCGAAGGATATCAACGGCTTAGGCGCGGCTGATGGTAGCGGCTTGGTAGCGAAGCCCGGAAAATGGGCGAATTGCCCGCTGTTGGCCGTCAGAAATCGTAACCGTACGCACGAAGGAGTGGCCCCATGAGCGCCATCGGCACCTGAACCGAAAAATGCCAAAGGCCAAGTTCCACTGCACGCGGTTGCGTGAGCTCACCGTGCCAGGATCGGCACAACTCTATTTTCGGCGCTCGAACATAAGCGGCTTCGAACAGCCGAACGGTCTCTTGGCACTCGTCAAGGCGGTCCTTCGTCACGAGAAGCGTGACAACGGCTATTACGGCCGCTCGGTCACGGGGGTCAGGACGGGGAGAGAGATCGATCGTAGGCGTGTAATCGCTCAGCATTGGTGCGCGCTTTCCGCCAAAGGCAAAGCCTGCCGCGCAGACGCGGCAGGCTCTGAAACGGGGGCGCCAGTCTGTACGGCTCAGCCCGCCCGTTCAGCCTTTGCTGACGCGAGCTGGCCCATAACGTGCCTTGCCCACGTCGCTTCATGGTGAGCCTTGATTTCAGCAAGGGCGCTGCGATCGGCAACGAGCGTGATTTGCACCATGTCGGCAAAGCCGGCGACCGGCGCACTCTCAATCGTCCAATCACATTCCGTTTCGACCTTCGGCGCGGTCGGATTTGACCTACGCGTGGCAAAATCGATGACGTCACACATTTTCAGCTCTTTCTGCCGCTTTTCGGGCGACGGTTGATGGGTCCGGGGTCGAAAAGACCAGAGCATGGCCCCCACTGCCTTTACCCTCTCGGGCTGGACATACGCAGCGGCCCCCGGACGAATTCACGATTTGAAAATGGCATCTGGCTTTTCGGGCCAAGGCAACCATACCTCAAATCCCAGTTTAGTCAACAGTATTTTTCACCTTATTGCTTAGTCAACTCTGTTGATTGATAGTTGTAGACAATCAACGAAGGATCAACACTTCGATCAACAAGGTATACCGTAGCGAAAACACTTTGTATGTGCTACGTTGCCACCTGACATGCCGGAGCGCTTCATATGACGCCGACGAAACTACTGACACAGGACGAAGCCGCCGCGATTTTGAGGTGTTCCGCGTCCAAGGTGAAGCGGCTGCGTATCACAGGCCGGTTGGCCTATTTGCCTGGTCGGCCCGTCTTGATCGAGGAATCCGATCTCGAGGCTTACATGGAAAGTGTCAGGCGCGCGGCTAAGCCGCCGGCAACAAAGGAGCCGAAGTCCGCGAGGCGCGCCAGCGACGGACGCAAGCTAACGCCATCCGAGATGGAAGACCCTGGCGTGCTCGCACGACGCATTTGGCTGGCGCGCCAGAATTTTCAACATGACAAACAGAATAAGCTAAAAAAGCGCCCTTAAAGGGGCCGGCGGCAAACGGGCACGGCCATCACCTGGCGACTGATCTGCTCCACGCTGTCGAGGTGATATCCGGTGAATGGCTTGTAGCGATCGACTTGGACTGAGGTTGGCCAGCCAAACATCTTGACACAGGCAGAGCGCAGACGTTCAATCCCTCTTTCCCAGAAATCCAACAGTCTCAGGCGGGGAGGCCGTGTTGGCAGAGATCGTAATAGCAACGTCACTAGCAATAATTGCGGTTTTTTGTGTGCTATGCGTGCTGTTTTTCTTTGGGGCGATTAGTTCGGTTCACCACCCCAACTTTTTCGAGCAAGAGGCTCAAAAGGATGAAGCTGCGCGAAGGCTAGCGGCTGCGCTCGAGCCTATCGTCAAGGAAGCGGTTAGCGAAGCCACCCGGAGCGCAGTCCGGAGCACTGGCCCCAGTGCGGGCTACGGACTTTGAAAATTGGATTCGTGGCTAATGCACTTCACCTAGTCGAACGCGCTGCTTTCTCCCACATCTGCCTCCGCTGACGGGTTCCGGACTTCGCGCGCCGTACGCTTCAGCCGATCGATTGCAGCCTGGAGCTCGTCGCCCGTCATTTCGTGCGGCGCCTTTGATTTCTTGCCGCCTTCGGCCTTGTCGACGAGCATGCCGTTCGCTCGCAACAGCGCAACGCCGGCGGTCGCCCGCGCCGGCATTGGGGATCCCTTGTCGGTGCAAACCGCAATCAAGGCTTCCACGGCACTTTCGAGCCCCACAGTTCGCAGCCGAAGCGACACGCGTTCAAACAATTGCTCCGGCGTTTCATTCTCTTTCGTGATCATCCAAACGCTCCTGGATCGTTGGTCTGTTTCTTGGCAACAGCGCGAGCGAGTTCGGCTTTGCGGTCGGCGATCAGCCTTTCCAACTCTGCCGCCTCGTCGCTCGGGGCCGGGCGTGGTCGCGGCTCCGACAGCATCCTACGCACAGCGGCGGCTTGCTGGCGCTCTGCCTTTGCTCGGTGGCGCGCTGCGGCGGATCCAGGCTTGTGAGCCCGGAGCCAAGCCTCGTACCGCTCACGCTGGTCTGTAGTCATAGCGGCGATCCGCTTCGCTCGTTTTGCTGCGGCGCGCTCCAGCGTGTTCAGCTTCCTATTGAGCTTGGTCATTGCGTCGGGCGAATCTCGGTGCGGCCACACGGGGCGGTGCCAATTCTTGCCTCTGCCGGTCTTACCCCCGTGGCATCGGCACCGGCCGTTTGCCATCGCGAGATTTTGGCACGGATTTCCGTCACGCTTTCGAGCGGCTTCGCACCGCGGCTGCAAATGCCGGGTGCGGTTCCATCGAATGATCGAGGCGCGGCCAACGGCGATCTGCGCCGCGCTGCCTCGCCATCCGCCCGACCGCTTCGGCGCGCCGGCGCGCTTCACAGTCGAACCCCGGTTACGCGCTGTTGAGGTATCCGACGATAGAGCCGCCCCAAGCGGCCTAGCCCCGCACTGCCGACAAATTGTCCCTTGGGTGCGCCTGCGGCAATCGCGGCTTGTGCGCGCAGAGAGAGTTTGAATGATCCAGATAGGGAGTGATGGGAAAAATAGGTCGAGATGCAAACTATCTCTTCGCGTACGCATGCCGCGTTTGCCGCGCTTTCAACTCGCATGGCCGTCTCCTTCGGACAATTTGTCTGAATTGACCCATTTTCTGGCCTCGCCAGCCGCTACGATCGCCTTACGCTTTCCGGCCCGCTCCGCCATTTCCCGACCAGCTTGCGCTTCAAACCGCTGGTGGATCTTCGGATTGACGCGCCAGGCGGCTGGGCCGTCCTGGTCCCGCTTGTCGACCGCCACCCAATTGGCCGTTTCGAGCTCGGCCATCGCCGCAAACAACCGCCGCCGGTCCCTAAGATCCTTCCGCGCGTCGGAAATTGTCCGACATGTAAAGGTCAAGAGATCAGGCTTGGTGAGGAGATATCCGGCGGCGCCACGCGCATCATCGGCGGCTACATCGGGCGCAAAGAACATCTGGTATAGGCGAAGACTGTGGCGGAGCAGGAACCGGGCGAAATTGACCGCCCGCCCGACCGTCTCAACGCTGATCTCGGAATTGAGGTCGCTCCCTTCCAAGCCAAAAGCATGCTCAAGTGCATGAAAGGTCAGCGTGAGACGCGGCAGAAACAGACCCCATTTGTCCAAGTGGCCCCGCCAGGCTGGTGAAGTTCCCGGCACGTGTCGAAGGCGGCCTATCGCTGCGGACGCGTCGCGAAAAACCTGCTGCGCCTCAGGGCTCATCCGCAGCGGTGTGGCGTATGGAAAATCGGTGGTCGCTAACGTGCGGATAGCGCGCATATAGGCACCGACTGCTTCGCGGTCCGGCTCTTCGTCAGCGGCTTCCCGCTCCACGCCGTCATCGATGACGAATATGAAACGTTGAAGCATTCCGTCCGCGCCCAAGTTGCGCGCGATCTCGGCGAGTTTCTGAGGTTGCGTCCCAGCGAGCACCCCCATCAGGGCTTTGTCCGCTCGGATCGAACCGCCTCCCACCCTGTCGACTGCAATTGGTCGGCCTTCGAACAAGCGGAGTGCTTGGCTGCGATCGCCTTCACTTCCCTTCTTGTACTGCCCCAAGGAGCCGAACAGACCCATCAACTCGTCAGGACACCGTATCAACCCGCGGGCGTTCTGTGAGTGGACCCGCACCTGTTGCTCGAGCGTTATGTCGTCGACTACGATCCGGCGAATGACCGGTTCCGGTCCAGGATCAGGATTTTCCTTTGGCTTCTTGCGGTGCGCCTGCATGGCGGCAGACCATCTGTCGTGGCGATCCTTGCCGGCCGCGTACCATTCGGCGTCGAGATCCCGAAGCGGCTTCTCCGCTGCGCTGATTATGGGAGACTTGCCGCGGCCGGGCTCGGCCACGATCGCGGCCCACAACGACGCAAACTGCACAAAGCCTGTGTCCAGTGCCTTCGGCTGAATTCGAAGCGAAGCGCCAATCGCCGACGACGCGACGGCGATGGCGGCCAGCGCTGCAAAGCTCTCCGGTGCGCCCTTGCGCCGGCTCTCACTCCGCACCCATCGCAGAAGCATTTCCGGCAAACAGTTTGGAGGTAGCGTCGACAACTCGGCAGGGTCGTCCTGAGCAAAGATATCGAACGGCTCCGGCGAATCGTCGGCAAGAACTGCGGAGGGCGCTGCCGCCGATATTCGGCCCGAAGCAACAGCTGCCCGGTGATCGCGGGCGAGGTCCTCCAAGTCGACGGTGCACCCCTTCAGGTCTCGAGCGAAAACGATTCGATCGAAAGCGCCAGGATCAACGGCTCGCAATGCCGCGAGATAGTTGGCAGCAGACTTCAGTTTGTCCGCCGACCAGCTCGACGGTTCCTCGCCGGCCGTGTGGTCAAACCATCGCGCCACGGCCAAGTCGCACCAGTCCAAGCCGACCGCCCGCGCCAACAGCGGCTGACAGGCCGACCAGGTCGCATCAGCAGAAAACGCCGGAAACTGATCGCCTGCCAGTTTCCGGCAAAGCCACGTCATCGCCTCGGCTTCTGTCGGGCGCCGGACCGCTGCATCTGGCTCGGCGACAACAGCAAAGTTCGCTTGGCCCTCGCGCCCATAGGCCGGCGAACCGCCAAAGCTGATCTCACCGGTGTCGTCGATCGATCCGAATTCGCGGATCAGCGATGCCGGCGTGTGGCCCCTCTCGGCCCCGTGGTCCCGAATGCCATCTGGGAAAATCACGAGGGCTTCCTCGAGATCGCGATCGAGCTCAGCGGAGGAAATCCGCCACTCCCGGTCGGCGCTTGGCGAGCAAGGGAGCACGGAGGGCACCCATTCGGCGCGGCGCGCCATAACCTCCCGGAGCACGGCAACCGAAGGCACGTAGGGCGGTTTGTGCTCGCGAGTGGCGCTTGTCGCAAATGACCCAGGATTGAAACCCAATTGTCCCGCAGCCTCAGCGATGGCCGAAAAAAGCGCGTCCCGCTTCGCGCTCTCCAAGATTGGTAACTCGTCGAGCGGGACATTCGGCAGCGATGACTGAACGCGGGCGCCGGACTCATGCACTCCTGCGATGACGACCTGTTGGCCCTTTGCGAGAAACTCGATCGCGAATTTTCGGCCTGTTGCAGCGTCGATCAGTGGCAGCTGTTTTTTGCCGAGCGGCGCGGAGAGCTTCATTAGAACCATGCAACTCGTCGAATTGTCGCGCCACCGCATCGGCAATCGATCGACAGGCACGCCAAGAGCTTCTGAGGTCAGGCGCTTGATTGCAACGACCAGGGCGCGGCCGCGGTCAGCCTCCTGCCCGGTTTCTTCGGAGCCAATCTTAATGTCGATGTCGATCGCCGCGACAGTGCCTGTAACAAGACAAACGCCCGCATCCGGCCAAAGGCGCCATGCGGCGATATCAGCTTCGGCGGGCGTCCGGTTTGGCCAGTTGGACATCGCTTCCCAGCGGCCGCCGGTGAGTTCACCTGGCACCTTGCCACTCGGTATGCATGGGCGAAGAAGCGACAGGTAGCCGCCGGCCACCATCGCATCCGCGGTCTCGTCAAAGTGCGAGACGTATATCCTTGGCGGGACTACTACCGGAAACTCGGCGGGCTTAATCGACGCAAGGTACTGATGGAACTTGTCAACGTCGTTGTGAGGTAGTATGTTACCAGTATCCATTATTCGACCTTCTCGCCGGCTTGCGTGTCCAGACGCGGCCGGCGTTTCTGTTTCAGTGATCCCAGGTCGATTGGTCGTCGTTTAATAATTGCGGACGCTAACCCGCTGGCGCGTGCATGTTCGAATAGCCGGGCTCGCCGGCCTTTGGCGTGAACCAGTGATACCGATCCATCATGCGCCGAAACTCGGCGGACTCGCGAAGCGTCTCAATGACAGCCCGAACGTTCGGGCCGGTGTTGGCGCGCTTCTCGGGCGGAAGCTTCAGCGGGATCTCGAAAAACATGTCGCCGGGCAACCCTTGCTCGTTGGCACCGCGTGCGAGAAGCCACTGCATTCCCGGCACCATCGCTTCGCCTGGCCGCAGATCCGCAACGGTGGCGGGCCGTAGATCGCAGAAGACGGCCGGACGATCCGACAGTTCCAGCCCCCCGCTGTTGCGGCCACGGCGCCGTTGGCGGCGAGAAACGGATGCGGCCGTCATTCGGCCCATCCCGCACGAGCTCGCTCCTGCCGCTGCGCTCGAGCCGCCGAGCCTCGGTTGGAAGGCGTCCAACTCTCGGCAGCATCGACCAGCGCCATCAGGCTGGGCGTCTCGACCAGCGTGCGGCCGGCGAGACGCCGAAACTTCAGTCGACCTTCAGATGCAAAGCGATACAGCGACGCTGGGGACACGCCAGAAATCTCGGCAGCAACGGCAAGAGGCAGCACCGGCCGCTGCTGCCAAGGCACTTCAATCGGGCTTAGGGGAGATCGCTTTTTGACCGCGGCGGGTCGCGGTGACGCTGGAATGGGCATGGCCGTCCTTCTCGTTGGATGGGCGCCGTTTCCAGTCCAGGACAACCGTTTCAGCAGTCAAATCAATGTCGGCGCGTTCGATACGCCTATAATAGGGGAGCGCCGGGGGATAGCAACAGTATTTTTCGACCGGTCTTTTCTGTGTTGTTGAGGATGTGCGTGATTCTGTATGTCGGAATCAAATGGCGAGCGCTGCGCGGCGAGATAGTTCTTCGGTCGCGTCCACAATGAACGCGGAGTAGTGCTTTTCGATCATTTCGCTCGAGGTGTCATGCAGCGCTGCGACCAGCCGAACGGGCAAGCCTGCTTTCAGGCCACGAACGATAGACGAGTGTCGCAGGGCATAGACGATCGTGTCGGCCGGCACGCCCGCCTTTGCGATTGTCGCCGCCCACGCCTTGCCGACCTCGTAGGCTGGCCCCCATGCCTGGCGATGATCCTTTTCCCATTTGATAGGCCCGACGCTGCGATACGCCCAACGCTCCAAAAGCGTCTCGTTCGCGCCGCGATCGACCAAGACCGGTCGAAGCTTGTCGATCACTTCGGAAGACACCGGCGTCGAGACCGGCGGCCTAGCCTTCGCCGATCGTCCTTTCGAGGATCCCGGCATCATCAGCCGAGAATGTTCGACCTGAACATCGCCCACGCGGAGCAGCCGCACTTGTGAGTGCCGCGCACCCGTAGTGGCGAGAACCAGGATCAAACGGCCGAAGTCCTCGTCGACCTCAAAAGCAGCCGCGATGACCCCCCTGATCTGCTTGTCGGTCAGCAACTGTTTGCGCGCGTCACCGGTCACGCTCAGGGCACGGGTGCCGACTTTTATTTCGGCCGGCAGATGGGCCGGCAACTCGCGCCTATGATTTTCGGCGGCTCCGTTCAATGCCGCACGAAGGTCGTTGAGCAGCCGGTTGACGGTCGCCGGCGAGATGGGTTCCGCGTCTTCGGCGAGCTCTGCCTGGCCGTCGACCGGCAAACGGCTCCGCCAACTCTCCAAATCGCTGGCTCGCAACTTCCCAAGGCGCAGAGAGGCAAATTCTTCATCGGCCAGAACGTGGCGCGCCAGCCGACCTTCTGCATTCCGACCCTCACGCGGTGAGCGCTTCTTGCGCCGGACGACATAGTCGGCCACGGCCGACCGAACCGTCGGACCGCCCGTCCCCGCAGACGCCGATTGGCTGGCCTCGTATTGGCGCTTGCTCCAGTCCAGCGCCGCGGTCACAGCCGCGCGATATGTGAGCGCGCCGGCGCCCGCTCCATCATCGTCAGTGGCACCTAGCTTCTCCTCGACGCGGGTGCCACCGGCGACCATCTTTGCAATCCAGACGCCGGCACCGCGAATCGGCTTTCGGTAGCCCAGGCTAACGCCCCCGCGTCCGCCGCTGACGCCTTGCCAGTACGGGTTCTTTCGGGGGGCTAGACGGCCCCGTTTGGACGGGCTATCGATCTCGGAAATTCGCTTTCCCACAGAGCGTCCCACATAGATTTGAGAGATGACTGTGATAAGCATAACGGCCAGTGCCGGCAATGCAAGGCGTTCAGAGTGTCACGTTTATCCGAGTAGGTGCAGCCCATCGCCCTCCGAAGGCAGAGGTCACAGGTTCGAATCCTGTCGGGTGCGCCAAATTATCTTTCTATTTCAATCGGTTACGCCAATTCTGACTTGCCTTGCTTGCCTGGAGACTGCCCACGCAACCAACAGGGCTCTCTTTCCGCTGCTTTCGTGGAGCAAAGGTCGCGTAATCATCGTTCGGATGACGTGCCCGGCACTGATTCCACGGAAAGCGGTTGCTGGGTCCTGCCCATAAAAGCAGCGCTCAAGTGTGTTTGGTCTGTCGAGAAGCTTGGGCGGCAGTTCCGACAGAGGCGGTCAATTGGGCTAGGAAGCCGACTTTTGCGCCTAAAGCGCGTCGCGCTGAAGCGGATTCAGGCGACGCGCTTTTAAGCCTTTGTTTTCATGCATGTCGTTATCGCAAAACCGCTGCACACTTTTGCGCGACATGCATTTGCTTTGACCGGCAATAGACCTCAATCAGCGACTCGTCATCAACCAGAAGACGGCGATCACTTCAACAGCGCCATCGTCCTGTCGACGGCGCTGGGGAAGCCATTCAGCGAGAGTGCCAGATTGGTCTCCTTCCCCCCGTCGGCGACCACCTTGACCTTGAGGCTTTTGCCGTCGCGCAGGCTCGCCAATGTCTCGGCGTCGAAACTCAGATCGACGAGGCAGCCGCCGGGCAGGCAGGTGCGGAAGCGCAGCGGCGGCAGGGCCGGGCCGTCATCGATCTGAAGTGTTACCCCTTGGTCCAGCGCCAGGCCGAACGGCAGCACCAGCGTTCCCTGGATGGCCTCGCCGGCCGGGCGCAGTTCCATCGCCAGCACGCGCTGGCGCGACTGGCTGTCGGTCTGTTCCTGCGACAGCGCGCAGACCTTCACATTGGCGCCGTTCTGGGTGGCGAGATTGCACGAGACGGTCCAGTCGCCATGCCCTTCCCTGAGTGAAGTCGCCCCGCCTGGGAGGGCTGCCGTGTCTTGCGCGAAAGCGGCCGCAAGGGAGAGCAGGCTTGCGGCGATCAGCGTGGCATATCCAATTCGGCTGTTTCGTATCATCTCGTTTCCATCTCTCAAAAAGTCGGACCGCCCGGAATGCGACGACGAATGCGAACGACAGAGAATGCGCATTTCCGCGCGCATTCTGATTGCTAACCCGGGCTGTGCCCGATGCCTCGTCGGCGTGCTACCAGCGCACGCTGAAGCCAAGCTTGCCGCTGATGACATTGCTGTCGCCGAAGCTCGCCAGGCTGGTCTTGGCGAGCGCCTCGCCATAGACCGAGTACTTGCCGTCGCCAAAGTCGAGCGAGCCGCCGAGGCCGACGCCGCCCCAGAACTTCTGGTTCTGGCTGGAAAGCTTCACGCCCGAGACATCGACATCGGTGCCGTCGAGGAAGTCGTAGTAGAGGTTGGCGATGCCGTAGACATGCGCGCGGCTCACCTGCCCGGCGCTGTCGGCCCACTGGTCCTCATAGTCGGCCGATATGCCGAGCCGGCCGATCAGGCTGTCGCCGCTGCCGGGCGACACGACGGTGCCGAACGGATCGGTGAACTTGTCGAAGTCGACCGCCGAGTAGGACAGTTGCGCCTGCGGGGTCAGCGACCAGTTGGAGCGCAGCGCGATCTTCTGCCCGCTCTCGATGCTGAGCGCATAACCGAAGCCGTTGTTGCCATCGGCAAGCTTGCCCAGCACGGCCGAGTTGATGTCGCTGTCATACCAGGTCGCCTGGGCCTGCGTGTCGACGTAGAAGCCGCTGTTGCCGAACCAGGTCAGCGTGCCGCCAACGCCGTAGCCGGTGGCCGAGATCGAGCCCGTGCCGAAGGTCGACGCGACATCCGACGAGACGGTGCCGTAATGGACGGTGATGCCGCCCAACAGGATGCCGGCCTCGCTCTCATGCAGCAGGCCGTCGACGCCGGCGTTGAGCTTCCACGTCGTCACGTCGTAGTCGGTGCCGGTGGTCGAGGTCTTGGGCTCGAACTTGCCATGCGCGGCATCGATGCGGGCCCAGATGGCGCTGCCGTCGACCGGACCCTGGCCGGGCACGTCCGCGCCTTGCGGCGTCGCGCCTTCGCCCCAGGTCCGGTTGCCGGTGCGCTGCTGCAGGGTGCCCAGTTCATTGAAGCTCTGCAGCACGCCTTCATAGGCCTCGTAGAGCGGCGTGCTTGGCGCATAGAGCGGACCGGTCTGATTGATCAGCGTCGAGCGCAGATACCAATCGCCGTCGGCCGGGGTGCTGACGCCGTTCTTGTAGAGCCGGTAGGCGTAAGCGCCGCCGACCACGGCCTGGTCGCCTTCAAAGACATAGTCGCCGGCAAGCGTGAAGGTGCCGGCCGAGCTGCCGTCGACGTCGACGATCTTGATGCCTTCGCTGGTCTGCGCGCCCGCGCCGCCGACATTGGTGACCGCCAGGATGCCGGTGCCGGACGTGCTGCCATGCACCACCAGCCTGTCGGTCGTGGAGGCATCGCCGTCGAGCGCGGCGTTGATGAGGATCTTGCCGCCATTGCCGACATAGTCGCCGCTCACCGTCAGCACCGTGCCGGGTGCCGCGGCGCCAAGCCGCACCGCGCCGCTGTTGTCGAGCGAGGCAACCGTCTGGTCGAAGCCGGCAAGGTCAAGCGTGCCGCCGGAGGCGACGGTGAAGGCCGAACTGGAGCTGAGCACGTTTGTCGCGCCCGCGGCCAGTATGCCCTGCTGGACAGAGGTGGATCCCGAGAAGGCCGAGCCAGCGGCTGTCAGGACAAGCGTACCATCTCCTGCTTTGTTGAACGCGCCAGACCCGGTCACAGCCCCGTTCAGGGTCAAGGTGGTATCGGCGGCGGTCGAGATCGTGCCCTGGCCGAGGAAGTCGATGGCGCGGTCGCTGGCGAAGCTGGCGGTGGTGTTGAGCGTGCCGCCGTTGAAGGAGAGCCCACCGGCCGCATCGCCGAGATTGGCATCGGCCGAGACCCTGAGCGTGCCGCCATTGATGGCGGTGCCGCCGGTGTAGCTGTTGGTGCCGGTCAGCACCAGCGTTCCGGCATCCGTCTTGACGAGCTGAGCATTGCCGGTGAGCGCGGAGGCGATCGTCGCCGTGTAGCCTGCGCCGGCACTGGTGCCGTCGCCGACCCGGATCGTCGACTGCGCGCCGATGAGGCCGATGTCGCCGCCCTGAATGACATAGCCGTCGGTCGAGAACTGCATGCCGGCGGCCGTCACCTGGCCGAGCCCGTTGTCCACCGTCACCGTGCCGGCCTGGCCGGCGAAGATGGCGAAGGCGCCGTCCGAATAGGCTGCGTTAATCGACCCGGTGTCTTCGGTCCAGTTGTCGTTGCCCAAGGAGCTCTGCCAGGTGCCGCTACCGCCATCGACCGTGCCGTCGAACTTCGGACCGGCATCGCCGTCCCAGTAGTTCAGGTTCAGCCCTTGCGTGTTGACGAGGTTCACCTGATGATCGACGGACGTCTGCACGAAGTAGTTCGAGGATGGGATGGAGCCGACGGACAGGCCGTTGTTCGTCAGCGTGCCGGCATAGTCGAACACCCGGTAGATGCCGGGGCCGAAGGTGCCGCCCGGCGAGACAGTGACATTGAGCGTGCCGGCGAGTGTCAGATTGCCGCCTACGGTGGTGAGGTCGTTGAGCGCGCCGCCCGCGACATTCGCCTGGCCGAAGCTGTAGTTGAGGATCGAGCCGCCGGAGAGCGTCAGATCGCCGGCGATCGCCAGCGTGCCCGGCGTGGCGTCGGCCGATCCGGGCGAGAGCGTGGCGCCGTCGGCGATCACGACGTTGCCGCCGATTGTGCCCTTGCCGCCAAGCGTGGCGCCGATCTCTACCGAGGTAAGCCCTGTGGCCAGGCTGTTGTCGCCATCGACATAGAGCCCGCCTGCCGCCACGGTGGTCGCTCCGGCATAGGAGTTGGTGCCCGTCAGCGTCAGCGCCGCGCCGCCCGTCTTGGTGAAGCCGCCCGCGCCGCCGATAGGGCCGGACAGCGTGAGATCGGCGTCGGTCTGCAACGTGCCGCCGCCGGCATTGAGCGTGATGTCGCGCGCCGAGCTGAACGCGGCGGTATTTTGCAGCGTCGCGGCATTGTCGAACGACAGCGCTCCCGCCCCATCGCCAAGGTTGACGTCGGCCGAGACCCTGAGCGTGCCGCCATTGATGGCCGTGCCGCCGCTGTAGGTATTGGTGCCGCTCAGCACCAGCGTGCCGAGATCGGTCTTGACCAGCTGCGAGCTGCCCTGGAGCACCGAAGCGATGGTCGCGGTGTAGCGCGGCAGGGTTCCGTCGCCCACCCGGATCGTCGCCTGCGGCCCGACCAGATCGATGGACTGCCCCTGGATCAGGTAGCCATCGGTGGCGAACTGCATGCCTGCGGCCTGCACCTGGCCATTCGTCGTGCTGTCGACATCGACCGTGCCGGCCTGGCCGGCGAAGATCGCGAAGCTGCCGTTCGAGAAGGCGGCGTTGATATCGCCGGCCGGCCCGGTCCAGTTGTCGTCGCCGGCCGCCCGCCAGGTGCCGTTGCCGCCATTGACGGCGTTATTGCTCTTGGGGCCGGCGTCGCCATCCCAGAAATTCAGCGTCATGGCGCTGATGTCGATGAGGTTGACCTGGCCCGCTATCGAGGTCTGGACGACATGAGTGGGCGAATTGCTGTCGAGCCCGTTGTCGGTCAGGGTGCCGTCATAGCTGATGACGCGATAGATGCCCGGCCCGAAATTGCCGCCGGGCGCCTCCGTCACGTTGATGGTGCCGTCGAGCGTCAGATTGCCATGCACGACCGCCAGATCATTGTACGCGCCGCCAACCACGCCGGCCTGGCCGAACGAGTAATCAAGGTTCGAGCCGTCGGCCAGTTCGAGGTTGCCGTTGATGGTGAGCGCGCCGGGCGCGGAGCCGAGGCCACCGGGGGCCAGCCTGCCGGCCACGTCGACGAAGACATCGCCGCCGATGGTGCCGTTGCCGCCCAGCGTGCCGAAATTGACGTTGGTCAATCCGGTCGCGGCGGTCTGGTCGCCATTGATATAGAGCCCGCCTCCGCCGGCTATCAGCGTGGTGCCGCCGTAAGTGTTGTCGGCCGTGAGCACGGTGTTGCCGGTTCCATCCTGGCTGACGCCGCCGCTGCCCGAGATCGTGCCGCCGAAAGTATAGAGGTTGGAGCGGTTGAAGCTGAGCGTGCCGTTGTCGACCACATCGCCGAGGATTGACCCGGTCGTGCCGCCGGTGCCCAGCATCAGGATGCCGCTCGCAATGGTCGTGCCGCCGGCATAGCTATTGTCCGCGCCGAGGATCAGCGCGCCGGCGCCGGTCTTGGTGAGCGCGCCCGCGCCGTCGACCCCGCCCTCCCACTGCAGGGCGCTGTCGACCTGGAATGTTCCGCCGCCCGCCTGAAGCGTAGCGTCGCGTCCGGTTACGATGCTGGCCGCGCCCTGCTGGTAGAGCGTGCCGCCGTCGAAGGTGACGTCGCCGGCCACATCGCCGAGATTGGCATCGGCGGTGATCTGGACAGTGCCGCCATCGATGACGGTGCCGCCTTGGTAGCTGTTGGCGCCGCTGAGCACCAGTATGCCGCCACCTTCCTTGGTCAAAGTTCCGGCGCCGCTCACGGTGTTGGTGAGCGCCAGGCTGGTCGCGCCGTCGGTGTCGAAGATGCCGCCGCCGGCATTGAGCGTCACGGCGCGGGCAGAAGTGATATCGGCCGTCGTGTGCAGCGTGCCGCCGTCGAGCGAAAGACCGCCGGAGGCGTTGCCGAGATTGTTGTCGGACGCGATCTGGACCGTGCCGCCATTGATCGCCGTGCCGCCGGCATAAGTGTTGGTGCCTGACAGCACCAGCGTGCCGAGATCGGTCTTCACCAACTGGGTGGCGCCCGTCAGGTTGGAGGCGATCGTCGCGACATAGGCCGCGCCCACCGCCGTGCCATCGCCGACACGGATGATCGATTGCGGGCCGACCAGGCCGATGTCCGCCCCCTGGACCAGGTAGCCGTCCGCCGCGAACTGCATGCCCGCGGCCTGCACCGGGCCGTTCGTGCCGTCCACCGTCACCGTGCCGGCGGCCCCCTGGAAAATCGCGAAGCTGGCATTGGCGAAGGGAGCAGCGAACGTTCCGGTGATGTCCGTCCAGTTCTGGTCGCCTGCGGCCCGCCAGGTACCGCTGCCGCCATTCACCGCGCCATTGGAGTGGGGGCCGGCATTGCCGTCCCAGTAGCTGAGCGTCAGCCCGGCCGAATTGACGAGGTTGACCTGGTTGGCCACCGAGGTCTGCACGAAATAGTTGGGATCCGTGACGTCGAGACCGTTATCGGCAAGGGAGCCGTTGTAGCTGATGATGCGATACACGCCCGGACCCAGGGTTCCTCCCGGGCTCTGGGTCACGTTCAGCGTGCCGTCCAGCGTCAGGTTGCCACCGACATTGATGAGATCGTTCAGCGGGCCGCCGGGCACGTTTGCCTGGCCGAAATTGACGTTGAGGTCGGAGTTGCCCAGCGCGAGGTTGCCGTTGATGGTCAGCGTGCCTGGAGCATTGCCGGCGCCGCCGGGGGCGAGCGTGCCGCCGTCGGCCACGGTGACGCTGCCGCCGATCGTGCCGGTGCCGCCGAGGGTCGCGCCGCTCGCGACCGATGTCGGGCCGGTAGCACCCGACTGGTTGCCGTTGATCAGCAGCGTCCCGGCATTGACGTTGGTGGCGCCGCTGTAGCTGTTGGTGCCGGTCAGCGTGGTGATGCCGGTGCCGAGCTTGTTGACCGCGCCGGTGCCGGAGATCGCGCCCCCGAAGCTGTAGTTGTTGTTCAGGTTGAAGGCGAGCGTGCCGTTGTTGGCTACGCTCGGTGTCGTCAAGGTACCCGCCGTCGCGCCGCTGCCCACCTGGAGCGTCCCGCCCTGGATCGTCGTGCCGGCGCTGTAACTGTGGTCACCAACAAGCGTCAACGTTCCGGTGCCCTGCTTGTCCAGGCTCTCGAACCCGCTGATGCCCGCGCCCTGGACTGTGCGATTCACCGTGTTGATTACCCGAAGCGTGTCGCCCGCGCCCGTCTCGCCACCGGTGCCGGCGTTGACTGTTCCGGTGAGAACGGCGCCGTCGTTAAGCGTCAGCGTGTCGTTGCCGGCGCCAAGGTTCAGCGCTCCGGCGCCGGTGTTCAAGGTCCCGGTCAGGTTGACAGTATCGCTGCCGCCGCCAAGGTCGCCATTGCCGCGCAGCGTGCCGCCATTGGCGATGTTGATCGTGCTTGCCCCCGCGTCGCCGGTGATTGCTACGGGGGTCGCGCCGACCGCCTGCACGGTGCCATTGACGTTCAAGGTCGAGCCGCCATCCATGGCGAGGGTCGGCGTGGTCAGCACCTTGCCCGCGTCGACCTGCAGCGTGCCGGCATTCACGGTCGTGCCGCCGCTGCTGGTCAGGTTGGTTGCCAATTCCAGCATGCCGGCATCGACCTGCGTCGTGCCGCCGATGCTGCTGTCGATCGCCGACGTCAGCCTGGTCGTGCCGGCGCCGATCTGGGCGATGTTGCCCGCGCCGCTCAGGTTGCCGGCGAAGTTGAACGTATCGCTGCGATTGAACGACAGCGTCGAGGTCGAGTTGACGACAACGACATTGCCTGTGCCGGCGTTGCCTGACGTGCCGCCATTGCCGATGATCAGGTTCCCGTCATTGATGACGGTGTTGCCGGAATAGCTGTTGTTGCCCGTCAGCACCCACGTGCCGGCATCGTTCTTGGCCAGCGTCGTTTTCCCGGTCGTGGCATTCTGGTCGACGATCGTTCCGCCCATTATGTTGAGACCGGTGTTCGTGCCGCCCAGCGCCAGCGTGCGCGCTCCGGCCCCACTGTATAATGCGGACCCGGTATTGGTGAACTGGATCGCCCCGGTGCCGGACGATTCGATGAAGCTGACGCCTGTCTGCAGCGTGAACAGCCGGTCGGTGGTGTCGCCCGTGCCGGTATAGCGCAGCGTCGAACCGCTGCCGATCACGAGGCTGGATGCCAGGTTCGACGACTTCCCGATCGAACTCGCCTGGCCGCCATCGGCGAGCTTGTCGACGGCAAGCACGCCGCCGCTGATCGTGGTGATGCCGGTATAGGTACTGGTCTGGTTCTTCAGCACCCAGGTACCCGTGCCGCTCTTGGTGAGAGCGGTAGTGCCGCCCGTCGGGTTGTCGATCCGCGCCGAAAGCGAGTTGTCGGCAGTGCTCAGGCCCGCGAGCTGCAGCGTTCGGCTCCCGCTGCCTGACATGGTGACAGGCGCCGTGCTGGTAAAATTGATCGGACCCGGGCCAGAGGCGTACGCGTCGAGACCGCCGCCATTGGGGCCGAAGGTGAACTGCCGGTCGGTGCTGCCACCCGTACCGTTATAACGCAGCACGCCGCCATTGATGATCAGATTGCTCGGCGCGGAACTCGATGCTCCGATCGAGCTGTTGGTGCCACCATTGGCAAGGCTGGCCACGGCGAGGATGCCGCCATTGATGACAGTCGGGCCGGTGTAGCTGCTAGCGCTGCCGGACAACGACTGCGCGCTGGCCCCGTTCTTCACAAGCCCGCCGCTGCCGCTGATGGCACCGTTGTAATTGGCGCTTCCGATACCGCTTATCGTCAACGTGGCGCTGCCAAGCGTGATGTTGCCGCCAGTAATGCCCAGATTACCTTGGCTGATATAACCGACCGTATTGCTGAAACCGTTCAGATCCAGGGTTGCCCCGGTCGTGTCCATTCGCAGGCCGCTCAAGCCGAATGCGCTGGTCGACCCCGCGCGGAGGGTGCCGCCGTTGACGAAAGTCGCACCGTTGTAGGTATTGGCACCGGAGAGCACCAAGGTGCCGGGCCCGAACTTTTCGAGCTGCGTCCCCGTCGCCACCCCGCTGAACTCGAGTGTCGTGGCGGCGTTCTCCACGGTGATCCTGCCCGAGGTCAGTGTAAAGCCGCGATCGGTCGTGACGCTGGCGCCGGTATAGTTCAGTGTGCCATCGATCTGCAGACTGGTCGAGGCGCTGCTCGAGGCGCCGATGTCGCTCGGCTGTCCGCCATTGCGCAGGCAGCTGACGTTCAGCGTGCCGGTGATGGTCGTGGCTCCCGTGTAGCTGTTGGTGCAGCCGCTGAAGGTCTGGCTGCCGCCCGCGACGGCGACGCCGCCGCTGCCGCCGATCGTGCCCGAAAAGCTGCCGTTGCCGTTCGTCGTCAGGGTCGCCGCGCCCAGCAGCACGCTGCCCCCGCCGCCGAGCCCGCCCACGGTGTTGTTGTTGTTGGCCAGATCGAGAGTCGCTCCCGTGGCCACTGTCATCGCCCCTGTGCCGAACGCACCGGCAGACCCTGCACGCAGAATGCCAGCGCTTACCGTGCTGCCGCCGGTATAATTGTTCGTGCCCGACAGCACCAAGACACCGGCGCCGCCCTTGGTGAGACCACCTGTCCCGGTGCCAACCCCGCTCATCGTCAGCGTGGTGCCGCCGATTACGTCGATAGCTCCACCGCCGGTGCCGAGCGTGAAGCCACGGTCGCTGCTGGTGGTTCCGCCGATATAGCTGAGCTTCCCACCGTTCTGCAGCACAAGATTGGATGAAGCATTGCTCGCCGCGCCGATACCGCTTGCCTGCCCGCCATTGGCAAGCGCGCTTACGGCCAGAGTGCCGCCGGCAATGGTGGTGGCGCCGACATAGTCGTTGCTCGCGTTGGTCAGCGTCAGCGTGCCGGCGCCGGTCTTGATGAAGCCGGCATCGTCCGGGCTGGTCACTTGGCCGGAGAACGTCAGGTTGGTGGCGGCGTTGGTGACCTCGAAGGTGCGCGATGGACCGCCGTTGACGAGGGTGAAGCCGCGATCGGCCGAGGCCGTTGCGCCGGTGTAGCGCAACGTGCCGTTCTCGATCACCAGGTTCGACGACGCGCTGGATGAGGCGCCGATGCCGCTCGCCGCGCCGCCATTGGCGACACTGTTGAAGGCGAGCGTGGCACCGCTCACCGTCGTCGCACCGGTGTAACTGTTGCTGCCCGTCAGCGCGACGACACCGGTGCCGGTCGAGCCTCCCGTGCCGCCCACCGTGAAGGACGTCGGGCCACCGTTGTTGATAATGTTCGAGGCGACGGTGAAGGTGCCGCCACTATTCTGTTGCACGCCAAGCGCGCTTCCACCGGCGCCTCCGGTCAAGGAGCCGCCCTGGATGGTCTGGTTCGCGGTGCCGACCGAGGGAGAGACGATTATAGTGCCGTCCACGCCGAGCGTATTGCCGGCGCCAACAGTGACGATGGAATTGGCCGCCGCCGTGTATTTGAGGCCGCCGAGCGCGACATTGCCGTTCACCGTGCCGAAATAGGGCGTATTGGCGTTGCCGGCTTCGTCGCTAAGGATATTGCCCGTCGCCCACAGGGCCGCATTGTCCTCATCAACATAGGCGGTGAATGCGGTGATGAAGCCGCCCGACACTTGCGCATAGTCGGTGCCGTTGACGGTTGCCCAGCCGCCAAGCGCGCCATTGGCGTTGCTGGTGGCCATCGACGTTCCCGTGCCGATGCCGAAATCGACCAGACCGCCGGTACGGCTGACGGCGCCGAGATCGATCGTCAGCACGCCGCCCGCGCCAGCGGTCGCGTTGATCCGGTTGTTGCCCGCCGTGACGTTCAGGCCATTGAAGCTTTGGCTGTTCGTTCCGGTGCCACCTTTCACGGTGAGCGTGCCGCCGCTCATATTGAGCGCCGAGGATATGGAAACGATATTGTTCGTCGGCGCGCCGGGCGCTGTGAAATCCAGCGCCAGCGTGCCGCCGCCGATGCTGGTCGCGCCGGAATAGGTGTTGGCGCCCGTCAGCGTCTGCGTGCTGGCACCTAGCTTGGTGAGGCCGCCGGTGCCGGTAATGACGCCGGCATAGGTGGCGCTGCCCGATGTGCCGTTCACCGTCAGGTTGTTGCTGCCGAGGTCCACGGTCCCGCCGGTGCCTGCCAGCGAGCGCGCGGTTATATCGAAGCCACCCAGGTCAAGCGTGCCGCCATTGACGACAAGCGGATTGGAAGGCCCGAATGCAGCAGAGCTGCCGGCGGTGAGCGTTCCGCCCTGGACCGTGGTGGTGCCGGTGAAAGTGTTGCTGCCGCTCACCACCCAGGTGCCGGCGCCGTTCATGGTGAGGTTGCCGGCGCCGGAGATCACGCCGGAGAATGTGTTCGCCCCCGCGAAGCTGCCGCCGAGCGTCAGCGTATCGGCGACGCCGCCCGCGACAAAGCTCGTCGGTCCGCTGAAGGAGAGCGCGCCGGTGCCGTCATTGCTGATGGTGCTGGAACCCGAGATCGTCAGCGTGCGGTTGGTCGCCGAGCCCGTTCCGGTATAGCTCAGCGTGCCGCCGCCGAAATTGATAGTGTTGCCGGTGCCGAACGAGCTGTTGGCACCGCTGTTCGCCAGGGTCCCGGCCCTGACGGTGATAGTGTTGATCGTGGTCGGCCCGGTGTAGGTGTTGGCGTCCCCGAGGGTGATGATCCGGCCAGCATTTCCGGTAAAGGCGATAGCCCGGGCGACCGAGGAACTAATGACGCCCAGCAGGTCCATGTCGCCGGACGCCGCGGAGAAATTCATGGTAAGTCCGTAGGCACCGCCGGCAAGAATATCGCCGGTCAGCGTCAGCGTCCCGGTGCCAGCGTTCTGGAGATAGTTGCCTCCGCTGGAGGTGTTGTTGAAACGCCAGTTGCGATTGGAGCTGTCGCCGTCACCGAAATAGACCAGATTGCCGCCCACTCCGCCACCGGCGCTTACAGTGATGGTACCCGACGCCGCATCCGTAGGCGCGCCGAGCGAGCTTGCCACCCCAAGGTTTGCTACCGAGGTGAAGCCGTTGGTGCCTTGGCCGAAAACCGTCTGACCTGTATAGTCGTTGGCGTCGTTGCTGATTGTGCCTAAAACCTGCAGCCCGCCGGCCCCGGTGAAGCGCGCTGTGAGCGCCCCACTACCTGCGACCGCACGTCCGCTGACGATCGTAACAACCCGGCTGGCGGCAAGTGCGCTGGTCGAGCTGATAGAGCTACCATTCGCAAGTGACACGCCATTGCCGGCCGCGCCGAGTGAGGCATCGCTGGCGAGCCCAAGTCCTCCGGCCGAGACGGTGATGTCACCCGTGAAGGTGTTCGCGCCGGTGAGCGTCAGCCCGCCGGCGCCGACTTTGGTGAAGCCTGATCCGGCGATCACCGAACTGATTGTGGTGGTTCCGGCAGTGGAAATCGTCGGCGTCGTGCCGGTGAGCGTCAGCGTGCTGCCAGCGATTGTATAGCCCGCGACACCGAAGGTCAGATTGTGGGCCGTCATCGGCCCCGCGAGCGTCACCGTCCCGGCGGTGCCGTTGAAGAAGGCATTGTCGCCGCCGACGGCGGCATTGTTCCAGCTGGCCATCGGCCCGGTGACACCATCACTGCTCGGATTCCAAAGCAGGGACGAGGTGTTCCAGGCTCCGGTACCCCCGAGGCCCACAGCGGTGCCGTTGACGTCCCAATAGAGATCGGCCGCCTCTGCAGGGACGCCGCCAAGCCCGGCCAATAGCGCGGCCGACACAAGCGCACCACGCAAGACCGGAGCTGCCGTCGAAGCCAGGTGGGCAAGATTCGGCGCATAGCTCGCCGCCTGGCCTTTCCATTTGGTCATACGGCCGCCGCGCAGCAGGCGATGGGCAAATGATGGTTCGCGCGTCGGCTCCGCCGACATGCCTGCTTTGCTGTTCACGATTCTATCCATCATATTCCCCCGCGTCGAATGGCCACTGCCGCAACCAGTCGTCGTAACATGCCGGCCGCCTTGCAAATCGATATGGCCGGGGCGGCAGCCGACCGATCCATGTGATAAGAGATTTGCTGAAGGGGTTGGTGGCGAACCGACAGCTGGCAAGGAGGGTTGCCTGCCCGCTTTGCCGGGCCGGAACGGGATGACCCTCGGCGGATCCTTGCATCAGTCGACTGACCGACGGCAATGACGCGCCACTCGCCTGACTAGGCTGCGCCACGACCTCATATATCCGCAATGCCCACTGCTGGCTTGATCTGCTCCAGCATCACCCTCTCCTCAGCCTGATCAGATTGCCAACCGCGATCGCACCTTGGTCCCGGGCAATGGCGGCGTTGCACTGGCGACCGAATCGGCACCGCAAAGCAAGTCTGTCAAGAACATCACACATCAAGCAACTTATAAAGAGGTTAATTGAATCGTTTCGGATTTATTGATGTAAACATTAGGGTGTTTAAATATAAGTCAGATCTTACATTCGACTGCAGAATCCCGAGCTTCGCTCGACGGCCTTCATGAAGACACCGCGCGGGTAGCCATCTGGAGAAATCCAGCGAACGAGACCCGGTGTAACGGGGAGCTGTTTTGCGAACACATTGCCGATGCCCAGGAGCAACGGTACGGGAAATAGAACGTCTACTTCAACAGCGCCACCGTCCTGTCGACAGCGCTGGGGAAGCCGTTCAGCGAGAGTGCCAGATTGGTCTCCTTGCCGCCGTCGGCGACCACCTTGACCTTGAGGCTTTTGCCGTCGCGCAGGCTCGCCAGTGTCTCGGCGTCGAAACTCAGATCGACGAGGCAGCCGCCGGGCAGGCAGGTGCGGAAGCGAGCCCATCGCGGCTCCCACGCATCTTGAAACCCGCAACTGGATTCTGGAGGCCACCGTCACGCCGCAAGCCGGCCTCCCGATACCACTCTGGACAGAACCAACAACCTCACGGCGCGGCTTCTTCGATCTCATCGCCAGAGGCGGAATCGCAGGGTGAACCTACGGATGGGGCGACGGCCCCATCCGCTTTTGGCATGGAATATTCTATTGCTGCGCCAGCGTTTGTTTCGCCATGGCAGCAGCCAATTGGTCGACGTTGTATTTGAACATCCTGGCGTAGGTTGGCGCGGGACCGTCCTCTTTCGAAAGGGCCTCGACGTAGAGCTCTCCGCCCGCTTCGGCGCCCGTGGCGCCCGCGATCTGCTTGACGAGACGCGGATCGTTGGAGTTTTCAAAGAAATAGGTCTTCACGCCTTCCTTCTTGATCTGCTCGATCAGCTTGGCGACGTCGCCGGCCGAGGCCTCGGACTCGGTCGACAAGCCAAGCGGCGACAGGAAAGAAACCCCGTACTCACGTCCGAAATAGCCGAAGGCGTCATGGCTGGTCAGCACCTTGCGCTTCTCCTGCGGAATCGGGTCGATCTTGGAACGCGCGTAGGCGTCGAGTTCATGGAGCTTCTTCATGTATCTCTCGGCATTCGCCTTGAAATGTCCTGCCCCCTCGGGATCGGCCGCCTCGAGCGCCTTCTCGATGTTGCCGACCCAGATCTCGACATTGACCGGGCTGTTCCAGACATGCGGATCGGTCACGGTCTTGCCGTCCTCATCCATCGTGCGGGTCTTGACGCCTTCGGAAGCAACGACCGGCGTTCCGGTGTAACCGGAACCGCTGATCAGGCGATCCATCCAGCCCTCCAGCCCTTCGCCACTGACGAAAACGACATCGGCGGCTTTGAGGTTCTTGGCGTCGTCCGGCGTCGGCTCGTATTCATGGGGATCGCCGTCGGCCGGTACGATTGTCTTGACTTCGACATTGCTGCCGCCGACTTCCTTGGCCACGTCGGCAAGCACCGTGAAGCTCGCAACGACATGCAGCGTCTTCGCGGAGGCAGCGGCCGCCACCGCCAACACGGCAACGGCGCTCAGCCCAAGCGTGGCCATCATGTTCAGTCCTCTCATCGAAACTCTCCTTGGTGATCAGCCCGTAAGGTGTGGGCGGGGAAACAGACGCCGCACGGCACCCGACGGAGCGGCAAGCAGCGAGACGCAATAGAGGAGGCTTGCAGTCAGGATGATGCATGGTCCCGAGGCGTAGCCGAGATGGAATGAGGCGATCAGCCCGACGAAACCGGAGAGCGCTGCCGTCGAAGCCGCGACGATGAACATTCCGGGCACGCTGCGTGCCCATAGCCGGGCAATCGCGGCGGGCAGCATCATGAGCCCCACCGCCATGAGCGTACCCAGGGCCTGAAAGCCGGCGACGAGATTGAGAACGACCAGGAAGAGAAAGACGAGATGGTGGAGCGACCCGCGTCCGCCGACCGCGCGAAGAAATCCGGGGTCGAAACATTCTGCGATCAACGGGCGGTATACGATCGCAAGGATGATCAGCGTGAGCGAAGCGATCGTCGCGACCAGGTAAAGCGCCGGCGCGTCGATCGCGAGGATGGTGCCGAACAGTACGTGCAATAGATCCCGGCTCGATCCGCGCAGCGAGACGATCAGCACGCCGGCGGCGAGCGACGTGAGGTAGAAGGTGGCGAAACTGGCATCCTCGCGCAGCGACGTCGTGCGGCTGACGATGCCCGACAGGATCGCAACGGCGAGCCCGGCGATCAGCCCGCCGATGCCCATGGCCGTCAGCGAAAAGCCCGCGAACAGGAAGCCGACCGCCGCGCCGGGAAGCACGGCATGGCTGAGCGAATCCCCGACCAGGCTCATACGGCGCAGCATCAGGAGCACGCCGACCGGGCCGGAACCCAATCCCAGACAGAAACAGGCGACAAGCGCCCGGCGCATGAAGCCATAGTCGGCGAAAGGCGCCAAAAGCAGTTCGTGGAGGCTCATGCCGCCTTATTCCCCGGCCGGTGACAAACCTCGGCAAAGTCGTCCCAGTTTTCAGCCATGGCTCTCGCCTTGAGAAGATTCTCGGCGGTCATCACCGATGATGTCGGACCCCATCCGATCGGCTCGCGGGCGATCAGCAGCGTTTCGGGGAAATGTGCCCGCACCTGCTCGAAATCATGCAGGACAGCGATGATCGTGCGGCCGTCGCGGTGCCAACGCAGCAGGATATCCATCAGGTCGCGCGTGGTCCTGGCGTCGATGGCGGTGAATGGCTCATCGAGCAGGATGACCCGCGCGTCCTGAAGCAGCAGCCGGGCGAACAGCACACGCTGGAACTGCCCTGCGGACAGCGAGCCAATGGGACGACGTTCGAACCCTTCCAGGCCGACGGCCGACAGCGCCTCACGCGCCTTCGCCGTGATCGCCGCGGTGATACCGCGAAACGCACCGACGACGTGCCACGCGCCGAGCATGACCGTGTCTCCGACGCTCAGCGGGAAACTGCGGTCGATCTCCGCCGCCTGCGGCAGGTAGCCGAAGTCGCGCGAGGAAAGTTCGGCGTGGTCGATATGTCCTTCCACGACAGGGAGCTGGTTCATCAGCGCCTTGACCAGCGTCGATTTGCCGGCGCCATTCGGGCCCGCGATCGCCGTCATGCTGCCCGGAAGAAACGAGCCGGAAAGATGATGCACAGCCGGGCGCCGATCATAGGCGACTGTCACGTTCGACAGGCTGATGAGGCGGCCGCCCGCCTCGGCGGCTGCGGGATCTGTCTTGTTCATGCCAGCGACACCGCCCAGGCAACCGCCAGCCACAGCGCGACGATGATGAGGACCAAGACCCCCAGACGCTCGAACGCGGACCAGACGAGGAAGCTGCGGGCGAAGATCGATCGCCCCGCCGAGATTCGTGGCCAATTCATGCGGCTTCCTCCGTCCAGCGCGGAAACGGATCGGACAGATGCTTCCATTGTGCCGGCGAGAAAGTTTCGGCGGCAACCAGGCAGGAATCGAGTTCATCGCGGATGCGCGCTTCGTTCATCGGGTGCGTTCCGATGAAGACGATCTCCTGCCGGCGGTCCCCCCAGACCGGATCGAAATAAGGCTGCATGGATTGGCGCCAGCCGTCGTTGTCGGGCCATCTGGCCTTCGGAACTGCCGACCACCAGAAGCCGCGCCGGCCGCTGCGGACCAACGCACCAGCCTGGCTCAATTCGCCAACATGCCGCGGGCGCGTGGCCAGCCAGAAGAATCCCTTGGCGCGGACGACGCCCGGCCATGCGCGGTCGATGAAAGCCTTGAATCTCGTCGGATCGAAGGGCCGGCGCGCCCGGTAAACGAACGAACTAATCCCGTATTCCTCGGTTTCGGGAACGTGTTCGGAAAAGCCGTTCAGCTCCTTGAACCAGAGCGGATGCTCATGCGCCTTGTCGAAATCGAACAGGCCGGTATCGAGGATTGCCGCAAGGTCCACTTGGCCAAAATCAGTCTCGATGATCCGCGCATCCCGATTGAGCGCAAGCACGATCTTTCGCGCGGCGTCGAGGTCGGCCGCCGTCGCGGCCGACACCTTGTTGAGTACGATGACATCGGCAAATTCGATCTGCTCGACCAACAGATCGACAAGCGCGCGGTTGTCCCCATTGCCAAGCGATTCACCGCGATCCTTCAGGAAATCACTCGAGGCGTAGTCCTTCAGCAGATTGGCGGCGTCGACCACGGTGACCATGGCGTCGAGCCTCGCCACGTCCGACAGGCTGACGCCATTTTCGTCACGAAACTCGAAGGTGGAGGCAACCGGAAGCGGCTCGGAAACGCCGGTGGATTCGATCAGAAGATTGTCAAACCGGCCCTGCCTTGCCAGCGCCTGAACTTCCTTCAGAAGGTCGTCCCTCAAGGTGCAGCAGATGCAGCCATTGGTCATCTCGACCAGTTGCTCGTCGGTCCGCGACAGGTTCGCCCCGCCGTCGCGGATCAGCGACCCATCGATGTTGACCTCGCTCATATCGTTGACGATCACAGCGACCCGCCGACCCTGGCGATTGCCGAGAATGGTGTTGAGAAGTGTCGTCTTTCCGGCGCCGAGAAAGCCGGAAAGGACGGTCACCGGCAATTTGCGCCCTGCCTCTGACTGCATGTGATCTCCGGTAGATTTCAATTCCAGTTGACCCCTGGGTAGGTTATGTTATTACATTGGTCAACAGAAAGTTATGTTATTTCATAACGGAAATGTGAACCGAATGCTCGATCTCAATCGCGTCGGCACGATCCCCGGCGGTCTGACCAAGAACCAGGCGCTCGTGCTGGAGGTCATAGACAAGGCAGGTAAGCCGAT
Source organism: Mesorhizobium sp. B3-1-8 (assembly GCF_006439495.1). Lineage (NCBI taxonomy): Bacteria > Pseudomonadati > Pseudomonadota > Alphaproteobacteria > Hyphomicrobiales > Phyllobacteriaceae > Mesorhizobium > Mesorhizobium sp. B3-1-8. The sequence continues at coordinate 92,816 of NZ_VFTK01000018.1, forward strand.
CGGCGCCTACGAGATTTTGAGGGAACTTGGGCCTCGGGGGATCAAATCACCGGTGCAGGTTTACCGGGCGGTCAACAGTCTTATTCAATGCGGTATCGTCCACAAGGTCGAGAGCATGAACGCCTTTGTGCGCTGCACCGACGCGCACCCCCATCATGGACAAACAACGATCCTCGCGGTCTGCGACCGGTGTGGAACTGTTGTTGAACACCATGACGAGACAGTCGATCGCCGGCTTGTGGCCTGGGCCGAGCAAGAGGCCTTTCAGGTCGATACTGTCGCCATTGAACTCAAGGTGCGCTGCGCCAGCTGCAATGCCTCAGCTTCCTGAATCAGCAACCACAAGTCACGCCAACGCCATACCCGGCCACCGACCCGCCCTCAGTCGGATTCGAGGAGAAACGGGTGGATCGTCTCCCAGGTCTGGTCCGGAAACTCCTCGTAGAATGAGAGCTTGCCGCGAGGCAGTTCGACGGTCCGCACATTCGTCAGCGATGCCAGACCTGTCATCTCCGCCTTGGACTTGCGTGGGGTTCCGCCGCCGTAGACGACGAGTATCTTCGTCAAGATTCGTCGCGCGCTTTCCAGGAAGGCATCGCGATCGGTGAACGGATCGAGTTCCCCGGCGACGAAGCGGAAGGAAGCGTAGCGGGCGCCAGGCGCGTCGGCGACGGTGCGTTTTTCGGCCATGCGCTCCGGCGTCAGCCAGGCCGGATCGGCATAGACATGGCCGCGCGCCATCATGCCGATGACAAGGCTGTTCACATTGAGCCGATAGAGAAAAGACCCGGCGAGCGGCAGGTCGACGGCCTTTGCCAGCCCGCGAAACAGCGCCATTCGCCTGCCGGTCATGGTTGGAAGCGGCCCACGCCAGGTCGGCGACAGCAGGCAAAGGCGACCGAAGCCACCCGGATTTTCGGCGGCCACTGCCAGCGCATAGCCCGCGCCATGACCGGCAGCGATGGTCGCAGCAGGTTGAACGACACTCTGCGTCACGAAGCGCAGGAATGTACGATAAAGTTCCGGGCGCCAGGCAATCCTGGGGCGAGGCAAGGCGCCGAAGCCGGGCCAGTCGATGGCCGTCGTGGCAAAGGATGCGCCGAGCCGCTCCTGCAGCGGTCGCATCTCGGCGCGGGTCGAGATCGAGCTGAGCGCCGGCAAAAGAAGCAGGTTCTTGCCCATTCCAAAACGGGTCAGGCCGACGGCAACCTTTTTGCCGTCCGCAATCCATTCAATTTGATCCTCGATCCAGTCCATGCCTTCAATGCTGTTTGACGCTGACCTTCGGGGATGAACTCTCCGCTTTTGCGTCGAAAGGCCGTTGCCCGATTTGCAGCGCGAGCGCGATGTCGGGCTCTGCAATCATTGCCACGGCCTTGCCGACGCGCAAGGAGCGTATCGGCCGCTCCAATATGCTGATGACTGTCTCCAGGTCCGGACAGCCGGATTCGCGGCAGCGAACCTCCGTCACGGTGATTGCGACATCTTCCTTCAGATCAAGCCCATCGCGTATCCATTGTTTGATCCTGTCGGCATGAGATGATGAAGGCCCCCGTCTGGGCGCAAAGGGATTGACGAATTTCACCAGCTTCGCGGCCTCTCGTGATAGGCGAATGTCACGCCCGGCACCCCATGAACCCGCTCTCGATGATACCCTTCGGCAGATTGCGGCCGATGAAGACAAGACGACTGGTCCGTTCCTCATCAGCCTTCCACGGCCGCTGGTGATCGCCTTCCAGCAGCATATGGACGGCTTGCACCACAAAGCGGTCGTCGTCGTCCTTGAAAGCGAGAATGCCCTTCATGCGCAACATATCCATGCCGAACTGCTGCGTGACCGTCTGCAGCCACGGCAGGAATTTTTTCGGGTCGAGCGGTTCCCTGGTGACCAGGGCGAAGCTGGTCACATGGTCATCGTGCTCATGCTCGTGGAACTCGTCGAGGAAATCCGGTTCAACTTCGAGGATACGGTCGAGGTCGAAAGAATTGCGGCCGAGAACCTTGTCGAGATCGACGTCGCAACGCTGTGTGCGGTGGATGGAAACAGTCGGGTTGATGCGCCGGATGCGGCTTTCGACCTCCTTCAGGTCTTCGGCCGAGACGAGGTCGGTCTTGTTGAGCAGCACCGTGTCGGCGAATGCCAACTGCTCCTGGGCTTCATGCGCTTCGTCGATCTCGCCGAGCAGATGCTTGGCGTCGACCACTGCCACGATGGAATCGAGCCTGGTCTTGGAACGAACGTCCTCGTCGACGAAAAATGTCTGCGCGACCGGCGCCGGGTCGGCGAGGCCGGTTGTTTCCACCAGGATCGCGTCGAAACGGTCGCGACGGCGCATCAGGCTGTCGATGATGCGGATCAAATCGCCGCGCACCGTGCAGCAGATACAGCCATTGTTCATCTCGAACACTTCTTCGTCGGCGTCGACGATAAGATCGTTGTCGATACCGACCTCGCCGAACTCGTTGACGATGACGGCAAACTTCTTGCCGTGATTTTCGGACAGGATACGGTTCAACAGCGTGGTTTTGCCCGCGCCGAGATAGCCGGTCAGCACGGTCACTGGAGTCTGGGTCTGCATGGCGGGAAACTCCGTTGAGGGGGCGGTTTTCATCTTGTTATCGGTTATAGTATAACGTATCAAGCACAAAGATGTGAGGGTTGAACGGGTGTCCTTAGGGACACATCCTCGTCATAGAGGGCGGGGATCGTTCGATCCTGACAAGATGTGGGACGGGACCAGAGAGGGGAAATCTGGCAAATGGCAGTGCCTGTCGTGCCCGCAGCGGGCAAGTATCGTCGGGGGCATGATGGCAATTCCGGCGCGTTCCGGCATCGCGGTATCGATTTGAGCCATGGTCCCCTGGCGGGCATTCACTGGCAGGAACGAACCGTGCGGTTTGCGTTTCGAACTCATGCTCGACTCGTGCTCGCGATCATGGTCGCGGCCATCGGCGCCACGGGTATGCTGCTTGGCACATTGCGTGTTGCCGTGCGTCCTCCGGCCTTTGCCCAGGCAATCCCGGCAAAACCACAAAGGACAAGACAAGGATCGACACCAAAGGACGATCGGCTGCCACCGCCGCATGTCGCTGGAACGGATGCGATCGCCAATCTGGTGGAAGCCGGCCCCAATGGATCCGCCAACGAATTCACCTATCGCCATGTCGAGGTTTCGCTGGGCAATCCATCTGCTGACGATCAAGCGGATGCGGCGGAACCGCTGCTTTTTCAGGAAGATGCTGTTGCGCGGCCGAGTCCCTTCGATGCGCTGCTCGCAAAGCCACGGACCGACGCCTCAAACCGTGCTCCGAGCGCGGTCCCTCGGCCAATCCCGGGCAATTCCAAGATGATGGCGGCGCGAGGGACTCCTATCAATGTCAGCATGGCCGCGGAGCAGCCGGCGCCGCATATCGAACGGGTGGCGGCGATGCCGAAGTCCGATGTGGACGTTGCCGCTTTTCTAGCCGCCGCAGGTTTGAGCAATGCCGATGGCCATTTGCTGGCGGATGCGTTGAACGAGCAGGCCATTGCCCCTTCCGACCGTGTCGACCTGATGCTTGAAACGCCGGCATCGAAAGCCGGAACCGCGCAACTCGCGGCGGTCCGGGTCCTTCGGGATGATGGTGCGGAGGCGATTCTTGCGCGGGGCGACGCTGGAGGTTTTCAGCCGGTCGCCAACCACGACTTGTTTGACCGCCTCGCCGCCGAGGCGACCGAAGCAGGCTTCCACGCGGGAGGCGTGGACGGACTGGATGCGGATGGAAATGTCTCGCAACTGCGGGCGAAATATCCGCTTGTCATGCAGCGCCTTGAAAAGGAAAACGTGCCGCCCGCCGTGGCGAGCCAGATTATCGGGCTGGCGCGCAACTGCGGCCTCAAGCTCGATGGTGGCTCGGCTGACGCCCACTTAATCGAGCTGATCTTCCGGACACGTGCTGATGGCAGCTCCGAACTTGTCTCGGCAAGATTCGACAGCGGAGATGGCGGCAAGACATTCTATCGCTATCGGCCGTCCGCAAACGAAGAGGCGGAATTCTTCGATGACCAGGGACGGTCTGTTTCAAAGATGATGATGGCAAAGCCAGTCGCCAACGGAAGGCTTGGCGATGGTTTTGCCTGGCGGCTGCATCCAATTCTCAGACGATGGCTGCATCATAACGGCGTCGACTACGCCGCCCCCTATGGCTCTCCGATCGTCGCCGCGGGGGACGGCAAGGTTGCCATCATCGGTTGGCAGCCCGGCTATGGCAAGTATGTGCGCCTGCAGCACGATGGCGGGTATTTCACGACCTATGCCCATATTTCCCGAGTGCCCGCGACTCTTCAGGTTGGACAATATGTGAAGCAGGGGCAGGTCATCGCCTATATCGGCTCGACAGGTCTTTCGACTGGGCCGCACCTTTATTACGAATTGCGGATCGGCGGCCACTACTACGATCCTACATCCGTGCGGCTGACGGCCGGCACTCGATTGACCGGGCAGAGGTTTGAAGCCTTGCGAAAGCAGATCGACCACGTGGGGAGAATTTCGCGATATTTGGAGCAGGCCATGACTGCGGTCCCGAAGGACCGTGGGCACCTCAGTCACGTGAACTTCGATCACGCGAATGCTTTCGCGGCGCCGGCCCGAAGCTGATCGCCTCCGTCTCTCGGCAAGTTTTCGATTCCGAAAGCCAATCTGCCCGCCAGATCTGCTCCGGACTGAACTCCCAGAGGGGACCGGGACTTCAAGCGCCTCTTCGTTTCAGCTTCGGCACCCTTGCGCTCTCACGCTCCAGTGCCGACAATTGAGGCTCCGCTTCGAGTTCAACGCCAAAAATAGCCGTTTTCTGGTTCGCTGAATTCATTGAGCGTAAAAGTCTTATCTTGATGATTCCATCGATGGCAATTTGCCGGTTTGGCAACATGGCAGGTTCGTGAGTGGCGCAGACACTTGAAGAGAAGGCGGAGCTGCCGTCCATCAGCAGCCAAATCCGGTTTGGCTATTTTGCATACGGCATGGTGGCGGCGGCAACAGCTCTGACGGCCGGGTCCACGATGGCGCAAGCGCATATCATTCAATCGGGGACGGGTGGATTTGGCAGCGGCTTCGAACATCCGCTGACCGGGCCTGATCATTTCCTGGCCATGTTTGCCGTAGGACTGTGGGGCGCCCAGATCGGTGGGCGTTCGATCTGGACGCTGCCGGTTGCATTCCCGCTGATCATGGTCGTGGGCGGGATTGCCGGAATAGCAGGTGTCCCGCTGCCCGGTGTTGAGATTGGCATTGCGCTGTCGATCATCGCCCTGGGGCTGGCCATCGCTTGCGCCTGGCGGCCGGCGGAATGGGTTGCGTTGCTAATGATTGCCGTGTTCGCCATCTGCCACGGCCACGCCCACGGCGCGGAACTGCCGAATGCAGCCGACCCAGCCGACTATGCCATCGGCTTCGTCATCGCCACTGGCTTGATCCACCTGCTGGGTATCGGATTCGGACTTCTGCTGGGCAAGGCATTCGGCGGACGGTTGTCGCAGGGCCTGGGCGGATTGATCGCGGCGGGAGGCGTCTATTTCCTTGTCGCCTGAAACATATCCCAAGCGATCGGCGTGGCGATTCCTGCTTCGATGGTCAGGCCCTGTCGTAGCTGTCGCCGGCGTTGCCATGATCGGCGTACTTGCGACCTCTTCGGAAAAGACGCAGACGTCGTGGTGGATCCTCAACAGCGCCCTTTCTCCTGAACGCGTCTTGCCGCTGGTCGGACTGGGCGTTGCAACCGCTCTGGTAAGCCTGAGGCTTGGAGTTCTCACACTCGTGGCATTGCTGCTGGGCGAGGTGGTCGGGACTCTGCTTTACGATCGATTCCTTGATGTGATGGCCGGCGTACGGGGAGCGACGACTCACGCTTTCCTTACCGCGCCATTTTCGATGCTGATAATCGGCATCGTTCTCGTCGTTTCCGGTCGTTTCCGAACTTGCACAATACCCGCCGCGGCGTTGCTCATCGGCGCGTTGTTGGCCGTCGTCACAAAGTTCACCGACCCTACGTTGAACGATCTCCGAATACCGCTCTCGGGGACGATCATCGCCCTTTGGATCGTTGTCGCCGTCGGCCTTATCGGACGGATTTTCCCGCCTGCGTGGTACACGGTCGGCACACGCATTCTGGGCAGTTGGCTGGTCGCGATCGGGCTCCTCCTTGGAGGAACGGCGATCGCCACCAAGCCTCCAACAACCATGCCCCAACCATCGGGGGCTGCTCCCGCCGATGGATTGCCCACTGGGAAATACCGCTACGAGCCTCCTGTTCAGCAATTTACCCGACCGCGCGACTCCTTGAAGCAGGGCGAACACAAGCTGATGCCGTGAACGGTATCCCGGCCAGAAAAACATCCTGGTCGCGTGGCTGCGGCAGGCCGGCTGCTCTGGTGTTCGACGCTTTCAGCCGTTCAGGGAGTCATTGCGCCGCCTTCAAGCGCCGGATAAGACCGGCGCCCAGATAGGCAGTGGCACCGAGCGATGTGATCCAGAAGCTCGTCGGCCAGTCTGTTTCGAACGCAAGCCACAAGCTGGTCCAGGCGATGGCGACCGCTAGCGCGATCGAGACAAGGATGCCCCGCAGCACACCGCGGGTCAGGCGCAGCGTCGTTGCCGCCGGGGCGACCATCAACGCGAAGACGAGAAGCACGCCGACGATTTGGGTGGCTTCAGCCGTCGTCACGGCGACAATGATCATGAACAATGTCGAAACCAGATCGAGGTTCACGCCCTTGGCCTCCGCCAGCTCAGGCTGCAGGCTGGCGAAGAGCAAGGGTCTGGAAATGAAGGTCAAGCCGACCAGGATCGCCAGGGAAAGCACTGCAAGGATGACGACCGTCCGGAAACTGATGCCGAGCACGTTTCCAAACAGGACATTCGTCGCCTGGGACGCGAAAGCGGTGTAGAAATGCAGGAAAAGCAAGCCGAGACCGAGCGAAAGCGTCAGCACGATGCCGATCGCGACGTCGCGATGCGCTCTTTCGCCCAGAAGGCCGATGCCGATGCCGGCCAGCACGGTGAAGATAGTCAACCCGAAGAATGGCGACAGGCCGAGCAGGCCGGCGCCCGTTGCGCCGGGAAATCCGACATGAGCCAGCGCATGTCCTGCGAAGGTCTGGCCTCGCAGCACGAGGAAATATCCTACCGCCCCGGTCACGATGGCAACGACCGTGCACGCAGCGAAGGCGTTGCGCATGAATTCGTAGTCAAACATCGTGAACATGCGCGGCGCCCTCCAGTTCAACGTCGTCGGCCATCACGAAGATGCGTCCGCCTACCCGCACCACGTTGATGTGCGTTCCATAAAGCTTCGACAAGACCGGACCGTTGATGACCTCGTCGACGCTCCCGATCGCGGCGTTGCCGTTCCCGAGATAGAGGACGGCATCGACGGCGCGCAGCAAGGGGTTGATCTCGTGCGAGCAGAAGATGACGGCGATACCCAGCCGCTCGCCGACCTCATGGACGAGTTCGATGATGGTGCGCTGATGCGCGGCGTCCAGGCTGATCAGCGGCTCGTCGAGCAGCAGCAGCTTGGGGTCGCCGATCAGCGACTGGGCGATGAGGATTCGCTGCCGCTCGCCCCCCGACAGCTCCGCGAACGGCCTCCTGGCGATATCGGCCGCGCCGACCTCTTCAAGCGCTTTCCATGCCGCGTCCTTCTCGAGCGCCGACGCCGCCGGCCAGCGCCAACGATGGCCGCCCGCCGCCGTGACGACGAGATCGAAGCCGCTGATGCCGGCATGGGTCACGGTGCGGCGCGCCTGCGGCATATAGCCTATGGCGGAATTGCCGCGTGTCGGCGGCCGGCCAAGGACGGAAATCGTTCCGCTGGCCGGACGGAAAAGCCCCAGGACCGCGCGCAGCATCGTTGTCTTGCCCGCCCCGTTGGCGCCAAGCAGCCCCACGAACGCACCCTGTGGAATGGAAAAGGAGACGTCGGTAAGAACCCGGCGTCCCCCATAGGTCAATGTGACCCTGTCGAAGGCGATGACATTCATTGTGTGCGAGCGGCCAGGGCCTTCTGCACGTCGCTGATCTGGCCGCCGAACCACGACTGGATCGTCTTGCCGGCGGGTTCCGTCTCGGTTACGCCTATGACGGTGACCTTGTTCTGCTTGGCAATGTCGAGGAGACGCGTCGTCGCTTCGTCCGTCACCTGCGAATTGTAGAAGAGGATCTTGGCGGATCCGTCCTTGAGGCTGTTCTCGAATGCCGCCACCTGCGTCGGGCTCGGCTCGGCATCGTTCATCACCGTGACCTGAAAATCGTAGTTCAGCATCTTGAGGCCGAGGGCATCGGCCATATAGCCGAACACCGGCTCCGTCGCGGTGACCTCGGTTCCGCCATAGGCCTTCTTGACGTCGTCGATCTGCTTGTTGATTGCATCCAACGACGACTGAAACTTCGCCAGGTTGGCCTGATAGTGCGCTGCATTGGCGGGGTCGAGCTTTGAAAGGTCGGCAGAGAGTTGCTTGGCGATCGCGGGCAGCGTCGCCGGATTGTACCACAAATGCGGGTTGTCGCCCGACTTCTTGCCGATCAGATCCGCGGCCACGATGGTCGTGCGCTGCGCGTTGGTGGAGGCTGATAGAAGTTTCTCCATCCACGGATCGTAATCCGCGCCATTGTAGATGATGATCTTGGCGTCGGCGATCGTGCGCGCCGTCGAGGGGCTGGTCTCGAACAGATGCGGATCGTCGTCGGGATTGGCAAGGATGCTGGTCACCGCGACGTGGCTGCCGCCGATCTGACGGGCGAGATCGCCATAGAAATTCTCGGCCGCGACGATGTTCACCTTATCTTCGGCGCGAGCACCGCCGCCTGTCAGCAATGTCACGGCGAACAACAGCGCCGCCAAAAATGGAAAGGAACGCATGTCTTTCTCCCTTTGCAGAGCGAGGCAACCCCTGTCGCCGAAGCGATCACTGGGTAGGTTATGTTATTACGTCAGTCAACCAGAAAGCGATGTTATCACATAACGGAAATGTGAAATATGTGCGATCCGCTGTCGGCAGGTCCGACCTCCCGCGGCCTGACGATACCCAGGTACCGTAGGCCAATCGGTGCTCGCTGGCCGCCACGGTTTCGCCCGCGGCGCCCGATTTTTTGTTATCGTCCCGCTGGCCGAAGCCACGATAGCCAAGCCGAAATCACGTATGCTATAGCCCTAGAGGACAGGATCGGCTTGGCCAAATGACGTTGTCGCGCAGACGATCGCCCGCACCAGTAGCGATCGCCGCTGCACTGGTTCTTTTCGTTCAGGCATTCGTAAGCGGTGCGGGAATCGGCGCGCAGGCCGCCGCCGGGCCGCGCGATGCTTTCGGCAACATCTTGTGCACCGCCGATGCGGGAACCACTTCACACAGCGGATCGCATAGCGGCGGCTATGATTGCGACTGCTGCCTGTCCGGCTGCGATTTCGCAACGGCGATCATTCCCGAAGCGAACAGCGTCGAGCCGCTGTTGAACGCCTTCCTGATCACCTCCGACAGCAAGCGTTTTTCCGATGCATTGGTCCGGCGTTACGAGCTTCAGCCGCTCAGCTCACGCGGTCCCCCCTGACTGGAAACCGGCGGAAGCAACCGTGGCGGTTGCAGGATCGCTTCTAGATCTCGACCAATCTCCAATTCAATTCGGGCCGGCCTAGTCCGCCCACCATAAGGAAATGAACCATGCGCAATATCGTTCTCGCAACCGCATTTGCAGCCCTCTCCTCCGTCGCGCTTTCGGACGCCGCGTATGCCCATGCCCATCTCGAAGCGGCGCAACCGCCGATCAACGGGACTGTCAAGGAAGCGCCTACGGAGCTCGACCTCAAGTTCAGCGAGGAGCTCAACCTGAAGTTCACCGGCGTGAAGGTCACCGGACCCGATAAGAAGGCGGTCAAGACCGACAATGACATGCTGATGGACGGCGATAAGACCTTCATGGTCAATCTACCCGCAGGCCTTGCTGCCGGTACCTACAAGGTCGAGTGGCATGCGCTGTCGCAGGACGGCCACAAGACGCATGGCGACTACAAGTTCACCGTGAAGCCGTGATCGGCCAGAGGGGGCACGATTCGTGCCCCCTCGTTCGCTCCGCCCGATGATGGACCACCCTACGTCCGATCGCCCGGCCGCCCGATGACGCCGGACACCCTGCTCATGGCCTGCCGCTTCGTTCACGATGCGGCGCTGATGCTGCTATGGGGCGGCTTCGGCTATCTCACAACGCTTGTCCCGCGACGTCTGGCCGAGCCGGTGGCGGAGAGGTTGACGATCTTTCGCCTTGCGGCGGTCAGCCTGGCCCTGGTCACGACATGCGCGGCATTGCCGCTGCAGGCCGCGATGATCGGCGATGGCTGGCCGGATGCCGTCAACGGACAGGTGCTCGGCGACATCGTTGTCTCGACGAGCGTCGGCACGGCGTGGCTTTTGCAACTGTCCGCTGCCGGCGCGCTGGCGATCGCGCAGAGCGCTTCCGCCCGCCTTGCGCCAATGGCGACGGCTGCGACGGCGGCCCTGGCTTTGGCCAGCCTCGCGCTCACTGGACACGCCGTCATGCAGGACGGCTGGCAAGGCGTTGTCCATCCGCTCAACGACATCCTGCACGTGCTTGCCGCCGGCGCATGGTTCGGCGCCCTACTGCCGCTTGTGCTCGTGCTGGCCAGATTCGGCCGGCCGCCATTCCGGGCGGAGACCGCGACAGCGCTTCGCCGTTTTTCGACGGCCGGCCACTGGGCGGTCGCGCTGGCGATCCTCTCCGGCATCGGCAACAGCCTTTTCATCGTCGGCTGGCCGCTCGGCTGGAGTTCGACCTACCAGGCGTTGTTGACGGCGAAGATCGCTGTCGTGCTCGTCATGACGTCGGTGGCGATTCTCAACCGCTATCGGTTTGTGCCCCGCATCGGCCGCGACCGAGCCTCCGCGCTCGCGGCAATCCGGACGGGCACGCTGGTCGAGATCGGCCTCGGCCTTGCCGCCATCCTGCTTGTTGCGATCTTTGGCATGCTCGATCCGAACGGCGGGGAGTGATCCTACCTAATGGCGGAGCCCGATTGTTCCGCGGTATGGGCTCGTCCGCAAAGGCGGGCGAGCCCGTTCGAGCGTCAGGCTCCCGCCGGCTGAAGACCAGCTTCCTTGAAGCGCTTCGGCACCAAGCAGTCGATGATGGCGAAGACGACGATCGCGATGCCAGTCAGCGGAAAGAGAGCCGAAACCGCAAGCGCGATCACTATGATCGCCACCGGCGCCCGGTAGTTCTTCGGATAAAGCGGCGCGCCGAGGCGCCCCGTGGGGCGGCGCTTCCACCACATCACGACGCCGGACAACGCCATGGCGATGACGGAGAGGCAAAACAGCACGTTGAGCGCCGTGTTCCACCAGCCGAGATTGGCCTGGTGCAGGGCAATACCCACCGCCATCGCCTTGCCGGCCAGACCGTAGTCGGCGAAGCGCACGTCGGCGAGGATCTTGCCGGTGTAGCGGTCGATATGCACAGTGCGGTCGCCGAACGGGTTCTTGGTGTCGGCATCCATCGAGTCGGCCGAGATCGTGTACACGCCGCCGTCGTCCTGCGGCGCGTTGATGCGAAACTGCTCGGTGAATCCATTGGCACGGGCGTAGGCGGCGACCGTGTCGAGATTGACGGAACCCATCTGCAGCCCGGCGGAACCCGCCTGCGAACCCGACATCGGCATCGGCGTCTGCTCCAGCGCCCAGGGCACTTCCTTCATCGCGCCATGGTTCATCGAGGCATGGGTCTTGTCGGACAGCGGAACATTGTCCCATTTCGCCGCCGGAAAGGTGCTCCAGGCCTGCATGATCTTGGTGCCCCAGATGCCGGTCCAGGAAAGACCGGAGAGCAGAAAGAAGAACAGCACGATCGAGATGTAGAAGCCCAGGGAGACGTGGATTTCCTTCCAGAACGAGCGCCCCCGCGCGGAGAGATTCGGGAACAGCACCTTGCCGAGCGAACGTCCGTTGCGCGGCCACCACATATAGAGCCCGGTGAGGATCAGCACGATGCCGAGGCCGGCGGCAACCTCGATCAGACGATCGCCGACATCGCCTAGCAGCAGCGTGCCGTGGATGTTGTCTGCCCAGTAGAACCAGGTATCATCCTTGACGATTGTATCCAGCGCCTTGGCGCCATGCGGATCGACGGCGACCACATTGTCCTTGCCGTTGCCGTTGACGATGAAGACGGTGGCGCGATCATCCTCCTTCGGCACCACCATCAGCTTCAGCGCGCCGCCGGAAATCGCCGCGACGGCCGCTTGCGACTGCGCCTCGTAGGAAGCGCGCTCGCCAACCGGCGCCACGTAGTGCTTGGCGCCGAGAAAGGTCTCGATCGAATTGCCGTAGACCATGATGAGGCCGGTGCAGGCGAGCACCAGCAGGAACGGGATGACATAGAGGCCGGCATAGAAATGCCAGCGCCAGATGGCGCGATAGAGCCTTGTGCTGACAGCCACGTCCGGCTGTGTCGCAAGCGTTGCGGTAGACATGATAACCTCTCCAGGAAGGCGGTCCGAGCGGCCGCCGTTGCAATGTTTTGAAGGGGGAACAGCCGCGTCCGGGACGCGGCCGTGCTATTTCAGTCGCGTCCGATGCCAGGCAGCACATGGTGGACGGGAACAGCCAGTTGGCCGAACAGCCATGCCACCACGAAGGCGTCAAAGACATCGAGGCCGTTGCGCTGCAGATCGAACAGCCGCGCGCCCGGTTCGGGAGACTGCCGGACAACCCAGGCGAACACGGCAAGGCCGGACGCCGCACCCGTGGCGAAGGTCAGTCCGAACTGCACCCAGGGACTGGAGCTTGTGCACTGGCCCGGTCTCATGCCGAGCCGCCGATCAGCCGACGCAGCTTCTGCACCCGCATCGCCATCTCCTCACCGTAAGAGATCGTCCCGCTGAACTGCCCTTCGGCATCCATCAGGAACATTGTCGCGGTGTGGTCCATGGTGTAGTCGCCGTCGTCGGTCGGCACCTTCCTGTAGTAGATACGGTATTCCTTGCCGATGGCGGCGATCTCGGCCTCCGTTCCGGTAAGCCCGGTAATGTGCTTGTCGAAGGACTGCAGGTAGCGCGCCATGAATTCCGGCGTATCCCGCGTCGGATCGACGGAGACGAACAGCACCCTGAGCTTGTCGGCATCAGGGCCGAGGGTCTTGAGCGCCTCCGTCGTCTCCCACAGCGTCGTCGGGCAGACTTCCGGGCAGCGCGTGAAGCCGAAGACGATCGCGAACGGCTTGCCGCGCAGGTCGGCGTCCGAAAGCTTCTCCCCGGTCTGGGTGGTGAGCGTGAACGGCCCGCCGATCGGCGAGACGTTCCGCTGCACCAGCCTTGGCCAGACAAGCATTGCGGTTATCCCGACCAGCATAAGCGCCAGGCAGGCGAGCGCGATGATCGAGCCCAATCGCGTTGCGGGACGAGCACTATTCGCCGTGGTCGTCATGCGCGCCTCCCATGGCGTCGACGGCGTATTCGACCTCGACCGTGCCCACCTTCTCGAAGGTTAGCGTGCCCTTGAAGGGCTGGCCCTGTTTGACCGGCTGCTTCAGGTCCATGAACATGATGTGGAACGAGCCGGGCTTGAGCGTGACCTCACCGCCGGCCGGTATCTCCAACCCGTCGGCGAGTTGCTTCATGGTCATGACGCCCTGGGCGTCCACAGCCATTTCGTGGACTTGCGTCATGCCGGCTATGTCGCCGGTTGCCGAGACGAGGCGATCGGCCGTCGATCCATGGTTCTTCAGCGTGAAGTAGCCGGCGGCAACCGCCGCACCTTCAGGTGTGGCACGCGACCAGGGATGGACGATCTCGATATCGCCGGCCTTGAACTCATGTGCCCACAAGGAGTGGGTTGTTGCGAAAATCAGTGCCAGCGTGAAAACGGCGATGCCTAGCCGTTCCTCGAACGAACGAAATCGGCCGAGCGGATGGGCAAACGAAAGCGTGCGCGCGAAAGCGCGGAATGGATGTTGCATCTGGATTGCTCCCAAGGCGGTCCCACCGATTTGACGGCGGAATCCGAAGCCTTTGATCTTGAAGGGTGATGTCCCGCCTACGCGGGTCGCCGATCAGACCAATATTGGGGGAGCGCGGGGATTGCCGGGCCGATAGCCCTGCTCGTTGAGGTCTATCGTCTTGGGGTGGGTGAACGCCAGTCGCTCGGCGATGCGCAGACCTGGCGCGATCTGGCCAACATTCGTCGGCGCGGCCACGCCCGGCCAGAACATGCTGCAGGCAAAGGTGCAGCAGGACGGGACTTTGGAGTGATCCGGCGAACTGTTGCCGCCCGAACCGTCATGACCCGGACCGTTGAGGCAGAGCGGATTGCCGAAAGCATCCAGTTGCTGCCCAGCGCCAACCGCGCCGAGCGCGAAGGCGCCGACGACGGATTGGACGACAAGCACCAGCGCAAGCGCTAGCGCTCCAATCAGCCCTGCTCTCCTGGTGCGATAGCCCACAAACGGCCTCCAATGACCGATACCTATCATCACGCCGGAGTGATCAGAAATACTTTCCAAAGGTGCGGCGATTTGTGCAGGCCGTTTTGCGGCACCAAACGGCCTACGATTGGGCGATGGGGTTTGGACCCTGAGGGCAAGAATTTGCCTATGAACGCAATTCTGGCGACGGCAAGGGTCACGCAAGTCTTATTTCTCGGGACGATCGACTGCCGCTGTTTTGACTCGCGCCCTTTCGATGATGTGGCGCCGCTTGGAACGAATTTCAGTGGTATCGACAGTTCGCTTGGTCAGCTTCGCCATACTCGGGCGCCTCCTGAAAGATGCCGCGTGTAAGCAAAGCGTAAGCACGGCAGGGCAGGGTTTCGGCCGCCCTGTCGTAGCCTCGGCGCCTATCGAATTCAAATTTGTTTTGTGATTTCAGTGGCATAGCGCACAATCGGATAGAAACGGATAGTTTCGGCGAAAGCCATTATCCATTCTCCGAAGGCAGCACCTAGCTCCCCTCACAGCGTCTCCCTTATCGCCGCCGCCAACCTCTCCACCCCGTCCCGCATCTGCGCCGCGTCACACGCCGCATAGCCCAGCACCAGCCCTTGGGTCGGCGCCGTGTCCTGGAAATATTTCGACAGCGGCGAGACGTTGATCGCCCTTCTTGCCGCGGCCTGGCTGACCTTGATGTCGTCTATGCCTGGCTTGAGGTAGCCCACCACCTGGATGCCGGCTTCGGCGGGGGAGAGGGTGATCTCGTCGCGGAGACGTTCCGCAACAATGTCGCGAAAAAGCTGGCGGCGCTGGGCGTAGATGCGGCGCATGCGCTTCAGATGCCGGCTCATATGGCCTTCGGTGATGAAATCGGCCAAGGCGGCCTGCAAGAGCAGCGGGGCGAACTGGCCGGTGGTGGAGAGCGCGTTGACGATGCGGCCGGCGAGCTCCACGGGAAGCACCATGAAGCCGAGGCGAAGTGCGGGGAACAGGAGCTTGGCGAAGGTGCCGACATAGATGACGCGGCCGGAGCGGTCCATGCTCTGGATCGCCGGCACGGGGCGGCCTTGAAAGCGGTATTCGCCGTCGAAATCGTCCTCGATCACCCAGGCGTTCGCGGTTTCGGCGATGTCGAGCAGGCGCAGCCGCTCCTCCATGCGCATGGTGATGCCGAGCGGATGCTGGCAGGCCGGCGTCACATAGATGAGGCGGGGCGAAAAGTTTGGAGTGTCTAAGCGCCAGCCGCGCTCCTGGTCGACCGGGATGGGCAGGATCCTTGCGCCGGCCACGGTGAAGGCGGCCTTGGCGCCGTAATAGCCGGGCTCCTCCATCCACACCGTGTCGCCGGGATCGAGCAAAAGGCGCGCGAGAAGGTCGAAAGCTGCCTGCGCGCCGGTGGTGACGACGATCTGCTCGGGCCTGCAGCGCACGCCGCGCGCGGAGAAGAGGTAGCCGGCGATCGCGTCCTTCAGCGCCGGATGGCCGGTGACATCATAGGTGCCGAACAGCGTCTCGCCGCCATGGCTGGCGCGGCGCGCCACCAGCCGGCCCCAGACGCCGAAGGGAAAGCTTTGCGCATCCGGCATGCCGGGGTGGAAAGCGACGTGACCCGGCCTGCCGTGATGGTAGGGCTGGCTGAGCAGTTGCTGGCCGCGCAGCGAGGGCTGGCGCAGCGGCACCGGCGGCTCCTCCGCCGGCGTTTCGCGCGGGCCGTCGGGCAGGTCGACGATGACCGGGCGGGCGCCCTGGCGGTTGGCAAGATAGCCTTCGGTGACGAGCTGGTCGTAAGCGGTAACGATTGTGTTGCGGCCAAGGCCAAGCTCGGCGGCCAAGGCGCGGGTGGAGGGCAGCTCCGAGCCCGGGGGAAGCGCGCGGCTGCGGATGATGGCGACGAGGCCGTGATAGAGCTGGCGCGAGAGATGCTCGGGGCTCGCGCGGTTGACCGCCAGCATGTCGAGGGGGAAGGCCTGGGGCTTGGGGTGCGAGCGCATGGGTGGTTAGCCGTCGCGGCATTGGCGTGCCGAGACACGCATCCGTGGGGCGGTCGAGTTCCTTCGCCCCCCTCTCTGTCCTGCCGGACATCTCCCCCGCAAGGGGGGAGATCGGATGTCGCGCAGGCTTTCGCCAATCGCCAACGTCGCAAAAGGGCGCGCGACGGCGAAGCTGCCGATCTCCCCCCTTGAGGGGGAGATGCCCGGCAGGGCAGAGAGGGGGGCCTTGCGCCACCGCTCGATGATTTCCAGATTTTCCATCCTCCCCATCCTGCCATAGCTACCCGCCGACACAAACTGGTTCCTTCATTTTCCGGAAAACTGGCCCTCGCGGGGGAGACAGAGCGGGATAGACTTCCCGCGCTGACGTTGGGGTAAGACGTCGGAGACGAGGCAAGTTGGGCAGGGTGCTGGGAGGGCGTCCTGCCAAACGAAACGGCGGGGTTTCGCGCCCCGTCGCCAGCAATCGCAGCCATCTCCTCCCGAGACCAGACATCCCGCAGCCGTCCCCGGCTGCGGGGCGGAAAGCGAGCAATGACGACAGTTCGACTTGGCATAAACCCGATCACCTGGAGCAATGACGACGTGCCGGAACTGGGCGGCGACACGCCGCTCGAGACCTGCCTGAGCGAAACCGCGGAAGCCGGCTATGCCGGCACCGAGCTCGGCGGCAAGTTCCCGCGCGACAGCCGCGCGCTCAGGCCCATCCTCGACCATTACGGGCTGGCGCTGGTCTCCGGCTGGTATGACGGGCGCATCTGCGAAAAGGATGTGGACGAGGAATTCGAGGCGATCCGGCCGCATCTGACGCTGCTTCGGGATCTCGGCGCCCGGCGCGTCGTCTATGCCGACACCTCGCGCGGCCGGCATGGCGCGATCCACGACCCGATCTCGCAGCGGCCGAAGCTGATGGACGGGGAATGGAAGGCCTATGGCGCCAAGATCACCCGGCTCGCCGAGCGTTTTTCCGATTTCGGCGTCGGCATGGCCTTCCACCACCACATGGGCACGATCGTCGAGACCGACGCGGAGATCGACAGGTTGATGCACACAACCGGCGAGGCGGTCGGCCTGCTTTACGATACCGGGCACTGCGCCTTTTCGGGCGGCGACCCGGAGCGATTGCTGCGCCGGCATGTCGAGCGCGTCGTGCATGTGCATTGCAAGGATGTGCGCCCGGCGGCGCTGAAGAAGGCGCGCGACGCCGACATGAGCTTCATGGGCGCGGTGATGGAAGGCATCTTCACCGTGCCGGGCGACGGCGCGATCGACTATCCGACGCTGCTGAAGATCCTCGCCGACCAGGGCTATTCCGGCTGGCTGGTGGTCGAAGCCGAGCAGGATCCGGCCAAGGCGCACCCCTTGACCTATGCCACGATGGGCTACCGCAATCTGAAGCGATTGGCGCAAGGCGCGGGCTTCTACGTGCACGAGCGCGCAAACGAGGTCCGCCATGCCGGCTGAACGCAAGGTCGTCATCAACATCGACGATGTCGGCATGTGCCACGGCGCCAATGTCGCCTATCTGAAGCTGAAGCGCGCCGGCGCGGTCGACAGCGGCTCGGTGATGGTGCCTTGCCCGTGGTTCCTCGAGATCGCCGAAGAAGGCGCGAAAGACGCTTCGCTCAATCTCGGCGTCCACATCACGCTGACCTCCGAGAAGAAATATTACCGCTGGCGGCCGCTGACCAAGGCGAGCCAGGCGTCGGGCATCGTCGATAGCGACGGCTATCTGTTCCGCTCCGTGCCGGAATTGCGCGCCAAGGGCGAGCCGGAAGCCGTGGAGGCCGAGATGCGGGCGCAGATCGACGCGGCATTGGCCGCCGGGCTCTCGCTCACCCATATCGACGGCCATATGGGCGCGGTGTTCTCGCCGGAATTCGTCGACCGCTATGCAGCGGTCGGCATCGACTACGGCCTGCCGACTTTGTTTCCGAAAAGTATTACGGTCTACGGACCGATCCATAATCTGGGCAAGCTGGACGACGGCGTCTATGCCGCGCCGGGGAAACGGCTGGAGCAAGCCGGCGAGACGCTGGCGAGCGCCGTGCTGGAAACGCCCTGGCATCGCAACCAGCCGGCCCGCGCGCGCTATGAGGCCCTGTTCAACCAGATCGGCGAAGGGCTCAATTTCCTTTGCCTGCACGCCAATGCGCCGGGCGAGATCGAGGAGATCGAACCCAACTCGGCGCAGATCCGCATCGACGAATTCGACCTGCTTCCAGACCCGGACTTCATGGCCTTCGTGGAAGGATTGTCCATCCGCCGCGGCTCGCTCCGGGATTTCCGGGCATGATCATGCCCGCAAGGAGAGACCTGCAATCATGACGAAATGGCCTGACCAGGGAGGGTCGAGGCCAATACTTGGGAACACAACCACAACTGAGGAGAACCACTATGAGTGCCTTATTCTCGATCCGGAATGTGCTCGGCGCCGCGGCGCTCTCGCTTGCTTTTGCCGGCGTCGGCATTCTGCCTGCGCCAGCCCAGGTGAAGAAGGAAAGCGATGTGCGCATCGTCTTCGTCACCCACGGCCAGGCCAACGACGTCTATTGGAGCGTGGTGAAGAACGGCATGCAGGCCGCCGCCCAGCAGCTCGGCGTCAAGGTCGAATACCAGGCGCCGGAAACCTTCGACGTGGTGCGCATGGCGCGCATGATCGAGGCGGCGACCGCGTCCAAGCCGGACGGGCTGGTCGTCTCCATCCCCGACATGGACGCGCTGAAGGCGCCGGTGGAAGCGGCCAAGGCCGCCGGCATTCCGGTGGTGGTCATCGACAGCGGCGAGGAAGCGGTGGAGCCTTGGGGCCTCGACCTCTTCGTCGGCGGCGGCTCGGAATACGACAATGGCGTCAAGGCCGGCGAGATCATGGCCAAGGCCGGCGTCAAGAAGGGCATCTGCATCAACCACGAAGTCGGCAATGTCAGCCTCGACAAGCGCTGCGAAGGCTATAATGACGGGCTGAAGAAGAGCGGCGGCTCCTCCGACGTGGTCGCGGCCACGATGGACCCGACCGACGTGACGCGCCGCGTCGAAGGCTATCTCACCGCGCATGCGGACGTCACCGGCGTGCTGACGCTCGGCCCGACCGTCGCGGCGCCGCTGCTCAAGATGTTTTCGGATGCCGGCACGATCGGCAACTACAAGATCGGCACGTTCGACCTGTCGCCCGAGATCCTCGATGCCGTAGCCAAGGGCACGATGATGTTCGGCATCGACAACCAGCAATATATGATGGGCTATTATCCCGTCGTCTTCCTGACCAACAAGGCGATGTACAAGACCTTCCCGACATCCGCCGTGCGCACCGGTCCGTCCTTCATCATGAAGGATGACGCGGCCGCCGTGCGCGATCTCAGCAAGGCCGGCATCCGCTGATGCTATAATGGCTCGCCGGCGCTC
The DNA here is from genome assembly GCF_006439495.1 of Mesorhizobium sp. B3-1-8. Classification (NCBI taxonomy): domain Bacteria; kingdom Pseudomonadati; phylum Pseudomonadota; class Alphaproteobacteria; order Hyphomicrobiales; family Phyllobacteriaceae; genus Mesorhizobium; species Mesorhizobium sp. B3-1-8. Next base: position 112,671 of record NZ_VFTK01000018.1, read on the forward strand.
TAAGATAGAGCGTGATGTCGCCTGAAAACCGCTTCACCACTTTTCGGCATCATGCTCTGGCCGGCGGGCACTTGTTGGACACGGAATCCGGACGGAAGCCAAGGCGAAGCCGCCGAACCTGCCGCTTCGGATTTTTCCTGGGGTGCCCTGGACGCTTATTGGGATGACGATCTTGACCGATGCACTGAACCCGGCCCATCCACCCGAGCCGAAGCCCGTTTCGCGAAGGCTGGTGCGCCTGATGCGGCGGCCGGAGCTCGGCGCCATCACCGGCACGGTCATCGTCTTCCTCGCTTTCGGCATCACAGCCGGCAATAGCGGCCTGTTCTCGATGGCCGGCATCGCCAATTTCCTGCAGGTGTCGGCGCAGCTCGGCATCCTTGCCGCGGCGGTCGCGCTTCTGATGATCGGCGGCGAGTTCGACCTGTCGCTGGGTTCGATGATCGGCTTTGCCAGCGTCACAATCGGGCTTTGCGTCACCCAGTTCGGGCTGTCGATCCCCGCGGCGGTGGCTATCGCCTTCGTCATCGCCATCATCGTCGGCGCTTTGAACGGCGTCCTTGTGGTGCGCACAAGGCTGCCCTCCTTCATCGTAACGCTGGCAGGCCTGTTCATCCTGCGCGGGCTGACGCTGGCCATCACGCGCACCGTCACCGGGCGCACGCAGATTCCCTATATCACCGACGGCCAGGAAGGCAGCTTCGTGGTCTGGCTGTTCGGCGGCAAGTTCGGCGCGCCGGTCTTCGCCTGGCTCGCCTCGCATGGCGTGATCGACGCCCGGCCCGACGGCTCGGCGATGGTGCAGGGCCTGTCGATGTCGATCCTGTGGTGGGTGGCGGTGACCGCCTTCGCCACATGGCTGCTGGTCAAGACGCGCTTCGGCAACTGGGTGTTCGCCGTCGGCGGCGACGACCGCGCGGCGCGCAATGTCGGCGTGCCGGTCGACCGGGTGAAGATCCTGCTGTTCATCGGCACGGCGCTGTCGGCGACGCTGTTCGCCGTCATCCAGGTGCTGGAAGCCGGCTCCGCCGACACGCTGCGCGGCACGCAGAAGGAGTTCCAGGCGATCATCGCGGCGGTGATCGGCGGCTGCCTGCTCACCGGCGGCTACGGCTCGGCGATCGGCGCCATGTTCGGCGCGCTGATCTTCGGCACGGTGGAGATGGGCATCTTCTACACCGGCATCGACACCGACTGGTTCCAGGTCTTCCTCGGCTCGATGCTGCTGATCGCCGTGCTGGTCAACAATTACGTGCGCCGCAAGGCGACGGAGGCGCGCTGACAGATGGCCGAGCCCGTTCCGCTCATCGAACTGCGCAACGTCACCCGCCGCTTCGGCTCGGTGACGGCGCTGCGCGACATGTCTTTCGCCGCGCATGCGGGCGAGGTCCACTGCCTGCTCGGCGACAACGGCGCCGGCAAGTCGACGCTGATCAAGACGCTGTCGGGCGTGCACACGCCGAGCGAAGGCCAGATGTATGTCGACGGCAAGCCGGTGACTTTTTCTTCACCAAGGCAGGCGCTGGACGCTGGCATCGCCACCGTCTTCCAGGACCTGTCGATGATCCCGCTGATGAGCATCACCCGCAACTTCTTCCTCGGACGCGAGCCGGTGAAGGGCTGGGGACCCGCCAGGCGTATCGACATGAAGGCGGCCGATGCCATCGTCTATGACGAGCTCGGCAAGATCGGCATCAATGTGCGCGACCCGCAGCAGGCGGTGGGCACGCTTTCCGGCGGCGAGCGGCAATGCGTGGCGATCGCGCGCGCCGTCTATCACGGGGCGCGGGTGCTGATCCTCGACGAGCCGACCTCGGCGCTCGGCGTCCACCAGGCCTCGATCGTGCTGCGCTATGTGGCGCAGGCGCGCCAGCGTGGGCTCGCCGTCATCTTCATCACCCACAACATCCACCACGCCTATCCGATCGGCGATGTCTTCACCATGCTCAACCGCGGCCGTTCGCTCGGCACGTTCCGCAAGGGCGAGATCACCGAGAAGGAGGTGCTCGACATGATGGCCGGCGGCCGCGAGATCCGCGAATTGCAGCAGGAACTGGAGCGCTTCACCAAGCCGGGATCCGGCGCGGAAGCGGCTACTCACTGAGGCATTACAGAAGGTAGAAAAATGATCGACGCCGCATTGTTCGGCGCCGGGCTGATCGGCTCGGTGCATGCGAAAAACCTTGCCCGGCATCCGGGGGTGCGCCTGCGCACTATCGTCGACCCGCGCCGCGACGCGGCTGAGCGCATCGCCACCGGAACAGGCGCCGAGATCGCCGACACCGCAACCGTGATGAACGACCCGTCGATCAAGGCCGTGGTGATCGCTTCCGCCACCCGCACCCATGCCGACCTGATCGTCGAGGCCGCCGCCAAGGGAAAGGCGATCTTCTGCGAAAAGCCGATCGACCTCGACATCGCCCGCACCGACCAGTGCCTGGCGGTGGTCGAGAAGGCCGGGGTGCCGCTGCAGATCGGCTTCAACCGGCGCTTCGATCCGTCCTTCGCCGCCGTGAAGCGAAGGATCGAGGCCGGCGAGATCGGCGCGGTCGAGCAGGTGATCATAACCAGCCGCGACCCGGAGGCGGAGACCGAGGAGGCGCTGGCCGGCGGCGGCGGCGTGTTCCGCGAGATGACCATCCATGATTTCGACATGGCGCGTTTCCTGCTCGGCGAAGAGCCGGTGGAGCTCTTCGCGACCGGATCGTCGCTGGTCGCGCCCTACTACGCAAAACTCGGCGATTACGACACGGCGATGTTCATCCTGCGCACCGCGTCAGGCCGGCAGTGCCACATCAACAACAGCGTGCGCGCCGTCTATGGCTACGACCAGCGCATCGAGGTGCATGGCTCGAAGGGCATGCTGCAGGCCGGCAATCGCACCCCGACCTCTGTCAGTCTCAGCGGCGAGAACGGGATCGCCGCAGACCGGCCGCTTTATTTCTTCGTCGAGCGCTATGCCCAATCCTACGAGGCGGAGATCGACCATTTCATCCAGTCGGTCGCCGCAGGGCGGAAGCCTGCGGTCGGTGCGGCGGACGGGCGCAAGGCGATGATCCTGTGCGAGGCAGCACTTGCCTCGGCTAAGTCCGGCCGCTTCGAGCCGGCCCGATTCTAAGGCGTGACGCCTTGCCCGCTGCCCTGTCTCACATCGACCCAGCGCTGCTCCTGGAACGAGCGCGCCATGGCATGCACGGTGCGCTCGATCTCCAGCCCCTCGTCGAAGTCGATGATGCGGGCCGGCCTGCCGGCGATGCGCATCAAGAGCTCGCGGCATTCGATCATCTTGAGGTCGTTGAAGCCGAGGCCGTGGCCGGGCGCCGGCAGGAAGGAATCGTAAGGCTTGTGGTGCGGCGCGACCAGGACGGTGCGGTAGCCCTGTTCGGTCGGCCGGTCGGCGGTGAGGTAGAGCTGGAATTCGTTCATCCGCTCCTGGTCGTAGAGGATCGAGCCCTTCGAGCCGAAAATCTGGATGGCGATGCGGCCCTTGCGGCCCCAGGCCGAGCGATTGACCATGAGCGTGCCGGCAACGCCGTTTTCCAGATGCATCAAGACGCTGGCGATGTCGTAGGTCTCGACCGCGCGGCGGGCGCCGGAAGCGGTCTTGCGGTCGGCATAGGGTTTGACCATGTCGCACATGACGCGGGAAACACGGCCGAACAGCGCCTTGATCAGCGACAGCGGATGGACGGCGAAATCGTCGAGCGCGCCATAACCGGACGAAGCCTCGTGCTTCCAGAAGAACAGCGCTTCCGGGTCGGCCATGAAATCCTCGTCCATCTCGATGCGCACGAGGTTGACGTCGCCGATGATCTTTTCCGCCAACAGCGCGCCGATGTGGCGGATGGCGGGGTTCTGGATGTAGTTGTAGCCGAGCACGGCGACCCTGCCGGATTGCTTGGCCGCGGCGGCCATGGTCTCGGCCTCGGCGAAACTCGGCGCCATCGGCTTCTCGCACCACAGATGTTTGCCGGCTTCGAGGATGGCGATCGCCATTTCGGGGTGGAACTGGTTGGGCGTGGTCAGCGAGACGATTTCGACGTCCGGATCCTCGACCACGGCGCGCCAGTCGCCGGAGCCTTTTGCGAAGCCGAATTCGCCGGCCTTGCGCCGGGCAAGCTCGTCATTCACCTCGCCCAGATGCACCAGTTTCGGCTTCTCGACATCGGGAAAGACCGTGCCCACCGCATTCCAGGCGATGGCGTGGCACTTGCCCATGAAGCCCGTGCCGATGAGGCCCACTCCGACCATGTCGATTGTCTCCGCGCCAGAGCAATTCCAGGAAAAGTGCCGAGCGGTTTTCCGTCCGGAATTGCGTCAACAAACAGATGGAGCGGTTGCGTGAAAGCGGAATCGCTCCGGGGAAATACTGATGTGGATGAATTAGTCCATTTTGGTAAAGAATGGAACATCCAAATCATTTTTTATGGTGTTCTTGCGCGAACTCGTTATGATGAGGCAGGAGAGGGGCAAACCTTATGGGCGTGGGCGGAGCGACGATGGACGAACGGGTGCCTCGCGATTTCGAAACGCTGCGCGCGACGATCCTGGACAGGCGCGCGAGCCTGCCCAAGCGCATCGCGCAGATCGCCGCCTATGCGCTCGACAACCCCGACGACATCGCTTTCGGCACGGCGGCAAGCATCGCGGCCTCGGCCGGCGTTCAGCCCTCGACGCTGATCCGTTTTGCCCAGCAGCTCGGCTTCGACGGATTCACCAGCCTGCAGCAGGTTTTCCGCGAGCGGCTGCGCGAACGCAACTCCTCCTATGACGAGCGGCTGGCGGCGCTGCGCGCCAAGGCCGAGGACGGCGGCGGGCATCGGGCGATCTTCGACGGCTTCGTCGCCGCCGCCAGCACCTCGCTGGGCGATATTTCTCGCGCGCTCAACGACGCGCATTTCGAAGAAGCGGTGGCGCTTCTGGCGAAAGCCGAGACGATCTATGTTCTGGCCAAGCGCCGATCCTATCCGGTGGCGTCCTACATCGCCTATGCGCTGGGCAAGCTCAAGATCCGCAACCAGCTGGTGGAATCGGCCGCAGGGCTCAACGCCGAGATGATCGGCTTCGCCACGCCGCGCGACGCCGTCATCGCCATCAGCTTCTCGCCTTACGCGCCGGCAACCATCGACGAGACACGCTCGATCGCGGAACAGGGCGTGCCGATCGTGGCCATCACCGACTCGTCCTTCTCGCCGCTGGCGCAGTTCGCCAAGGTCTGGTTCGAGGTCGCCGAGGCCGATTTCGGCGGTTTCCGCTCGATCTCGGCAACGATGGCGCTGGCCATGGCGCTGACCGTCGCCGTCGGCGAGAAGCGCCGCGAAGCCGGGCGCCGGCGCAAGGGCTGAGCCTCGCCGAGGAGCGCTTTTCGGCATGGGAACGCTCATTCCATATTGACTGTAGATTGGAATTAATATTTCATATTGACGACACCACGCCGTCGCTGGCGCGTGCTGTCCAAAACGACGCTGCTCTATCCAACAAGGCCGATGGGAGGTTCGAATGGGCGAAGCCGTGGAAGGGAAATACCCGCCGCTCGACGTCATCACCATCGGCCGCGCCTCGGTCGATCTCTATGGCCAGCAGATCGGCTCGCGGCTGGAGGACATCGCCTCTTTCGCCAAGTCGGTCGGCGGCTGTCCGGCCAATATTTCCGTCGGCACGGCAAGGCTCGGCCTGCGCTCGGCGCTGCTGACGCGCGTCGGCGACGAGCAGATGGGCCGCTTCGTCCGCGAGCAGCTTCGGCGCGAGGGCGTGTCGGTCGACGGGCTGAAGACCGACAAGCAACGGCTGACGGCGCTGGTGCTGCTTTCGGTCGAGAGCGAAGGCGTCTCGCCGATGATCTTCTACCGCTCCGACTGCGCCGACATGGCGCTTGCCGAAGAAGACATCGACGAAGCCTTCATCGCCTCGGCACGTTCGGTCGTCGTCACCGGCACGCATTTCTCGCGGCCCAATTCGGATGCCGCGCAGCGCAAGGCGATCCGCCTGATGAAGGCCAAGGGCGGCAAGGTCGTGTTCGATATCGATTACCGCCCGAACCTCTGGGGCCTTGCCGGCCATGCCGAGGGTTTCGAGCGCTATGTCAAATCCGACCGCGTCTCGGCGCAGCTGAAGACGGTGCTGCCGGATTGCGATCTCATCGTCGGCACCGAGGAGGAGATCATGATCGCGTCGGGCGCCGACGATTGCCTGAGCGCGCTGAAGACGATCCGCGCGCTGTCGTCGGCCACCATCGTGCTCAAGCGCGGCGCCAAGGGCTGCATCGTCTATGACGGCCCGATCAGCGACGACCTAGAGGACGGCATCGTCGGCAAGGGTTTCCCGATCGAGATCTACAATGTGCTGGGCGCCGGCGACGCCTTCATGTCCGGCTTCCTGCGTGGCTGGCTGGGCGGCGAGAGTTTTGCCACCGCCGCGACCTGGGCCAATGCCTGCGGCGCCTTCGCCGTGTCGCGCCTGCTTTGCGCGCCGGAATACCCGACCTTCGAGGAGCTGCAGTTCTTCCTGAAGCACGGCAGCAAGCACCTGGCGCTGCGCAAGGACGAGGCGATCAACCACATCCATTGGGCGACGACGCGGCGGCGCGATATCCCCTCGCTGATGGCTTTGGCCTGCGACCATCGTGTCCAGCTCGAAGACGTTGCCGCCAAGGTCGGCGCCGACGTTTCGCGCATCCCAGACTTCAAGGTGCTCACCGTCAAGGCGGCGGCAAAAGCCGCCGCCGGCCGCGACGGCTACGGCATGCTGATCGACGAGAAATACGGGCGCGACGCGATGTTCGAATTCGCACGCCATCCCTTCGCCTGGCTCGGGCGTCCCGTCGAATTGCCCGGATCGCGGCCGCTGCGCTTCGAGTTCTCGCAGGATATCGGCTCGCAGCTCACCGAATGGCCGGTCGACCATTGCATCAAATGCCTGTGCTTCTACCACCCGGACGACCCGGAAGCGCTCAAAGTCGAGCAGCAGCAGAAGCTGCGCGCTTTGTTCGAGGCGGCACGGAAAGTCGGCCGGGAACTGCTGGTCGAGATCATCGCCGGCAAGCATGGCAAGCTCGACGACACCACCGTTCCGCGCGCGCTGGAGGAGCTCTATGCGCTGGGCATCAAGCCGGACTGGTGGAAGCTCGAGCCGCAGGCTTCGGCGGGCGCCTGGGCGAAGATCGAACAGGTGATCGTCAGGAACGATCCCTGGTGCCGCGGCGTCGTGCTGCTCGGGCTCGAAGCGCCACAGGACGAGCTGGTCGCGGCCTTCGCGGCAACCGCCAACGCGCCGATCGTCAAAGGTTTTGCCGTCGGCCGCACCATCTTCATCAACGCCGCCGAACAATGGCTGGCCGGCAGGATGTCGGATGACGAAGCGGTGGCCGACATGGCCGCGCGCTTCGAGCAGCTGACCGAGGCGTGGCTTGCCGCGCGCGGCCGCAAGGCCGCATAAGAAGACCGCTGAAGAATTGCGGAGGAAACGACAATGAGCAAGACCGTTCGCCTGACCATGGCGCAGGCGCTAACCCGCTTTCTCAGCCGGCAAATGACCGAGATCGACGGGAAGACGGTGCCGATCTTCGGCGGCGTCTGGGCGATCTTCGGCCATGGCAATGTCGCCGGCGTCGGTGAGGCGCTCTATCAGGTGCGCGACGAGCTGCCGACCTTCCGCGCCCATAACGAGCAGGCGATGGCGCATGCGGCGATCGCCTATGGCAAGGCGAATTTCCGCCGCCGCTTCATGGCAGCGACCACCTCGATTGGCCCCGGCGCGCTCAACATGGTGACGGCAGCGGCACTCGCGCATGTAAACCGGTTGCCTGTCCTGTTTTTGCCCGGCGACGTCTTCGCCAACCGCCTGCCCGATCCGGTGCTGCAGCAGGCCGAGGATTTTTCCGACGGTACGGCGACCGTCAACGACTGTTTCCGCCCGGTATCGCGCTATTTCGACCGCATCACGCGGCCGGAGCAGATCATCCCGGCGCTGAACCGCGCCATGCAGGTGCTGACCGATCCGGCCGAATGCGGCCCGGTCACGCTCTCGCTCTGCCAGGACGTGCAGGCCGAGGCCTATGATTATCCCGAAAGCCTGTTTGCCGAACGCGTCTGGACGCCGCGCAGACTGCGGCCCGACCGCAATGAACTGGTCGCCGCCGTCGCGGCGTTGAAGGGCGCCAAGAAGCCGCTGGTGATCGCCGGCGGTGGCGTCCTCTACTCGCAGGCTTCCGGAGAGCTGGCGAAGCTGGTGCAGGGCGCCGGTATCCCGGTTTGCGAGACGCAAGGGGGCAAGTCCTCGCTGCCGGACGATCATCCGCTCAACATGGCCGCCGTCGGCGTCACCGGCACCTCAGCCGCCAACCGGTTGGCCGAGGAAGCCGATGTCGTGCTCGCCGTCGGCACCAGGCTGCAGGATTTCACAACCGGCTCCTGGGCGCTGTTCAAGAATGCCGGCCGCACCATCATCGGCCTGAACACCCAGGTTTTCGACGCCGGCAAGCACTGGGCATCGCCGCTGGTCGCCGATGCCGCCGAGGGTCTGGCCGAATTGGCTTCCGCGCTGAAGGGCTGGAAGGCGCCGGCCGCCTGGACCGACAATGCGCTGGAGGGCAAGACGGAATGGCAGGCCGCCGCCGCCAAGGTAACGGCCTCGACCAACGCGGCCTATCCTTCCGACGCGCAGGTGATCGGCGCCGTGCAGCGGGCGATGGGCTCCGATGTGACGCTGCTGCATGCCGCCGGCGGCCTGCCCGGCGAATTGCACAAGCTCTGGCAGGCCGGCGCGCCGGGCTCCTACCATGCAGAATACGGCTTCTCGACCATGGGCTACGAGATCGCCGGCGGGCTCGGCGTCAAGATGGCAAGGCCCGACCAGGAGGTCGTCGTCATGGTCGGCGACGGCTCCTATCTGATGCTCAATTCCGAGATCGCCACCTCTGTCATGCTTGGCCTGAAGCTCACCATCGTGCTGCTCGACAATCGCGGCTACGGCTGCATCAACCGGCTGCAGATGGCGACCGGCGGCGCCAACTTCAACAATTTGCTGAAGGACGCCCGCCACGAGGTGATGCCCGACGTCGACTTCGCCGCCCATGCGGCGAGCCTCGGCGCCGTCGCCGAGAAGGTGGCGTCGATCGCGGAACTGGAGACGGCGCTGGCCAAGGCAAAGAACAACGACAAGACGACGGTGCTGGTCATCGACACCGATCCGCTGGTTTCGACCGATGCCGGCGGCCATTGGTGGGATGTCGCCGTGCCGGAAGTCTCCGCGCGGCCCCAGGTCAACGCCGCGCGCAAGAAATACGAGGAAGCCGTGGACAGCCGGCAAGGCTGAGCCGGCGTCCGCCTCATAATGAACTGACATCGGAGCGAAGACTTGAAAGCCAAACTGGGCATGTCCCCCATCGCGTGGTGGAACGACGATCTCGTGGAACTGAGCGATGACGTGTCGCTGGAGGAGTGTCTGCGCCAGTCGCGTTCGGCAGGCTTCACCGGCATGGAGATGGGCCGCCGCTTCCCCAACGATCCGAAGGTGATGCTGCCGATCCTGAAAGCAGCCGACGTCACGCTTTGCGGCGGCTGGTTCTCCGGCACGCTGGTCAATGAGGACATGGCGAGGAACAAGGACCGCATCCAGCCGATGATCGACCTGTTCAAGGCGGTCGACGCGCCCTGCATCGTCTATGGCGAGGTCGGCCGCTCCATCCAGGGCGATCGTTCGAAACCCTTGGCCACCAAGCCGACGCTTACCGGCGACGAGATGAAGGCCTATGGCCGCCGCGTCACCGAATTCGGCGAATGGTGCGCCGAGCAGGGCATGCCGCTTTCCTACCACCATCACATGGCGGCGGTGGTCGAGACCGAGCCGGAACTCGACGCGTTCATGCGCCATTCCGGCGAAGGCATTCCGCTTTTGCTCGATGCCGGCCATCTGGCCTTTGCCGGCGGCGACGTGCTGCGCGCCATCGACAACCACCACAAGCGCATCAACCATGTCCATGTGAAGGACGTGCGCATGGGCGTCATCGACGGGCTCGACCGCTCAAAACAGTCCTTCCTCGATGCCGTGGCGCTCGGCGCCTTCACCGTGCCGGGCGACGGCTCGCTCGATTTCGGCGCCATCGTCCAGCGGTTCGCCGATCATGGCTATGAGGGTTGGTTCGTCGTGGAAGCCGAGCAGGATCCGAAGAAGAACCCGCCGCTCAAGATGGCTCAGGTCGGCCACAAGGAGTTGATGCGGGTGATGACGGCCGCCGGCTACACGGTCGAAACGCAGGGTTTTCCGGCCTGAACGGTGGATTGGTCATGAATGATGGATTAGTCTGGGCACTCGGTCTATCTGATGCGCTTTGGGCAAATCCTGGATTGGCGCGATGAAAGACTATGAGCACCCCTTCTTCCGGCCGCTGTGGCGCCGCATCGCCGTCGTCGCGGTCTGCCTGGTCTGGTCGGCGATCGAATTCGCCTCCGGCACGCCGTTCTGGGGCGTCATCGCGCTCGGCTTCGCCGGTTATGCGGTATGGCAGTTTTTCTACCTCTACAAGCCGGCCGACGAGACCAAGCCACCGGCCGAGCCGAGGGAATGAAGCGGTCGATGGGGTGGAGGGTTCACGGATCGGACAGCGCGCATGGCGCATCGGATGCATTAGCGATTGGCTGAAACATCTTTCGCTTCGTCATCCACGGGCGAAGCAAGGAGCGAAGCGACGCGGCGCAGACCCGAGGATCCATTCCGTGACTTCGAAGCAGCCGCTGCGGTGCAGAATTCTGCTCCGCTGCACTCTTCGACTGAGGGAATGGAATGGATCCTAGGGTCTCCGCGACGGAGCTTCGCTCCTGCTCCGCCCTAGGATGACGAAGTTGAGAGGAACCGGCCAATCTCCACGGTTTTCACGATAGTCCAATGAACGATGAAATCCTGCAAGCAGGCCTGAAAATCGAAGCGCCCAGGAATTAGGAGACAAAAATGTCGAAACTGCTCGTCAAGGCCGATAAGGGCCACGGCCACGTCGCTCACGTCACGCCGCAAAGCGCCGGCTGGACCTATGTTGGCTTCGATCTGCATCGGCTTAAAGCGGGCGAGACGGCGTCCGGCAAGACCGGCGAGCGCGAGGTCTGCCTGGTCTTCGTCACCGGCAAGGGCAAGGCATCGGCCGGCGGCAAGGACCTCGGCCTGCTCGGCGAGCGCATGTCGCCCTTCGAAGGCAAGCCTTGGTCGGTCTATGTGCCGGAAGGCGCTGATTGGTCCGTGACGGCCGATACCGAACTGGAGCTTGCCGTCTGCTCGGCGCCGGGCTTAAGCGGCGGCCTGCCGGTGCGCGTCATCGGACCAGACGATCTCGGCCAGGAGGTGCGCGGCAAGGGCACCAACACGCGCTACGTCACCAACATCCTGCCCGAGGGCAAGCCGGCGGATTCGCTGCTGGTGGTCGAGGTCATCACGCCCGGCGGCCACACCTCGAGCTATCCGCCGCACAAGCACGACCAGGACAATCTGCCGGCGGAATCCTATCTCGAGGAGACCTATTACCACCGGCTCAACCCGCCGCAGGGCTTTGCCTTTCAGCGCGTCTACACCGACGCCGACCGCAACGGCGTGCGCGAGCTGGACGAGGCGATGGCGATCGAGGACGGCGATGTCGTGCTGGTGCCGAAGGGCTATCACCCCTGCGCGGCCTGCCACGGCTACGACCTCTATTACCTCAATGTCATGGCCGGACCGAAGCGGACGTGGAAATTCCACAACGCGGCCGAGCACGAGTGGCTGATGAAGGCCTGATCAAGCAGTTCGGCAAAGCCGTTGGTCCAGTTAACAGAAATCGTCGGCTAACGACCTTGCGGCTGGACTTGCCTTCGAAAACCCACGAAAGCTTCGTCAATCCGTCATGGAAATCACCTATGGCAGCGGTTCCGGTGCATGTCGCCGCAAACGCTCCGGCGTTTTTGGGCCACGACTTGCCAAGACAATGACTTGAAGCGCGTCGCATATTCCTTTCGGGGCGCGCAGCGCGCTTGACGAGGAATGCCCATGCGCTACGCCATCTACTACACTCCGGGACAGGACGAGAAGCTGGCGCGCATTGCCGCCAACTGGCTGGGCCGCGACCCGTTTGGCGCGGCGACGCGACCGGTCGAGGCCGTGGGCGATCTGTCGGCCGCGGAAGTCGCCTTCCATACCGCCTCCGCCAGGCGCTACGGGTTCCACGCGACGCTGAAGGCGCCGTTCCGGCTGGCGCCGGACGAGACGGAAGCTTCGCTGCGCGCCGCTCTCGACAGCTTCGCCGAAGCCACGCCGCCAGTCGTCATCCCGCGCCTCGTGGTCGGCCAGATCGACGATTTCTTCGCCCTGGTGCCCGAAACCGCGTTCGCCCCGATCAACGATTTCGCCGGCGAGGTCGTGCGCGCCTTCGACGGCTTCCGTGCGCCATTGACCGAGGCCGAGATCGAGCGCCGCAGCCCAGATTCGCTGAAGCCGGACGAGTTCCGCAACCTTTGCCAATGGGGCTACCCATATGTTTTCGACACTTTCCGTTTCCACATGACGCTGTCGGGGCGCGTCGGGCCACAGGAAAGCCCACGTCTTCGCGCAGCGATAGACGGCCTGTTTGCCGACGTGCTGCGGCAGCCGGTGCCGGTGGATGCGCTGACATTGTTCGTCGAAAGCGAGCCCGGCGCCCCGTTCATGGTGCTTTCCCATCATGCGCTTGGCCACGGCCCGGCCCGCAAGACCGCTTAGGGCGGGTCAGCGGAAACGCTGAACCGCCTGTCTCTTTGTTTACGCAATTCCGGACGGAAAACCGCAAGGCACTTTTCCTGGAATTGCTCTGATTGACCGCTCGAGATAGGACCGCCTGAGATGACCGCCGAAACCGTTCTCACCAATGCCCGCATCGTGCTGCCGGACGAAATCGTCGAGGGCTCGCTGTTGTTGCGCGACGGCCTGATCGCCGCCGTCGAACCGGGCGCTGCCCGCACCGGGGAGGACATGGGCGGCGACTACATCATTCCGGGCCTCGTCGAGCTTCACACCGACCATCTCGAAGGCCATTACGCGCCGCGCCCGAAAGTGCGCTGGAATCCGATCGCCGCCGTGCTTGCGCATGACGCCCAGGTCGCGACCGCCGGCATCACCACCGTGCTCGACGCCTTGCGCGTCGGCATGGACGAGGACGCCGACCTGAAGTCCGACGACGTTCGCAAGCTGGCCGACGCGATCGAGGACAGCGTGCGCCAGGACCGGCTCAGGGCCGACCATTTCATCCATCTGCGCTGCGAGGTCTCGGCGCCGGACTGCCTCGAGGCTTTCGCCAATTTCGAGACCGACGACCGGGTGAAACTTGCCTCGCTGATGGACCATGCGCCTGGACAGCGCCAGTTCGTCAACCTCGAGACCTATGCCTACTACTACCAGCGCAAGCTGAAGCTGACGGACCAGGATTTCAAGAAATTCTGCGAGAAGCGGATGGCGGAATCGGCCCGCAATTCCGGTCCGAACCGCGTCTTCATCTCGGCCGCCTGCCAGGAGCGCGGCATCGTGCTGGCGAGCCATGACGACGCGACCGCCGGCCATGTCGAAGAAGCAATCGAGCAGGGCGTGCGCGTCGCCGAGTTCCCGACGACGGAAGAGGCGGCCAAGGCCTCCAAGGCGGCAGGGCTCGGCGTGCTGATGGGCGCGCCGAACGTCATGCGCGGCGCTTCGCATTCCGGCAACGTCTCGGCGCGCACGCTTGCCGCCGACGGCCTGCTCGACATCCTGTCGTCCGACTATATCCCCTTCAGCCTGATCCAGTCGGCCTTCTTCCTCGGCGATGTCGTCGAGGGCATCTCGCTGCCGCAGGCGGTCGCCATGGTGTCGAAGAACCCGGCCGAAGCCATCGGCCTTATCGATCGCGGTGTCATCGAGCCGGGCCGCCGCGCGGACCTGGTGCGGGTGCGCGTCGACGACCATGTGCCGGTCGTGCGCACCGTGTGGCGCCAGGGCCGCCGGGTCGCATGATGGTCTCGGCCCTCATCGAGCGCGAGCTGGCCGAGAGCCTGCCGATCCGCAACGGCGTCTTCGTCGCGGTGGTGGGACCGAGCGGCGCCGGCAAGGATACGCTGATCGGCTACGCCAAGGCGCGCTTCGCCGGCGAGACGCGGCTGGAATTCGTGCGCCGCGTCATCACCAGGCCGAGCGACACGGCAAGCGAAGACCACGACACGCTGGCCGACGCCGCCTTCGCCGAAGCGGAGGCCGACGGCGCCTTCTCGCTGTGCTGGGACGCGCATGGCCTGCGCTATGGCCTGCCGGCCGATGTCGACTGGGCCGTGGCGAACGGCCACGTGGCGGTCGCCAACGTGTCGCGCGCGGTCATCCCGGCGCTGCGCGAACGCTACGCCAATCTGGCCGTGGTCGAGATCACCGCGGCGCCGGAGATCCTCGCGGAACGGCTGGCGGCGCGCGGCCGCGAATCACGCGGCGAAGTGCTTGCCCGCCTGGCGCGCAGCACGAACGTCAAGCTGACAGGACCGGACATCACGTCGATCGACAATGGCGGCGACAAGGAGGTCGCCGGCGAACGCTTTGCCGAGGTGCTGCGCAAGGCGATGGCGTTCTCCGACCTGTCGGACATGATCTAAGATATGCTGATATTCAGGTGAGCCCGGCCTACAAGTAGCGGCTCCCTGCGCTTCCGGTGCTCACGTACTTAAGTACGCTCCGCTCCGGTTCTCGGAAGCCACCACTTTCGGCTCGGCCTGACCTGAATCTCAGCGCATCTTGGTGCCGAGCAAGGTCCGTCTTCACTTGTTGAAGTTGGCGATGAACTGCTTGAACTGCGGCGTCGGCGGCCTGGCGAACATCTCCTTCGGCTCGCCGGCCGAATCCACTTCGCCCTTGTGCAGGAACATCACCTTGCTCGACACGTCGCGGGCAAAGCCCATTTCATGGGTCACGACCAGCATGGTGCGCCCTTCTTCGGCAAGCGAGCGCATGACGCGCAGCACCTCGCCGACCAGTTCCGGATCGAGCGCGGATGTCGGCTCGTCGAACAGCATCACCTTGGGATTCATCGCCAGCGCGCGGGCGATCGCAGCGCGCTGCTGCTGGCCGCCCGACATATGCGGCGGATAGTAGTTGCGGCGCTCCCAGATGCCGACGCGCTTCAGCAATGCCTCGGCCTGCTCCAGGCACTCCGCGCGCGGCCGCTTCAGCACATGCGTCGGCGCGGCGACGAGGTTTTCCAGCACGGTCATGTGCGACCAGAGATTGAAGCTCTGGAAAACCATGGCGAGGTTGGCGCGGATCCGCTCCACCTGGCGGATGTCGGCCGGCATTTGGTGGCCGTCGCGGCCCCGCTTCATCCGGATGAGCTCGCCATCCACGCGCACTTCGCCGGAATCCGGGGTCTCCAGGAGATTGATGCAGCGCAGCATCGTGCTCTTGCCGGACCCCGAGGAGCCGAGGATCGAAATCACATCGCCCTTGTGGGCTTCCAGCGAAATGCCCTTGAGCACCTCGTGATCGCCAAAACACTTGCGCAGGTCCTTGACGCTGATGGCTGCCTTGTCGTCCGGGGACGATGCCGCTTGCGCGGCAGCGGCGACATTTGCCGACATCACAACACCTCCGGTACGGATTTGATTTGCTGGCTCCGCTCGGGCGGGGGGCGCAGATGCGGTGAAAGCCGGTATTCGACCCAGGCGAACAGCCGGGCGATCGACAGGTTGAGAAGCAGGTAGATCACGCCGGCGCAGGTCAGCACCTCGATCGGCCGGAACGTGTCGTGCTGGATCTTTTGCGCCGTTCCCATCATCTCCATGATGGTGACGACGGACGCGAGCGCGGTCGCCTTGGTCATGAGGATGATTTCGGTCGAATAGGCCGGCAAGGCGAGCCGCAGCGCGATCGGCAGCGTGACGAGGCGAAAGCGGGTGAACGCCGACATGCCGAATGCCTTGGCCGCCTCGATCTGGCCGACAGGTACCGCCCGCAGCGCGCCGCGGAAAATCTCGCTCTCATAGGCGGCTGTGTTCAAGGCCATAGCGACGATCGTGCAATACATCGGATCGCGCAGGATTGGCCACAGGATCGGGCTGTGGCGAACGAAATCGAACTGGGAGAGCCCGAAATAGATCAGATAGAGCTGCACCAGCAGCGGCGAGCCGCGGAAGACGAAGACATAGGCGCGGGTAAAATATTCGCCGAACTTATAGCCGGAAGCCCGCAACCAGGTCAGGCCGGTGGCGATGAGGAGCCCGAAGGCGATGCCGAAGAACCAGATCTCGAGCGTCAGCGGCAGTGCCTTCAGCACACTCCACATGGTCGAAAGGTAGAAGTCGAAATCCACCGCCACCTCTTATTTCGGCCGGGTGAAGCTGCGGGAGGTGTAACGCTCGGCCTTCTCGAAGATCGGCGTCGAGATCGAGGTCATCACCAGATAAAGGATGCCGGCGACCGTGTAGAAAAGCAGCGAATGATGCGTCGAACGCGCGGCCTTGTTCGCGGTGAGCATCAGCTCGGCGACGCCGGTGACCGAGATCAGCGCCGAATCCTTGATGGTCAATTGCCAGACATTGCCCAGCCCCGGCACCGCGAGACGCAGGACCTGAGGCATGATCACGAGGCGAAACCGCAACCAAGCCGACATGCCGTAGGCACGCGCCGCCTCCAACTCGCCGCGGTGGATCGCCAGGAACGACCCGCGAAAAACCTCGGCTTGGTAGGCGCCGGAAATGATGCCGACCGCGAGCACGCCGCCGAGGAAGCTCGGCATGTTCAAGATGTCCGTCGAGCCGATCGATCCGGTGGACCTCGCCACGCCGGTCAGGACCTGCGTGCCGCCATAGTAGAACAGATAGATGATCAGCAGTTCCGGTTCGCCGCGAAACACGGTGGTGTAGCTCTCGCCGATGAACCTCAACCCGCTGCGATGCGAAAGCTTGGCCGCCGCCACCAGCGAGCCGAGCACGGCACCAATCAGCATCGAGACGACGGTGACGGCGAGCGTCCAGCCGATGCCCCAGAGCAGTTGCACGCCCCAGCCGGCGGCCAACAGCTCATAGGCCGTCGACACCTGGTCCTTGAGATCGTTGAGAAACTCCACGTACGGCTCCTGCGGGCGTCGACGGGTTGCCCGCCTTAAAGCGCGTGTCAAAAAGGGGTTAGGCGACGCGCTTTAAGGCCTTGCCTTGATGCATGTCGTTCTCCCAAAACCGCTGCGCACTTTTGGGCGACATGCAAAGCAAACGGGAGCAGCCTTGGCTGCTCCCGTTGCGACATTACTTGGTAATGTCGATCTTGAACCACTGCAGGCTGTATTTCGACACCGAGCCGTCGTCGAGAGCGGCCTTGAGCGCCTTGTTGTAAATGTCCTGCAGGTCCTTGTCGGTCTTGCGGAAAGCGGCGCCGATGCCCGGCCCGAGGATCGGGCCACCCTTGAATTGCGGGCCGACGAATTCCAGGTCCTTGGCGTCCGGCTTGGCCAGCGTGCCGAGGAAGTAGGTCGTGTCGGCGAAAGCGACGTCGATGCGGCCCGCCATCAGGTCGAGGTCATGCTCGTCGGTGGTCTTGTATTCATGGACGTTGGCGACATCCTTGAGATACTTGTCGGCAAACGTCGCCTCCGTGGTCGAAACCTGCAGGCCGACATTCTTGCCGGTGAGCTCCTTGCGGAGCGTGTCGAGCGCCGCCTTGGATTCGGCGTCGTCCTTCGACAGATCGATCATCTTGCCGCTGTTGGACAGCTGCGCCAGCGGACCGTTCTTGTCGGCAAGGAAGGCGACCGGCGAAGAGGCATAGGGGATCGAGAAGTCGATCGTCTTCATGCGCTCTTCGGTGATCGACATGCCATCCATGACGATGTCGAACTTGCCGGCCGTCAGGCCGGGAATGACGCCGTCCCAGTCCTGCGCCACGACGTTGCATTCCAGCTTCGCGCGGGCGCAGACGTCGTTGAGGATGTCCACCTCGAAGCCGACGATCTTGCCGCTGGCATCCGTCTGGTTCCAGGGGGCGTAGGAGCCCTCCATCGCGACCGTCACGGTCTTCCAGTCCTTGGCCATTGCCGGGGTCGAGCAGGTCAACGCCAGCGCGGCGAGCGCGATCCAACGTGCTGATGTCACGGTAATTTCTCCCATATTCTGTTCTTGGAACCCTCAGATGCCAATTGCTTAGCCCAGCCCCAATTCTGCGACAAGGGCAGTTTTCCGGTTCACGCGTTGTTGCAATCCGCCCGCGAATCCGGGTCTGCCCGGTGGGTTTTCCCGCGAGCATCGGTCCAATCAGGACCGTGAATGTTAAAGCGAGGCTACTCCGCCGGCGCGCCCGCAACGTTTTGGCGCGTCGCTTCGATCATGCGGCGGCGGGCGCGGAAGACGCCCCATTGCTGGTCGACCAGCACGCCGATCAGGATCACGCCGCCCATCACGGCGAAGTTGAGCGAGGAGGGAATGCCGAGCAGGTTGACGAGGTTCTGCAACTCCTGCAGCAGCACGGTGCCGAGGATGACGCCGACCAGCGAGCCCTCGCCGCCGCGCAGCGAGAAGCCGCCCAGCACCGCCGCCGCAATGGCATAGAGCTCGTAGAACTGGCCGTGGCTCGCCGGCGAGATCGAGCGCGTGTACATGGCGAAATAGATCGCAGACAGCGCTGTCAGGACGCCGCAGATGACATAGGCCGCGATGATCACCCGGCCCGTGCGGATGCCGGAATATTTCGCCGCTTCCTCGTTCTTGCCGATAGCGTAGAGGTAGCGGCCGAATACCGAGCGGTGCAGCACCACCCACATGACGATGGCGATGACGATCAGCGCGATGAAGCTGTTCGGCAGGCCATAGGAGCGACCCGCGGTCAGGAATTCGAGCGTCGGGAAATTCTGGCCGAAGGCGAAGCCCGCCGTGCCGTCGGCGGTGTAGAAGCGCGCCACGCCGCGATAGATGAGCAGGCCGCACAGCGTCACCACGAAGGGCTGCAGTTTCAGCCGCGTGATCAGCCAGCCATGCACGAAGCCGATGATGGCGCCAAGCACCAGGATCAGCACGAAGGCCAGCGGCCAGTTCACCTCGCGCACCGCGATGAAGTCGATGAACAGCGTGCCGAGCAGGGCGACCAGCGAGCCGACCGACAATTCGATGCCGCCGGTGATGATGACGAAGGCCTGGCCGATCGACAGGATGCCGAACAGCGCCACCAGGTTGGAGGTGTTGGCGAGGTTGATCGCCGACAGGAAGCGCGGGTTGATGGCCGTCACCACCGCGCCGACCGCCAAGATCAGGATCAGCAGGCCGAGATCTTTCTTGCTCATTGCGCTCCTCCCGCCGCTTGCAGCAATTTCGGCTTCTTGCCGACCGCCAGCAAGAGCACGTTCTCCTGGCTGAAATCGTCCTTGTCGAGGATGCCGGAGATCTGCCCCTCATGCATGACCGCGATACGGTCCGACACGCCGATCACCTCTTCCATGTCGCTGGAGATCATCAGCACGGCGACGCCGGCATCGGCCAGCGCCCGCATCAGCCCGTAGATCTCGGCCTTGGCGCCGATGTCGATGCCGCGCGTCGGCTCGTCCAGGATCATCACCTTCGGGTTCATCGCCAGCCATTTGGCCAGAACCACCTTCTGCTGGTTGCCGCCTGACAAAGTGCCGGTGCGGGTCAGGACCGACGGCGCCTTGATGCCGAGGTTTTTCTTCTGCTTTTCGGCCGTCGCGAGTTCAGCGCTGGCGGACACCAGCGAGCGCCTGGCATGCGCAGGCAGATTGGGCAGCGAGATGTTCTGGGCGATCGACAGGTCGAGCAATATGCCGGTCAGCTTGCGGTCCTCCGGCACCAGGAAGATGCCGTTCGCCACCGCGTCTGCCGCCGAGCCTACATCGAGCGGCTTGCCGTCGAGCGTGACACTGCCTGCCAACCGCTCGTCGATGCCGAACAGCATGCGCGCCAGCTCCGTGCGGCCGGAGCCGACCAGGCCCGCGAGGCCGAGGATCTCGCCGTGTCTCAATTCCAGGCTGACCGGCCGGTCAGGATAGGTGCTGGTGCGGATCGCATCCGCCGACAGGGCCACGCTGCCCGGCGCGCGGGCGGCTTCGCCGGCCTTCTCGCGCTCCTTCAGCATGCGGCCGATCATCAGCCTGACCATCTCGTCGTGATTGATCTGGTCCTTTGCCAGCGTGCCGGCCAGCGTGCCGTCGCGCAGCACCACGACACGGTCGGCGACGCGCTCGATCTCATGCAGCCGGTGCGAGATGAAGATGACGCTGATGCCTTCCGCCTTCAGCCCCTTGATGACGTCGAGCAGCTTTTCGGTCTCGGCGATCGGCAGGCTGGAGGTCGGCTCGTCGAGGATGACCAGCCGCGCCTTGATCGACAGCGCCTTGGCGATCTCGACCATCTGCTGCTGGGCGAGCGACAGCGAAGCCACCGGCGCGTCGGCCGAGAAATTGGCGCCGACGCGCTTCAGGAGCGGCGCCACCATCTCGCGCAGTTTCGCGCGGTCGACCAGCTTCAGCGGCCCGGCGCGCAGCGGCTCGCGGCCGAAGAAGATGTTGGCGGCGACGTCGAGGTTTTCGAAGAGATTGAGCTCCTGGTGCACGAAGGCGATGCCGGAGCCGATGCTCTGCTCGACGGTCAATCCGTCATGCGCCGCGCCATCGACGGCAACGGTGCCGCTGTCCGGCCGCGTCACGCCGCCGAGGATTTTCATCAGCGTCGATTTGCCGGCGCCGTTTTCGCCGACGAGGCCGATGACCTCGCCGGGCCGAACCTCCATCGAAAACCTGTCCAGCGCCACAACACCCGGATAGGTCTTGCGCACGGCCTCCAGGCCCAGGAACGGAGCGGCGATCGGTTGAGTGGTGTCGGTAGAGGTCATCGCGCCATAGTTTACCGCACGGGGCAGCAGCCGGTGGGCCACAGACTGACGGGCCTTGGCAGGTCCGTCAATACGAACGCCGGCTCAAGGTGGGACCCTCGAGCCGGCGCAACTGTCTTGGGCTTACTTGCCCGCCATCGCCTTGAGGTTGGCGGCGTAGGTGTCGACGTCATCCTTGCCGATGATCTTGGTCGGGATGATGATCAGGTTACCGGCCGGGATGCCCGACTTGTCGCCCTTGAGGTAGGCGGCCATCAGCTTCATGCCTTGATAGGCCCATTCGAACGGCTGCTGCACCACGGTCGCGGCGACAGTGCCTTCCTTGACGCCGCCCAGCGTGATCGGATCGTCGTCGAAGCCGACGACGGTGATCTGGCCAAGCTTGCCGGCATCGCGCAGCGCTTCGTAGATGCGCGGCGTGTTGTAGGAGTAGAAGCCGACCATGCAGGTGATGTCGGGGCTGGCGACCAGCGCGTCCTCGACATTCTTCTTGGCGCGCGCCTGGTCGATGTCGTCGCCGCGCACGTCGACTAGCTCGATCTTGCTGCCGGCGAGCCCGTCCTTCATCCCCTGGATGCGCTCCTTGGCGTTGTCGGCACCGAGCAGGCCGACGAAGCCGAGGCACTTGCCGCCGTTAGGCATCGCCTTCTTGGCGATCTCGGCCGCCTGCTTGCCGGCATCGACATTGGACGAGCCGATATAGGCGACACGCTTGGTCTGCGGCGCGTCCGAGTCGGTGGTGAACAGCGCCGTTTCCGACGCGATCTTGTTCAACCCGTCGGTCGAGGTCTTGGGATCGACGGCCGAGACCATGATGCCCTTGACGCCTGCCGTCACCAGGTCATCCATCAGCCGCTGCTGGATGGCGACCGAGGACTGTTCCGGATATTTGAGCTCGAGATTGTAGTCGGGCAGTTCACCCTGCGCTTTCTTCACGCCAGCTTCCGCCGCCTTCCAGAAGTCTGACGCACCGTTGACGACGAAGGCCAGCGTCGGCTTGTCGTCGGCGCGCACGCTGGCGCTTACCGACAGGCCGACAAGCAGGGCCGCCGCGGCGACAGATGCGTTGCGGATCATGGATTTCATAGTTCAACCTCCCTTGTAGAACTTGCCTTGTAGAACTCTTCGCTGATGTCTCGGCTGCGGCGCGGACAACCCTCCTCCTCAAGGGTGTGGCGCAAAGGTCCGCCGACTTAAGAACGGTGCCGATCCGGCCGCGGTCGAGACACTAGACACTCATGTGGCGTTCGTAAATAGTCCGATTTGTCTGACATTTTCGTGAGACGGAGTGCGCACCCAATCCGGCATGCCGCCGGGTTCCGAGCAAGCATCCTTCGCACTTTGCCGGCACCGAACGGAAGCCCGGACGGTTACGACGAGTTGACAGTAGAACGCTACCCGCTATTAGTAAAGAGTATTAGTTATGAGGCCGCGAGGCCCGCTTCGACGCGGAGGAGACGCTGGTCGAAGGGCGCGCCGGGAGTGAGGGAGCGAACGCCGCAACGCTTGAAGCCGCGCGGAAAATACGGGAATCGTCAGCATTGCTGACCTTGTCTGGCGGTTTCGTCGCGCAGCGGCGCACCCGGCGATTTGCCTGTCGCGCTTGCTAATATGTATTAGCCGAGCGCAATGTCGATAAACGCACCGACCTCGACCATCTTGCCGTTGCCGTCGGCCTTTGCTTTAGAGCCGGCTGGGTTTGGGAAACGACCATGAGCGAACCGACGGAACTGAGCGATCCCCCCGGAGCTTCCAGGCGCCGCAAGCCGGCCGCCAAGCCCAAGGGACGCGTCACCATGACCGACATCGCGCGCGCCGCCGGCTGCTCGCAGGCGACGGTGTCGTTCGTGCTCAACAATTCGCCGGGCATCAGGCTGTCGCAGCAGACACGCGACCGGGTGATCGAGGCAGCCCGAGCGCTGGGCTATTCGCCGCCGGTCTTTTCAGCGCTGCGGCCGCCCGTGACGCCGTTCGAAGGCCTCGACGGCGTCATCGGCTTCGCGGTCGACCAGCTCGCCACCAGCCCCGAGGCGGTGGTCGCCATCGAGGGCGCCCGGCAAGCCTCCTGGAACGCCGGCAATGTGCTTCTGGTGGCGCAGACCATGGGCGACGCGGTGATGGAGCCGCGCGCGGTTTCAGCACTGACAAGGCGCGGCATCTCGGCGCTGATCTACATGACCATCTTCACCCGCGAGATTGCCGCGCCGGATTTCCTCTACAGCCTCGACATCCCGGTGATCCTGCTCAACTGCTACACCGCCGACTATGCCTTCCCGGCCGTGGTTCCCTCCGAGATCGCCGGCGGCCAGAGCGCGACAAGGCACCTGATCGCCCACGGCCATCGCCGCATCGCCACCGTCACCGGCGAGCCTTGGATGCAAGCCGCGCAGGATCGACTGAAAGGTTATCGCCGCGCCTTAGCCACCGCCGACATCCCGTTCGACCCGGAACTGGTGGTCGAGGGCGACTGGTCGGCCAGCGCCGGCTATGCCGCGACGGTCAAGCTGCTCGGGCTCAAGGAGCGACCGACCGCCATCTTCTGCCAGAACGACCGCACCGCGATCGGCTGCTACGAAGCGCTGAAGGAAGCGGGCCTGCATATCCCGCAGGACATTTCGGTGGTCGGCTATGACGACGAGGAGATCGCCCGCCATCTCTTCCCGCCGCTGACCACCTCCATCCTGCCGCATCTGGCGATGGGCCAGTGGGCGATCGAGCAGCTGGAAACGCCGCCAACGCCCGGCCGCGGCCGCTATCCCATCACCAAGCTGGAGTGCCCTCTGGTGGAGCGGGAGAGCGTGGGGAGCGTGCCCGCACAATTCCGGTGACCCTGCCCTGAGACAGGCTTATGATGGGTGGGCATGTGTTCCTTTCCGACAGGAAAACGCTCATGTGGCCGAACCGCCGTTTATGCGATCTCTTGAAGATCGAGCATCCGATCATCCAGGCTCCGATGGCGGGCTCGGCGACGCCGGAGCTCGCTGCCGCGGTGAGCAATGCCGGTGGGCTGGGGTCGCTCGGCTGCGCATCGATGTTGCCGGATGGCCTGCGCAACGTTGCGCGCCAGATGCGCGCCTCGACCGAGCGTTCTTTCAACCTCAATTTCTTTGTTTTTCCCAGACCCGATACCAGCGACGCCGTGCTAACCCGGGTCATCGACAAATTGCGGCCCTACTACCAGGAGCTGTCGCTCGGCGAGCCCTCGCGGAGGCTTCCGCCGATCGGACCGGGTTTCGACGAAGAAAAGCTTGAACTGCTGCTGGAGATCCGCCCGCCGGTCCTGAGCTTCCATTTCGGCATTCCGGATGCGGCTGCCGTCGGCAGGCTGAAGCAGGCCGGGATCGCGATCATCGGCACCGCGACGAATGTCGCCGAGGCGCGCAAGCTTGCCGACAGCGGTGCCGACGCGGTCATCGCCCAGGGTTGGGAGGCGGGCGGCCACCGGGGTTCGCATGTCCCCAACGGTCCCGGCGACGGTGTTGGCACGATGGCGCTGGTTCCCCAGGTCGTCGATGCCGTCAAGCTCCCGGTCATTGCCGCTGGGGGCATCGCCGACGGCCGCGGCATAGCGGCCGCTTTCGCCCTCGGCGCCAGCGGCGTGCAGATCGGCACCGGCTTTCTGTCCTGCGACGAAGCCGGCACCGACGCACCGCGCCGCGCCCTGATCCGCGCCGCGAGCGACATGGACACGATGGTCACCGATGCCTTCACCGGCCGCGCGGCGCGGGCGAAACGCACGCGCTACGCCCTGGGCATGGAGGAGAGCAGGACGCCCCTTCCGGACTTCCCGCAAATGGTCGCGCTCAGCGCTCCGCTCGGCGACGCCGGCGCAAAGGGAGATTTCGCCTTTCTTCTCTATGGGCAGGCGGCGGCGCTGAACAGGGAGCTTCCTGCGGGCGAATTGATGCGGATGCTCGTGGCCGAAACAGGTGAGGTATTCGAAGCGCTCTCGGCCGGCAAAGGGAGGCCTGCCTGAGCGAAATCTCCGGTCGTTGACGTCCCCGATAAGTTCCAACCCGGATTGCGAAGATCACCCGGCAAGCAGGGATGCCATCCGGTCGCGATCGATGATGCCGGTGTTCGGCGGCAAGGGCTGACCATCCAGCTCGGCCAGTTTTGCCGCGATATGCGGCCTGGCGATGACGTCCCGCGGCAGCGAGACGCACATGGCGATCTCGATCACGCCGCGAAACACGTCGGCATCCTCGCTTGCGGCGGCGAAAAGCCGGGCCATGACCGGATTCGGCGGCGGAACAGGAAGGCCGTCCGCCAGGGCGTTCATCTCCGCGACCCGGGCACGGTCGGCGGCGATCTGGTTGCGATAGAACGGGCCGACCTGGCGCTCGGTCTCGGCATCGTATTCCCGCGAGAATTCGGCGGGGTCGTCGATGTGCCGGCGAGCGACATTCCTGAGCAGCTGCGCATGCACAAGGCCGACGCTCAAGCCCCGCCCGGCAGACGGATTGGTGCAGGCCCAGGCGTCGGCTACAGCCGCATACCCGGTGACGACAGGCTGGCCGTCGACGACAAACCGCCGGTAGCGGTCGAGAACCCCAGCCATCAGCAGGACATGCGTGACCGGCTCGCCGTCAAGCCAATGGGCCTGCAAGGGACATGCCATGACGACACGGTGGAACGTGGCCGTGTCGCGCAAAGCCCGCAGGGCCTTGTTTCTCGCGGAGGTGAACAGGGTAACGGACCAGGTGTCGTTGTCGCCGTCCAGCGTGAGAATCGAGAACAGCCCCATCGGAGTAAGCAGGCGGCCCTTTCGGCGCGGCCGCTGCTTGTCCGTGAAATAGCGGGTGAAATAGACGAAATTGCTGTCCTCGGCTTCCTCGCTCGGGCTGCGCCCTCCCGCCGCAACGATCCATTCGCAGGCAGGGCTTCGCCGCCCCATCGCATCGATCACCAAGTCGGCGCGAATCTCCTCGCCGGACGCTGTGCGAACGCCGGCAATATGCGGCACACCGGGAATGGCTGAGGCGCCGGTGATCAGCTCGCGAACCTTGATCCCCCGCCGGACCGTCACATTGGGCGCAGCTTGCGCCATCTCGGCTACGGCCCATTCGATCACCGGCCGCCGGCCGGTGACGAAGCGCATGGCTTCGTCGCCCGGGCGGGGCGCCCTGTCCGCTATCGTCGGGGGCAACGACCGAGGGTCGAAAAAATCCATCCAGACGCAGCCGGCGCGCAGCAATACATCCGTAAGCCCGGGCAGTTCCTGATCGGCGACCATCCGGAAACGCGAGCTGAGGTTGTGAGGCTGCCTGAATTGCGCAACGCCGGGGCGCTCCCAGTCCCATCCTTGAATGGAACTCGAAGGCTGATCCGCCGGATCGGCCTCGAGGACCGTCACGTCATGACCGTCGCGGCCAAGCATGGCCGCCGTGCACAACCCGATCACGCCTCCACCGCAAATCAGGATCTTGCTCACCTCGTCCCCCAATGTCCGCGAGGGTCCGCCACTATATTAGCTTCTGCATACGTTCCCGGCAACGTGCGGGGCCGGCCAGCGCCGACCCGCTCCAACCCTTGCGTGCGATCCCGGGACGATCCGCTGCTTTCGCTGCTTGGCATGGCTCCCGCGGAGGTCTAGGCTGAGACCAGCTAAGGGAGGGCGGGATGACATCAAGCTTCACCGTTCATGCCGCATCCGGCTATGAGCAGCTCATGGGGCGATGGAGCCGCAGGCTCGCGCCCAAGTTCATCGACTTCACCGGTCTGGCCGGTGGCGAAAAGATCCTCGATGTCGGCTGCGGCACCGGCAGCCTGGCCTTCGAATTGGCAAAATCGGCCGATCTCGCCGAGATCCAGGCCATCGACTTTTCGCCGGTTTTCGTCGCGGCGGCGAAGGAGAGGAACACCGATCCGCGCGTCACCATCAGTCAGGCCGACGCCACGGCTCTGCCATTCGCCGACAACGCGTTCGACCGCGCGTTGGCGTTGCTGGTGCTGCACTTCGTGCCGGAGGCCGGCAAGGCGGTGGCAGAGATGCGCCGCGTGGTGCGTCCGGGCGGTGTGGTCGCGGCCGTGGTCTGGGATCATTACGGCGGCATGCCCGGCATGCGCATGATGATCGACACCGTCGCCGCGCTCAGCGAAAGCGGGCGCCAGATGCGCAGCCGCTATTGCTTCCAGCCGATGATGCAGCCGGGCGAGATGAAGCGGACCTTTGTCGAGCAAGATCTCATCGACGTCAGCGAGGCCGAGCTCATGATCCGCATGGACTACGCGGATTTCGACGACTTCTGGGCGCCGATCGGCGCCGGCGAAGGCCCGCTCGGCAAATACATGACCACATTGGATCCGGCCGAGCGGGAGCGCGTCGAGGCCGCCGTGCGCGATGCTTATCAGGCCGGCCGGCCCGACGGGCCGCGGTCCTTCGCCAATGTCGCCTGGGCCTGTCGGGGCATCGTGCCCTGAAAGTCACCTCGACCGCGGCGGGGCGGCGCCTCAGTTGCCGGCAGCGGCCGAAGCATTGATCTCCCAGCCGTCCACCCAGACCTGCCGCAGCCGGTCGCCCTCGCCCTTGAACCACAGGCCTGCCGGCCGGCAGTCCTCGATGCGGTCGCTGCGGAAATTGCGGATGGCTTGGCGCAGCTCGCACCAGGCGACGATGTTGGCGGTCTCGGCATAGTAGATCAGTGCGACCGGGCGGATGATACGGCCGGTCGCCCGCCCCGCCTCGTCGCGATAGGAGAGGTCGAGCTTCTCCTCGTCGCGGATGGCGCGGCGGACCAGAGCGAGATCGACGGCGGAAGCGGAGGGTGCTGCAAAACCCCAGGCATGAAGGGCGTTGGCGTCCAGCGTCTGCCGCAAGGGCGGCGGCACGGCGCCGGCGATCTTGGCGCCGACGCGCTTCGCGGCCTGCTTGAGCTCGTCGTCGCCTGTGCGCTCGAGCAACGCCAGCGACAGCACGATCGCTTCCATCTCCTCGATGGAAAACATCAGCGGCGGCAGGTCGAAGCCTGGTCGCAAGATGTAGCCGATGCCGCGCCCGCCCTCGATCGGCACGCGCATGGCCTGAAGCGCCGCGATGTCGCGATAGACCGAGCGTACCGTCACTTCCAGCCGCCCGGCGATCGTCGCCGCCGTGACCGGCCCCTTGGCCAGCCGCAGGATCTGGATAATCTCGAACAGGCGCGAGGCCTTGCGCATTTTTTCTCACCCGAAACGCAACTGACACATCCCCGTCAGTTGGGATCGCCTATAGGGCCGCCTACCGACTTGAAAATCAACAGGTTCCTTTTTGCGCAAGCGGGTAATGCGACGAGCAACTGACATGAGCTACGCCGAAAACCTCTGGCTGTTCTTCGTGCTTCTGCTCGGCATCATCGCCGTTCCGGGCATGGATATGCTGTTCGTGCTGGCCAACGCGCTGACCGGCGGCAGCAACAGGGGTCTCGCCGCCACCGGCGGCATCATGCTTGGCGGCGCCGTGCACACGCTGAACGGCGCCATCGGCGTCGGCCTGCTCATGCATTTCGCGCCGATCCTGTTCACGCCGCTGCTGGTAGCCGGCGCCGCCTACATGGCCTATATCGGCATTTCGCTGATGCGCAGCTCGATCACCGTCGGCGACGACGGGCCTTCGGGGAGCCGCTCGGCCTGGAAGGCGTTTCGCCAGGGCCTGGTCACCTGCCTGATCAATCCGAAGGCCTATCTCTTCATCCTAGCCGTCTATCCGCAATTCCTGAAGCCGGCTTACGGCCCGATCTGGATGCAGGCGACAATCATGGGATTGCTGACGGTCGCCACGCAGGCGGCAATCTATGGCGGGCTCGCCGTCACCGCCGGCCGCAGCCGGGGGCTGCTGGTCGACAATCCGCAAGCGACCATCCTGGCCGGACGGGGCGCCGGACTGCTTTTGTTTGCCGTTTCGATATTCACGGCCTGGGAAGGATTGAGGGCGGCGTGAGCGCCGCCCTCACCTTTTTCGCTCAAGCAGCGCCTTGACGGGTGGCGAGCATCTCGCGCTTCACCGACCGGCGCCATTCGACGGCGCCGGCGAGGCCGTGCAGCACCGTTTCGGTGGTCGCCCAGTCGATGCAGCCGTCGGTGATGCTCTGGCCGTAGACGAGCGGCTTGCCAGGCACGACATCCTGACGGCCGGCGACGAGATTGCTCTCGATCATGACGCCGACGATGCGCTCGTCGCCCGCGGCAACCTGCTCCGCCACGTCATGCGCGACCTTTGGCTGGTTCTCCGGCTTCTTGGCGCTGTTGGCGTGGCTGACATCGATCATCAGCCGCGGCGCTATACCGATCCGGCCAAGCTCGGCAGCGGCCGCTTCAACGCTCGCCGCATCATAGTTCGGCTGGACGCCGCCACGCAGAATAACGTGGCAATCCTCGTTGCCGGTGGTTGCCGCAATGGCGCTGCGTCCACCCTTGGTCACCGCCATGAAATGATGCGGCTGGGCGGCCGACTTCACCGCCTCGGCGGCAATGCGCAAATTGCCGTCGGTGCCGTTCTTGAAGCCGACCGGGCAGGACAGGCCCGAGGCCAGTTCGCGGTGGATCTGGCTTTCGGTGGTGCGCGCGCCGATGGCGCCCCAGGCGACGAGATCGGCGATGTATTGCGGGATGGTCATGTCGAGGAACTCGGTCGCCGCCGGCAGGCCGAGATTGTTGACGGCCGACAGCACGTTGCGCGCCATGCGCAACCCCTTTTCGATATTGAAGCTGCCGTCGAGGTCGGGATCGTTGATCAGGCCCTTCCAGCCGACCGTGGTGCGCGGCTTCTCGAAATAGACGCGCATGACGATCTCGAGCCGGTCGGCCAGGGTTTCGCGCAGCGCCGCCAGACGGCTGGCATAGTCAACGGCGGCGACCGGATCGTGGATGGAACAAGGGCCGACGATGACAAGCAGTCGATCGTCGGCCCCCGAGAGGATGGAATGGATGGCGTTGCGCGCGGTGGCGACGGTGCGCGTCACCGTCAGCGTGCGCGATATTTCGCGCATCACCTCGTCCGGCGTGCTCAAGGCTCTGATTTCGGTGACCCGAAGGTCGTCTGTGGTGGTCAACACGGCTTTCTGCTCCTGGTTTAGGAGACCTGCCGGCTGAAACAAAAAAGCCGCCAGGTCTGGCGGCTTGTCGGATTTTTGATCTGCAAATCTTCAGATCGAGCGCAATCCTCCCGCCGCCAGCGAGCTGCTAAAGTACCAATAGGTGGCGGTCAGGTTGATCATGCGGCTCATATAGTCGATGCCGAAGCGCTTGTCACTACTCCCCGATCACGCCAGCAATGTTCTGGTCATAATCGACCAACGAGCCGGTCATGACGCCGGCCTGCGGGCTCAGCATATAGGTGATCAGCCTCGCAAGCTGGGCCGGCTTCACCAGCTGGCCCATCGGCTGCGAAGCCTCGGCCTTTGCCAGCCAATCGTCGGGTGCTGCATGCCACTTCTTCTGCACGATCGCCTCGCCCTCGGTGTCCATCCAGCCGGGCAGCACGGCGTTGCAGCGGATGCGGTTCTTCCGGTAGGAGCTCGCAACATTCTTGGTCAGCGTCATCAGCGCGCCCTTGCTGGTCGAATAGGGCGTCAGGAACGACTGGCCGGCATGCGCCGACATCGACAGCACGTTGACGATCGAGCCGGGCGCCTTGCGTTCGAGCAGATGCCCGACGAGGCCCTGCATGAGGAAGAAGGGGCCGCGCACATTGGTGTCGAAGATCTGATCGAACAGCTCCTCGGTGGTCTCCACCAGCGAGCCGCGTGCGGACGTGGCGGCGGCGTTGACCAGCGCGTTCAGCGTTCCGAAATGCTTGATCGCCGTCTCGACGGCGCGCTTGCAGTCGGCGACCTTGGCGACGTCGGCGCTGATGAAGATGGCGTCGACGCCGTTCTTCTTCAGCGCGGCAACCGCCTTGTCGCCTTTCTCCTGCGAGCGGCCGATCAGCGCCAACGCGCGACATCCTTCGTCCGCCAAGGCTTCGGCAACCGCGAAGCCGATGCCCTGCGCACCGCCGGTGACGATGGCGCGCGTTTGTGAATTGCGACCGGCCAAACCGCTCATCGCTGTGCTCCTGTGTTTTGAATGACCAATGGATTTTCGAGGTTCATTGACGTTCCGATCAGCTTCCCGGTGCCTTGTCGCGACGTTCACAACTTGGCCGAGGCGTCCCCAACTTCGTCATCCTAGGGCGAAGCAGGAGCGAAGCTCCGTCGCGGAGACCCTAGGATCCATGCCGTGACCCCGGCCGAAGAATGCCGCGGCGCAGAATTCTGGACCGTTGGGCACCGCTCCGATGTAACGGCATGGATCCTCGGGTCTGCGCGCGTCGCTTCGCTCCTGCTCCGCCCGTGGATGACGACGCGATGGATGTTCCGGCTACTCGCCACCCTTGCAGACCAACAAACCGACCATCCTTCAAAGCGTTCGCCCAGCCGGACTAGTCGACGCGGACGGTCTTGCCCGTCTTGGCCGACTGCAAGGCAGCGTCCGCCAGCTTCAGCGCGATCAGCCCATCCTTGCCGCTCGGTGCCGCCTTCTTGCCTGCGGTGGCAGCGGCGATGAAGGAGGCGATCTCATTGGCATAGGCGTCGAGATAGCGGGTCATGAAGAAGTCGTGCAGCGGCGGGCGGGTGTAGCCCTTGTCGTTGGCGAGCTCGATCGATACCGGCCGCTGATTCTCGGCCGCGACCATACCCTTGGAGCCATGCACCTCGATGCGCTGGTCGTAGCCATAGGTGGCACGGCGCGAATTGGAGATGACGGCCTGCTTGCCGGAGGCGGTTTCGAGGATGACGCTGACGCTATCGAAATCGCCTGCTTCGCCGATCTTCCTGTCGACCAGCACGGAGGCGTGGGCGCTCACCGCAACCGGCTCCTCGCCGAGCAGGAAGCGCGCCATGTCGAAATCATGGATGGTCATATCGCGAAAAATGCCGCCCGAGCGCGCGATGTAATCGAGCGGCGGGGCGCCGGGATCGCGCGACGTGATGGTGACCATCTCGACCGTGCCGATGGCGCCGTCATCGATCGCCTTGCGGACAGCGGCGAAATGCGGATCGAAGCGGCGGTTGAAGCCGACCATCAGCGTGGCCTTGGTCTTCTCGACCACAGCCAGGCATTTTTCGACGCGCTTGACGGAGAGATCGATCGGCTTCTCGCAGAAGATCGCCTTGCCGGCCTTGGCGAAGCGCTCGATCAGATCGGCGTGGGTGTCGGTCGGCGTGCAGATGATGACAGCGTCGATGTCCTTGGCCTTCTCGATCGCCTCGATCGTGCGGACTTCCGCGCCATAGGCGGAAGCGAGCTCGGTCGCCGCTTTCTCGAACGCATCGGCGACGGCGACCAGCTTGGCCTGCGGGTTGGAGGCGACGGCGCGGGCATGCACCTTGCCGATACGGCCGGCGCCGAGGAGAGCGAAGCGGAGTGTCATGGAATGTCCTTCGAGGGTGGGTTTTGTAGGCATATCCGCGCCTTCCGGCGCGGATGACTGGTTTGATCCCGTCGTAGCGCCCGTCAGGCGGCCTGCAGCTCCGCCTGTCCGGTCTTGGCGCCGGTGATGTAGGCGACGATGTCGTTGCCGTCGGTATCCTGTTTGCGCAGATTGGCGACGATCTTGCCGCGACGGAAGACGACGATGCGGTCGACCAGGTCGAACACCTGGCGCATGTTGTGGCTGACCAGGATCAGCGGCTCGCCGTTTTCCTTCAGCGTGCGGATGATGTTTTCGACCTGCGCCGTCTCTTGCACGCCGAGCGCCGCCGTCGGCTCGTCCATGATGATCAGCTTGGAGGCGAAGGTCGCGGTCCTGGCGATCGCCACGCACTGGCGCTGGCCGCCCGACATGTGGCGAATGGTGCTGGAGAGGTTCGGGATCTTCACCGCCGTGCGGACAAGTGCTGCCTCCGTCGCCTTGCGCATCGCCTTGCGGTCGAGGATCGAGAACGGCCCGAGATTGAACAGCACCTTCTCGCGGCCGAGGAACAGGTTCGACGGCACGTCGAGGTCGTCGGCCAGAGCGAGGTTCTGGAACACTGTCTCGATGCCCGCTTCGCGCGCCTCGATCGGGCCGGCGAAATTCACCTCCTTGCCGTCGAACCAGATCTTGCCGTC
>NZ_VFTK01000019.1:0-144143 GCF_006439495.1 Mesorhizobium sp. B3-1-8
GAAGAATCCTCCAATCAAATCACTTCAAGCCGTCCTCACCCTTGCGTCGTGTACTGTGAGCGGATTCAGGCGACGCGTTTTAAGGCTTTGTTTTCATGCATGTCGTTATCGCAAAATCGCTGCACACTTTTGCGCGACATGCATTAAGCGGCGAGCGGCGGGACGGGCCGGCGCAGCAGCTGCAAGCCGTCGGTGGCGCCGGATCGGCGCTCCAGACGTGACGTGGCTCCTGGCGGGGCCTGCATCGACAGGTGCTCATACCACTCAGCGCCGCCTGAGAGCGGTTGGGAAAAACAGCCGAAAGACCCCATCAACCTGCCCGCCGTCCGAAGAGCCCTTAACGCAGCCCTCCTACAATCAACGCCAGGGAGCGATGTCCCCATTGGGCTCACGACAACGACGCGACCACCTCCAGCATCACCTCCGTCGCGCCGCCGGCGATGGATAGGACGCGTGCATCCCGCGCTATGCGCTCGATCGGACTCTCTCGCATAACGCCCATAGCGCCGTGGAACTGCACGCATGCATACAACACCTCGTTGACAAGTTCGCCGCAGATGGCCTTCAACATCGAGATTTCGCGCAGGCAGTCGTCGTCCGCCGCCATGCGCCAAGCGGTGGCATAGAGAAACTCACGGCTTGCCTCCACTTTCGCAGAGAGCATCGCAAGACGTTGACGGATCGCCTGCATGTCCCACAGGACGCCCCCGAATGCGCGGCGCGTTTTTACCCAGGAGAGGGTCATATCGATCGCGGCCTCGGCCATCCCTATCGCCATGCCTGCAAGAACAAGGCGCTCATTCTGGAAGTTGCGCATTATGGAGTAGAAGCCCTGTCCCTCCGCACCGAGCACGTTCTCGGCGGGGATGCGGCAACCGTCGAAGACGAGCTCCGCCGTATCGGAGGAGCGCCAGCCGAGCTTGTCCAGCTCGCGGGCGACACTGAAGCCTGGCGTCCCCTTTTCGACGAGGAACATCGTGATCCCGTGGCTTCCTGCCGAGGGATCAGTCTTGGCTGCGACGCAGTAGAGATCCGCGTGAACGCCATTCGTGATGTAGAGCTTCGTACCGTCGAGCACATAGGAGTCGCCATCTCGCAGCGCACGCGTGCGGATGGCCTTCACGTCCGAGCCCGCATCCGGCTCCGTTATGGCGACCGCGGTGATCACCTCGCCGCTGATAATGCCCGGCATCCAGCGCGCCCGCTGGGCTTTGGTGCCGTCGTGAAAGACATACAAGGAAGCCATGTCGGCATGGACCAGCATTGCATCGGCGACGCCGCCATAGGTCGAGCGCCCGAGCTCCTCGGCGAAGACCGTTGATGCGACCGCGTCCATCTCGGCACCACCGTACTCGGCAGGGTAGCGGATGCCGAAGAAGCCGAGCTCGCCCATGCGGCGCAGGATCGGACGAGGAATGAATCCGTTCTCTTCCCAGAGATCCGCATACGGCTTGATTTCCTCATCCACGAACCGGCGCACTTGGTCGCGCAAGAGCTCATATTCCGCCGCCACCCAAGGCAGTCCGGGTTCTCGTGCCGATACCCAAGCTTTGTCCATCATCTTCATCCGCTCTGCATGCGTCCAATGCAAAGGCACCGCCTGGATTGGTGCCCAAGGTCGGGGGCATTCCGGCAAGCTAGAGTTCGACCTCCTCTCTCGGTCCCTCCGAGAGTGGGGAGCCTTTGGAATTTGCCATCCAACGCATTCCGTCGATCACTTCCGCCAGTTCGGCGAGCGTCGGGCGCTCAAAGAGGTTGCGAAGCTGCACGTCGACGCCGAAGATCTTCCGCATGCGCGACACCGCCCGCATCACCAGGAGCGATTCCCCGCCCAGACCGAAGAAGTTGTCGCGACGGCCGATTGCCTCGACCTTAAGGAGATCGCACCACAGCGCGGCCAGCGTCTTCTCGGTCTCCGTCAACGGGGCGGCGAATTCTTGCGCAGCCTGGAAGTTTTCCGCGATCGGCTCGGGAAGCGACGAGCGGTCGATCTTGCCGTTGGACGTGAGCGGCATCCGTTCGAGGCAGACATAGTGCGTCGGAATCATGGATCCTAAGAGTTCTTCGGCGAGGTGCGCGCGCAGGTCCGCGACGGTCAGGGGTTTCGACGAGACATAGTAAGCCACAAGTCGCGCGATGCCGTCTTCGGCCGCTGGCGGTTCGATATCGCCCATTTGGACGATCGTTGGTGTCGCTGGCGTCGTCGTCGAGTTGGCGATGGCGATGACAGCGCATTCCTGAACGTGTGGATGCTTGAGAAGCCGCGCTTCGATCTCGCCCAGCTCGACACGTGCGCCACCAATCTTCACCTGATGATCGGCGCGGCCGAGAAAGTCCAGGCGCCCTTCCGAGTTCCAGCGGGCAAGATCCCCCGTCTTGTACAGCCGCAGCTTCGAAAACCCATCTCGAGGATCGGGGACCGTAAGGAAACGCTCGTCGGTCAGGTCAAGGCGATTGAAATAGCCTCTCGCGAGACCGTCGCCGGCAATGAACATCTCACCGATGGTGCCGGAGGCGGTGGGCTGATGTGCTTTGTCGAGGACGTAGATGCCCGCATTGGCGGCCGGAACGCCGATCGGCACCGATGCGGATTGATCCCGGTCGATGTCGAAACGGTGAATCATGCAGCCAACCGTGGCTTCGGTTGGTCCGTACTCGTTGTAGATTTCGATGGGGTGGGGGATGGCGTTCGTGATATCGCGAGCCAATTCAGTTTTGAAATCCTCGCCGCCCACGATGAACTTGCGCAGCCTTGTGGTCTCGAGATTGCGGTCGCGGATCATCGCGAGATGCGCCGGCGTCAGCTTCATGATATTGACGGCATTGTCGTCGATGACCTTGAGCACGACCATGCTCTGGACTCCGGGATCACCGAGATAGACCACGATGCGGCCGCCGGTGACGAGTGGCGTAAAGAGCGTGGTAACGGTCAGGTCGAAGGCGAGGGATGAGAAAAGGGGCCATGCGTCACCTTCGCTGGAACCGTATACCCGAGCGGCCCACCAGATGTAGTTCACCAGGCTCCGGTGCTCGATCACCACGCCCTTGGGCGTGCCGGTCGAGCCGGAGGTGAAGATGATATAGGCGGCGCTGTCCGGAGTGGCAGCGGACGGTCGGGTCGAGTCCGGCTGATTCAAAATCGGCCCGAAATCGGCGTCGAGCACGAAAATGTCTGCAAGGTTCGGGGAAATGACGGATTGAAGGCGCGCCTGTGTGATCACCACCGGCGCCCGCCCGTCGGTCCCGTTGGCAATGTCCTTCAGGATCGTTGCGAGACGCCCCTTGGGCGTTGCCGCATCCACCGGCACATAGGCCGCGCCGGACTTCAGGACGCCCAAGATCGCGACGACGACCTCAATGGAATGCTCCATGAACACAACGACAATCCGACCTGGCCCAGCGCCGGTCGAACTTAGATGCGTGGCCATCTGGTTGGAGCGTTCGTCGAGCTGCCGGTACGTCAGCATTGCGTCACCGAAACGGATCGCTTCGGCGTTGGGACTACGCCTCGCCTGGTCGCGGAAGAGATCGATGACCGTCCTGTCCGACGGGTAGGGCGCCGCCGTGGCATTGTACTCGACAACCAGCGCCTGATGTTCAGCATCTTTCGGCAGGGGAAGTGCTACGCCCTTCGCCACGATAGGTAGGACTTCATTCATGAGATACGCTCTCCATTGCAGAAATCAAAAATCAATCACGTCAATCGCTCAGCCCTTCGGGTTGCCTGGCGATAGAGCTCTGCGATGGCAGGTGCGTCCGGCTCCTCCAGCATACGGCTATCGTTGCAGTCCTCGGGCCCGAAATAAAACTCGGCTTGGGGCATCACTCGAAGCCATTGGCGCGCCGCCGCACCCGATCGCATCCAAGCCTTGTTCGGAAGGAATATGCATACTCGACCCGAATACGGGGTGGGGATGTACCGCCGCAAAGCCGTGATCGCCGTGGATTTGAGTCGAGCTCTGCTCGCCAGCACCGGATCTGCCGTGGCAGGCTCTTTGCTTTTGCGAACGGGGGTCACGAGGGCGCCGACGCGCCCGCCAAGGTTCCCGAGACGCCTGCCGAAATACCGGAGACGAGCGCCGAATGTCGGCAGCTTTGCTATCTCTCGCAGAAATGAATCGGCGGTGCGACTGGCAAAGAAATATAGCTGACGCGGCAATTCCTTAAAGATGATGGGGTGTAGGGGGCCAAAGAGCGCCATGCACGGGACCTCCGCTCCGCGTTGACGCAGGATTTTCGCCAGCTCGAGAGCGGTTGCAGCGCCGGAGCAGTAACCGGCGATGATGTACGGACCGGTGGGCTGATATGCGACGATCTGGCGGGCGAAATACTCCGCGATATCTTCGACGCGTTCCATCGGTTCGCTCTGCCCATCGAAGCCAGACGGTTGGAGTGCGTAGAACGGCTGATCGCCACCCAGGTGCTTCGACAGGTCTGAGAATGAGAAGGGCGCCCCGATATGCCCGGGCACGGCATAAATGGGCGTGCGTGTTCCGCGAGACTGCAGGGGAATGATTGCTGGCTGTTGCCGGGCTGCAGCCGTGGCCATGTTCAGAAACGCGATGATTTCGCCCTTCCGGTTACGCAACTGGTCGGAAGACTCGGCAGTCAGTGCGCCAACTGGGGCGTTGCAGCGCAGCCGGTCGCCCTCTACCCAGACCTTGACGTCCTTGACCGCGAGGTCTGCGAGAAGCTCCGGGATCTGCATCAAGTCCGCCGACATAGGGCCTCTCGAGTTGGTTGACCTCCTCGCTTATCCGCAGTGCATCGTAGGTGAATGATGGCATCGCCGACATTTCAATTCCGGACTACCACTCAATTCCGGACTGCCACGGTCCCGATGTACCCGGGTTTCGGTACGAACCTATGGACAGCCCAATCCCTTTCCTCCCAAGAAAGGGGCTGTCCTAAACCGCATCCCAAGGCCTTGGAGATAGCCTCCAGCCGGGTCCAGCGCCGGAGGAAACCTTCCAGCCGGTCTTGCGGAGCAAGGGCGGTGTAGGACCCGTATTCGGAGGCGGAAAAGCAGAGCGCTGCGATCTCGTCCGCTTCGGGCACCGGCAGAACTGCCTCGATGTCCACCCCGACCTCCTCCCTGGTCGAGAGGGCGACGACCGCGACATCTCCGGATCGTGAGACGCTGAAGCGCAAATCGCGAGCAGGCATGCGGTGCGAGAGGCGGGGTTTGCCCAGTCGTCCATATTCCAGTTCGATGTCGGACGGCAAGATTCCCAGTTTGGAGGCGAGGAGCCGTCGCAGCAGCCCACGGGTAGCTTCAAAGCGGCGGCGGTCCCGCTCCAGTCTCAACCCCTCGGCGCGCCGACGTTCCTCTTCGTTGAGGCAAACGCCTATCTCGCGGATGACGTCCTGCTCAGCATCGAGCATGAATGCCAGGACCTCCAAACCATCTTTGTCGAGAACCGGCATTATGATCCCGGGTCTCAGCCCGACTTTATCCAACGAGTTTGAGCGGGGCGGTGCCGGCTCCACAAGAGGCTGACTGACGTCGAATCTGGGTCGAATTGATCGATGTCCCGGCCGAGCCGAGACAGCATGAAAATTCCAGCTCGCGCCAAATGCGCCATGGCGATCGTCCCCGCCCGCGCCGGAAAGTTGGATAAAGTCGAGCACGGGGCAGCACTCAGAAGTCATACGTGGATCCCGATCGCTGGGAACGCTCGTTCATGCGGAATCCCGATGAAACAATCACGTAAGAGCGAAAGCAAGGAGCGGCTGGTGGATATTTTGATGTATGGATGTGCTATAAAGACCCAGACATGCTGCTGCTCGCGAGGGGTCTGTCGAGGCGAAACGGCCGAACTTATCTTGATACCTATCTTGACGATGAACTCGCGCCCCATTGATCTCCTGCTCTGAGGAATAAGGCTGCTGGCCAAAGAGCAGTTTACTTGGATGCGGAATGCGTCAGATCAAAGCAATCTCCGCTTCGCTTGCGATGCCACCGTCAGTTAAGGTCCAATTCGGATTACCTCTTCTGACTGATTGATCGGCCATGGTGGCTACGTGGCCACTTGGAATCTATGGCTCCAGCGGTAGGAGTCGAACCTACAAGCCTTCCGGCGTCGCATCAACAGTGCGGTGCGTCTACCAATTCCGCCACGCTGAAACATAGATTAGACAAATCCAACCTCTCCTTTGTCCTCGCCTGCCGAACCTGCCGATCGATGGTCCAAGAGCCTGCCCCAAAAACTTGATACAAAGTGGCAACTCCTATTTTGCTCGACACTTCAAGCCGCGGCCTGTCTCATGCGAGTGGCAATGGTCCCTAGCACCCGCTTGGCACCGCGCAGCTTTGCCTCGATGCGGCGCTCTGGACTGTCTCTGCCTATTGCGATCCACGTCAAAGGATGCTCGGCATTGGCCAGGTGTGACTTGTGCCCGGCGGCGCCTGCCAGAAAATCGTAGCCGCGCTCCCCGCGTCCGAAGCTGTCCTCAATGGCCAGCACATGACTGACAAGCCCGGGTTTGAGCCGGCCGTCGCGCTCAAACAGAAAGCCGCTTTGATAGTTGAGAACACGGCCGTCATGCACGAAATTGTACAAGACTCCAATTGTCTGGTCCCCAGCCAGCGTCCGTGAGATGCGGACGGTCCCCGTGGGAACTCCGCGCGCAATGAGGTCCTCGTGAAAACGACGGAAGCTCGGATTGGCAAAGGATCCCTTGTGTCTCCACCGCGCCTGATGAAGCTCGGCGAGCAAATCAAACGCGGCGAGCGCTTCCGACGTCGCTTCCAACGTCCGGAACTCAATGGGGCCGCGTTCCGCATATAACCGCATGGCACGGCTTACCGCTTGGCGAGTATTGCGGCCCAATGTGGCGCGGTAATTTCCGCCTTTCTGCCGGACTTTGGCGAAATCAATCCACCGTGCCGTATCTTCCGCTTTGACCTCGGTAAGGAACCCAGCCCTACGCGCGGTGCGGCAAGCGGCCAATTCGAAGTCCCGATCAATTCCGGAGAGCACCAGCTGGTCGGAGTAGCGCAAGTGATGTGCCAGAGCCTCGAGGCATGCCACCCTGGTGGCATCGGCCAAGGATCGCTCCGCAAGAATATTGTTGTACTCGATGAACAATCGATCGAAATGAACGTCTCCGGTTTCATTGAGCAGCCAACGCGCTCGTGCATGCAGCCCGAAACTCCACGCCCTCCGCCGGCAAATAATCGCCAGGCCGACGATCTTGCTTGACGTCCGAGCGACTAAAACGTGGGGTTGCGCCCCCGCCGGGAGATGCCGCAGCCAAGTTCCGATCCAAAGCCAGGACAGATAGAATGAGTGAGTTGCTCGCGCTTCGAGCTCCTTCCAATCGGTCTCAAGTTTCGCGATGTTCTGCAAGACCTCCACGCTAACGTCGATCACCGTATCCTGAGGCATGGCAGGCTTGTCTGAAGCAACACGATAGCGCTTCGCATCGACAACCGAGATGTCGCCAGATTCTGACATGCCCCCATCTTTCAAATACTTTGCCTTCGACGCCGTGCCATTGGCTAAATACTTCGCCAACGCCCCACGTTATGATTCCAGCGGGACGCGCCCTGGATTACTAGCGTTGCGGCCGCCGGAGGCGAATTGCCATGTCCAGGGCAAAATCCTTTGCCAGGCATCAATTCGGACTCATCACCTGATCCGCCAGCACGCGGCCAGGCCCTACGTCGTTGAGAGTGCTCGCGGCCGGCAAGCTGTCGCCGGTCGGCGACGAGGTTGGGACCGGCGAACCGGCTGGCTCTCCTGGCTGGCTTTCGCCCACGATGATGTTGACGAGGTCACCTGGTCGCAACAGGGTCATCCCGGCGGACTCGATGCTGACCGGCCCGGCTGTCGATTGCCGCACGATTTGATAGGTCACCCTGTTCGCGTTCGTCGCGAACTGGGCCGCAAACTGGGCGCGGGTCACCGGCAACGTGTACAGGATGCCTTCGCTTGCGTTCAAATCGCGTACATTGGCCGCGATCTGGCTCTCCGTCGTCTCAAGCTCGACCTCCAGATCGTTCCTGAGGTCGGCACGGGTTTGCAACACCTCAGCCTCCAGCGAAGCGACGCGCTGCTTGGCGCTCGCGTACTGGTTGCGGGCGTCCCGCCGACGCTGTTCCGCGTCGGACAACTCGCTCTGGGCCTGGTCCATCATCGTCACGTTGAGAACTTTGCGGTCCACGAGCGTGCGCATACTGTTGACGCGCTCCTGGCGCAGCTTGACGAGTTCGTCGAGCGATTCCATGTGTCCATACGCGACGACATCCTGCTTGGCCGCCTCCAGCGCAGTCAGGGTCGCGCGTTCGCGATACTTGCGGGCCATGGCGAGGGCACTACGACGGTCGCTCTGCTCATTGACGAGGTTGGCGGCTTCGACCGCGCCGGCCAATTCCAGCAACTGGGACGGGATCTTGGGCGCCGTACCGTCGCGCTCGGCCTCCAGGACCGCCCCGCGCGCGAGCAGTTTCACCATGGCATCGATCGCCCCGCTCCGCTTCTGGGTTTCACGCACGGCTTCGATCTTCTGCCACGGCTCGCTCTGGCCCTGGTTCAGTCCGCCGGCGAGCGCGATGGCATGTAGGATCGTCATGCCGGGCGCGTACTTGAACGAGCCTGGATTCTTGACCGGCCCCAGCACGTAAATGGGCGAGCGCTCCAGCGACACGATGTTGACCAGCCCCTTGCGGCCAAGCAGTTGTTCGAAGGTTTCCACCAGGTCGGCCTGTACTTGTTGCGCCGACCGGTTGGCGACCGCAATGGAGCCAAGCAAGGGCACGGAAATCGTGCCGTCCTCCTGGACAGTATATTCGCCGCTCAGTTCCGGACGCTGCAGGATGCCG
Organism: Mesorhizobium sp. B3-1-8; assembly: GCF_006439495.1. Classification (NCBI taxonomy): domain Bacteria; kingdom Pseudomonadati; phylum Pseudomonadota; class Alphaproteobacteria; order Hyphomicrobiales; family Phyllobacteriaceae; genus Mesorhizobium; species Mesorhizobium sp. B3-1-8. The sequence continues at coordinate 8,828 of NZ_VFTK01000019.1, forward strand.
CCCAGCGCCGAGGCCGAGGACGCGCCCGCCCACTTGTCTTCCTCGACGTCGACTCGCTCGTAGAACGCGACCTTGAGGCGATCGCCGACGCCGAACAGGCCTCCTGTTGGCACGTCTGGCGCCATGCCGAGCGTTTTGGAGCGCTCGGAATTGGTGGCGACGGCAGGGGCGGCGCTCCTTTCGATCAACGCTGCGGTAGACGCATCCGGTCCCGTGCTGAGAGTTTTGGAGCGCTCGGTACTGAGGACGGTAGGCGCGGCGCTCGGTTCGATCAGAGCGGCGGCCAACGGCACGATCGCGCGGGAGGGTTCGGCCGTGGCTTGGGCCGGTTGATCTTGCCAGCTGTCGATAGCAGCAGACACCTTCTGTGCCAGAATTCCGGAGACCTCCTCGACCTTCTGTGCCAAGGTTCCGGAGACCTCCTCGACCTTCAGCATCACGGGTCCGGAGATATCCTCGACCTTCTGTGCCAAGGTTCCGGAGACCTCCCCGACCTTCAGCATCACGGGTCCGGAGACATCCTCGACCTTCTGCATCACGGGTCCGGAGACATCCTCGATGGCCTTCCAGTTTTTGATCGCGCCCGCTCCCAGGGCGGCGACGCCAGAGAGCCCCATGACAAACAGGACGCCTTTCATGCCGCTCCGGGCCAAATGCGACGAGGAGGAAGTGACGGGTTCGGAGTTGTATTTTGTATCCATGGCCATGGCGTGTGTCTTTCGCTTTTTCAATGGTGGCCATCCCGTCCCGAACTGGTCGAGCCGAGCAAGGCTCTGCCTTATCGTGACCCTTCACCGCCAGCGGCACAACTATCCCTTTGTGGGCACTCCTTCGGGATAACACCGCCTTGCACGAACTCGTTCAATGAGCAGATTACCGCGCCGCAGGAGAACCTCTTTGAAAACGAGACAAGGCAATCGAACGCAGCGAAGAACCGGAATATTGGTCTATCGACGGAGCGTCTCGAACCGCCTGCGGCACCAACATGCAATCGCAGGACGGCTGGGCCATCTCCAATTTCATCGTCCAAGCCTTGGAGAACGGGCCGATCACCATCCACGGCTCCTGGCCGCAAACCCGATCGAGGGTTTCGGGTTTGAGAATCCGGATAGATCTCGACGATGCTGCCCTAAGCCTAAAGAGGGTATTTTGGCGCCTAAAGAGGGTATCTTGGCATGGGGGTTTCGTGGCGTAAGGTAATATAGGCTGAAAAGAAACCATGGCGGTTGGCGCGTGGAGTGCCGGGTTCGTACATCAAACGGGCCATAAGAGAGGTCGAGCGCCACAGATCAGAGGAAGGCTGCGATGACAAGACAATCTTTTATAACAGTGCTTGTGGGAACGAGCGAGTTACTACGAGAGGGTCTTATTCGAATCCTCGATGCAGAAAAGTTTCGTATTCTTTCCTCTGCAGACTGTGTTCACGATCTTCTGCAGAAGCCACTTCCCCAGAACCGATCCATCTTGCTCATCATGGATGTCGGCGGTACTGATGCCAACGCTGGATTCGCACAAATTGCAGACTTTAAAGCAATTTACCCGACCAGTCATGTCGTTGCGCTAGCCGATAACTGTCGATCGAACGATATAGTTTCAGCCTTTCGTGCGGGAGCTGACGCGTATTTGACAAAAGCCGCTGCTCGCGAAACCTTCATCAAAACCATCGAATTGGTTATGCTTGGGCAGACGGTGCTGCCTGCAGAAACGTCGATGTTTATTCAAGATATTTGGCCTAGCATGAAATATGATGCGGCACATGATTTGGCAAAAGTGGCTCTTAAAACGGAGGACGAGGAGACAGAGTTGTCGGTTTTGTCAAATCGTGAAAAGAATATTCTTCATTTTTTAATCGAAGGGGAGTCTAACAAAATCATCGCGCGCAAGATTAACATCGCCGAAGCTACGGTGAAGGTACACGTCAAGGCCATCCTTCGAAAGATACGGGTCCGCAACCGTACTCAGGCTGCAGTTTGGGCGATGAATCATGGCTTGCTCACTCCCTCCGCCGGCAATGGCCTGTCAGGGAATGAAAAGATCGCAATTCAGCCCTCTCATGATCCGCAAGAGCTAATTGAAGCGCAAAAGGGGTACCGCTTTCTCGAGAGCACTCATCCGATGTGATCGCCTCCAGGTTGCGGGGAACCCGAGTATTTCGCCATGGCTCTCAGCTCGGGCAGGCCAAATTCTTTGGCAGTTAAATTCTCTCGCGAAAAACTAACGGTGGATCATGAGCGAAAGCGCTTGAACTCGCCCGACGATCTGCTAACAAAAATTTGTATGTCTCGTCGGGACATTTTACAGCGAAGACATACGGAAGCAGCCCATTCAAAGCTAACAGATCTCACTATCCTTCTTTGAAGTTGAGGGGATGCATTAAGGTGGGCAACGCAAAAATTGCTCCTGGATTTTCGCTCAACGAAGCCCGAATTGGAACGGTCGAGGGCGGAGAATCTGGGCTCCTGGTCTGGAAATTCGACCAACTGGTTGCAGTCCTTACTCGGATCGACGAGGAAGCCTACTCCACAAAGGGCAAATGGTTCCTCGAGACAGGCTTCGGGTTGCTGAGCGGTCAGCACAAGAATTTCGATACGATCGAGGAAGCCGTAAGCTGGGTGGGCAGACATACCTTCCCCTAATGCCCTTGATTGATCAGCGGATTTCCGCAACCCGGCGCGCGGTTAGCTTCCGGTGGCCGAATTTGGCAAACGCGGCCTGAAGGTCGACCATCGCTCGGTCTGCGAATTCGTGCACGCCGCACAAAAAAAGGCGCTGACTGCAGCTGAGCAGGATCGTGTTGACGCGGCGCGCCGGCGGGCGCGGTAGGTCCAACATCAAGAACGGGTTGATCCCGCCCGCCTGATGACCGGAGGCAATTTCACTCCGCTCCAATCACTGCAACGAGGTCCCTCGACTTGGGATCGTCACTTCCGCATAGTTCCTTCCGTGAAGAGATCGTTGACCTTGTAGGCGACTTCCGTGCGGTTGGTCGCCTTCAGTTTCTTCATGATGTTTCGTATATGCACCTTCACGGTGCTTTCACGCAGGTTCAGCTCATAGGCGATGATCTTGTTCGCCTTCCCGCGACGGAGCGCTTGGGCGACCTCGGTTTGCCTTAGAGTGAACATTCTCGACAAAGGCTGCGTGTCGCGGCTGTCTGACTCGATCAGATGCCGCATGGAGAGAACGCTGCTTGCAGGGACAAAGATACCTCCGGCTGCAGCAAGGTTGATCGCTTCGACACACACATCGATACCGACTGAGGTCGGAATGTAGCCTCGTGCGCCACATTCGAGAGCTGCCAATATCTGTGCAAGGTCCTCATTGTCCGCCAGGACAACTACGGGGATCGATTTGAACTCAGACGATATGCGCCTGATCTCGTCTGCCGTGGCATGATCGGCGGCCTTCCGACCGCCAAGGTTGAAGAGTATGGCGACCAGGGGAGGGGCTGAGCCCTTCTTCATGCGCCATTCTTCGATTGAACCCATGGCGGCGACCGCCATGCCGAGTTCGTGGTCTACGAGGGCCGATGCAAGGCATTCTCGGTCCAAGGCCCTTCCATCCAGTATGAGAAGGCATTGCTCATGACGAGCATTTTCGGTTCCGTTGCTCGAAACCGTTGGTTGATTCATAGAGTTGTAATTAACCAGTCCAGCTGAGGAGCTCATACTACCAGCCCTTTTGCATACCAGCCGCCTTGCGCGGCCGACTACCCCTTATTCTAGAATTTGGAAAAGCAATCCCACCCGTCCAGTTTAAGGCTGGATCGCTTCATTCTGACCACACAGCAGTTCCCGCCTACCCAGCGAAGAACTGCTAACGTTACTCTAGGGTGAGATTATTAGCGGTCGCTAACCTAGGTTAATTTTTAGTAAAATTCCAAATAAGCGAAGCCGACCAGGCCTTGAAGACGCTGCGCCGCTGGTTCCCAGGCACGCCGTTGTGCCTGCTGCTTGAACCGAGGAGGCAATCGCGGGAGCATGCTGGATCCGCCAGAAGATCTAGCTGAGGTACTCTTTCTCAAATCCGGCCGATTTTACGAGGTTCTTGCGGTTAAGAATCTCGACATGGCCAGCCTTGAATGAGACGAGACCGGCACTGCGGAGCTCCCTCAATGTCCGGTTCACGTGAACGGGGGTCATTCCGAGGATGTCCGCCAGCTCATTCTGAGTGAGAGGGCAGTCATACTTCCCGTGGGCCGACAGGCCAACGTTGGAGAGCCTTTCCTCCAATTCGAGCAGGAAATGGGCGGTCCGGCTCATTGCGTTGCGCCGCCCGACATTCACCAGGTGCTCGGCTAGAATGGCGTTCATCCGTGCCAGGGAGTGGGCAATCCTGCTGCCGAAGCTAGCTTCGGACAAGATTCCCTCGACCAGGGCCTTCCTTGGTATTGGATAGACGGTCACATCGGTTATGGAGGCTAGCGAAGCGAACCGGGGCCCGTCCACGGAGCGGAAGCCGACAATGTCTCCCCAAAGGGGAGTGTCGATGATCTGCCGTTCTCCGTCCGGCAACCCGCGGTAGAGCAGGGTCCAGCCTGACTTTACAATGAATATCGTATCGTCGTCGTCATCCTGGCGACATACGATCGAATGGGGTTTGTAGGCTCTGGCGGCAACACCGAGAAAATCGTTGTTGGCCCACTCAGTCTTCGACCATGTCCCCCCAACCGGACGTGGGCCTATGAATTGCGACAGCGTCTGCATGGAGATCCCCAGTTTCTCCAACTTTACCACAACCTACAATAGATAATTCTTGAAAGCCAGATGTGAGCGACTTCACAGTGAGCTGGGTATGGTTGCAATGCCCGACGGAAAAGAACTCTTCTCCGACGTCTGCAACGCCGCTGCGACTTCGAAGTTCCGTATCAGCCGCCCACGGTGGAGAAATCGAAGGCCGATGTCTTCGCCGGCGATAGTGCGGCCTTCAGGCGAGGCGGCATTTACATCCGCCTGGCTTGCGCATTTCGCGTCCAAACGCGCATTTGGCCGTTTGCAGAAAGTTGCAGTTGGGAATTTGCCCGCCGAGCCTCGAAAATGTGAGGTCGGCAGGCCAGCTACTGGGCCGCCGCAGCCGCTGTCTTCGAATGCATGATAACGTTTTGGTCTTCAGGCGTTCCCCTTGGGGGCGGCCTTGCTCAGCCATTGAGGATCGAGAGCCGTATCGTCGGGATGGGTGGGGGCTTCGAAGGCATCGATCAGCGTTTTTGCTGCCCTGCCTGCAAGGTGGGATTCTGCGTACCTGGCTTGGACGGCCCGGGCGCGATCGTAAACTTCTTTGAGCTGCCGGACCTCCTTGGCCCCCAACGTCTCACGCATAATCTGCCTGGCCATACCGTTTCCCCTTCTTGCGTTGGAACGCCAAGCAAATCGCCGTCTTCGTCTATCAGCATCGCCCTGCGCGCCCGAAGAGATGGCCAACTTTGGCAGCAACCCGTGATCACCGGCAAAACCAACGCGCCCGGTCTCGTCAGCCAGTTCCTCGCGACTTTTGGCAAGCATCTTTTCGCGCCTAGCGCCCAGACGGCCGATCCGAGTGAGAATAGAGTTTACATGGTGGCGAAGTCTCCGGGCATTCGCCCTGGCTAAGCTTTAATGCTTACCGTCGGGCCTGCCGTACACAGGTTCCTTCGGAAGGAGTATCTGCGGCCATCCTTCTGCAGCGGGATGTCCAGCTACGTCCTTTGGCTCCCCGCGGCGCGGCGGAAAGAAGCAGGGAAGCGAGGAGAGCCGACATCGCATGACCATGTCACTGTATCGCGGCGGCTCCGACCGCTCGCCTTGCGTTGATGCGCTACAATAATCTCGGCAACGCGATCGAGCGCACGCTCGACAAGCAGACAGCATGCCTGCACCCCTTGAGGATGCAGAAGCGGGATCCCTCAAGCCATGTCTCGCCGATAGATCATCAGCTGGTTCTCGCCTTCCTGTATGATCCCACCCCACTGATTGCGAACGACGAAACGCAGGCGAAGGACTGCGCGGGCCGGATTGCGCGTGGTCCGCTTGTCCGCGACCGTTACCTCCGCTTTGATGGTGTCGCCGGCGAACACCGGGCCTGAAAACCGCCACGTCCAGCCGAGCGACGCTACCGCCCTGAACCGGGCGACGGCATTGTTCTTCAGTCCATCGACAAGAGACAGCACGAGCAAGCCATGAGCTACACGGGCCGGGAAGCCATGCCGCCGCGCCGCCTCGTCGCTCATATGGATTTCGAACCGGTCACCGGTCATTTCCGCGAATGCCTCGATGACAGTTGCCGTTACTTCTCGGGAAGGCGTTTCGAAATGGTCGCCGATCTCCACGTCTTCGTAGCTCAACCCGAAACCTGTGAGCGATTTCCCCTTGGGCTCGACACTCATGCCGGCACCGGAGCATCCTCTCGCAACAGTCCCTTCTTCTTCAGGTCCTTCCAGAAATCGCCCGGGATAGAGTAGCTGAACCAGGAGAGATTCTGCTCGAGTTGCTGGACGGTGCGGGTGCCAGCGCAGAAGGAGGGGATGGCCGGATGCGCTACCACGAACTGCAAGGCGGCGGCCGGCAGCGGCACGCCGTGTGCGCGGCAGACCTCTTCGATTTTCGCGACTTTTTCAACGATGTGGCTTGGCGCTGGTGAGTAGTTGTACTTGGCGCCGGGAACGGCACCCGTGGCCAGGATGCCGGAATTGAATCCCCCGCCGACGAGCACCGCCGCGCCACGTTCGACGCAAAGTGGAAGAAAAGCGTCCAGGGCCTGCTGTTCGAGAAGCGTATAGCGACCTGCCAGCAGGAAGCAGTCGAAGTCGCGCTGCTTCAGGGCTTCGTGGCAAACCTCCCATTCGTTAACGCCAACGCCGATCGCCTTTACAAGGCCTTCCGAACGCAGCTTCTCCAGCGCCTTCCAGCAGCCATCCATCGCCTGCCGAAAGACCTCCGGCTGCTCGTCCCCGCGGGTGAACCGATCGATGTCGTGGATAAAAAGCATGTCGATGCGTTCGAGGGCCAAGCGCTGCAGCGAATCCTCGAACGACCGCATGGTGCCGTCGTAGGAGTAGTCGAAATTCATGGTGTTCGGCGCGGCGTTCGACCACGGCGCGAAGTCGATCTGCGAGCGCTTTGCCGGTTTCAGCATCCGGCCCACCTTGCTGGCGAGGACAAACTCGTCGCGCTTCTTCCACCGAAGCGAATGCCCGGTTCGCAGTTCCGAGAGGCCGTGGCCGTACATCGGCGCGGTGTCGTAGAAGCGCACGCCCGCATCCCATGCGGTCTGGATCATGGCATCCGCGGTCTGCTCCTCTATGGGCTGAAGGAAATTTCCGATCGGAGCGGTTCCGAACGCGAAGGCCGTAACCTCGAGCCCGGACCGGCCGAATACACGCTTGCCAGACGGCTTCATGACATCCTCCATTAGTAACCATCTGGTTATTTATATTTAAGTTCACGCGGCGCCGCAAGCACTTGATAGCGGCAACGCCTCGCGATGCAAAAGTCCGGCGCTTGACGTCGGCGGCGATTCCGGCATAGTAGTAACTAGATAGTTACATACGGAGGTCGACCGTGCCGCTGAGCGAAACGCAGCAGCAGGTGCGCGAGATGGCGCGCCAATTTGCCGAGGATGTCATTCGTCCGGTTGCCGAGGCGCTCGATCGGGATGAGCGCTTTCCCGGCGAGATATATGAGCAGATGGGTGAGCTCGGTCTCTTCGGGATAGGCGTCCCGGAGGCCATGGGCGGCCCGGGCTTCGACACGCTTACCTATGCGCTGGTGATGGAGGAACTGTCGCGCGGCTATGCGTCCGTCGCCGATCAATGCGGCCTCGTCGAACTGATCAGCACCTTGCTTGTTCAGCATGGCACCGAGGCGCAGCGGCAGCAGTGGCTGGGGCCTGCGATGCGCGCCGAGAAGAAGGCTGCCTACTGCATCACCGAGCCTGAAGCCGGCACCGATGTTTCCGGGATACGCACCACCGCAAGGCGCGACGGGGACGGGTGGCGACTGAACGGCGGCAAGATCTGGATCCACAACGCACCGGTCGCCGACGTCGGTTTCGTGCTGGCGCGCACCGACAAGCATGCGGGCCATCGCGGCATGTCGATCTTCATCGTCGATCTGCATGCCAAGGGAATAGAGCGCGGGCCGAAGGAACATAAGATGGGTCAGCGGGCCAGCCAGGTCGGCGCGCTCAATTTCAACGACGTCGTTCTGGGTCCTGAAGCGCTGCTGGGAGAAGAAGGCCGCGGCTTCCACATGATGATGAGCGTGCTCGACAAGGGGCGTGTGGGCATAGCCTCGCTCGCCGTCGGCATTGCGCAGGCCGGGCTCGAGGCCGCCGTCGACTATGCCCAGCAGCGGCGTCAGTTCGGCAAGCCGATTGCCGACTTCCAGGGCGTGCAATGGCTGCTTGCCGACATGGCAAAGGACATCGAGGCGGCTCGTCTGCTTGTGCGCAGCGCCGCCGAGAAGATCGATGCGGGGGAAAATGCAACCAAGGCCTGCTCGATCGCCAAATGTTTCGCGGGAGACATAGCCGTGGCGCGCACCGCCGATGCCGTGCAGGTCTTCGGCGGTTCCGGCTACATACGCGGTTTCGAGGTCGAGCGCCTCTATCGGGACGCCAAGATCACGCAGATCTATGAAGGCACCAACCAGATCCAGCGCATGATCATCGCCCGCGAGCTCCTCAAGCATGGAGCCCGGGCGTGAGTGCCGGATCGCGCCATGCGGCTTTCGTCACGGGATCGAGCCGCGGCATCGGGCTTGCAGCGGCATTGCAGCTCGCACGGCGCGGATTCGGCGTGGCGCTCAATGGCCCGGCCGACGACGAGGAATTGAAATCCGCCGAAGCCGCGGTCGCCGCGCTCGGCGTTCCGGTCGCGCGCATCGCGGGCGATGTCGCCGATCTGAGTGCGCACGAAAGCATGCTTGACGCCGTCGAGGCCGCCATCGGGCCGCTGTCGACGCTGATCAACAATGCCGGCGTGTCGGTCATTTCGCGTGGCGATCCGCTCGATGTGACGGAAGAGAGTTATGACCGCTGTCAGGCAATCAACACGAAGGCGCAGTTCTTCCTGTCGCAATGCTGGGCCAGGCGGCTTGTCGCCCGCAGGCGCGATGACGGCCGCTTCTACAGCCTGATCAACGTCTCCTCTTCCAATGCCACGGCGGTGGCGGAGACCCGGGCCGAATATTGTGTATCGAAGGCGGGATCTGCCATGGTGAGCCAAGTCTTCGCGGTCCGCCTTGGCCGCGAGAACATCGCCGTCTACGACATCAGGCCTGGTCTGATCGAGACGGCGATGACCACGGCGGTCAGCGAAACCTACCGACGCCGCATCGACGAGGAGGGGCTGACATTGATCCGCCGCCTCGGCAAGCCGGAAGATGTCGGCCGCGTCATGGCGACGCTCGCCACAGGCGAGCTGCCATATACGACCGGCCATGTCATTGCCGTCGATGCGGGTATGTTGGTGCCGCGGTTCTGACTGCGCAGCGCCAGGGAGAACGCCATGATCATCCAGCTGCCGGACACCACAGGCAGACTTTCCGATTATCGGCTGCAGGGCAAAGCGATTCCGGCCACGCGGTTGCCCCCCGATGCGCCACGCACCGTGCTGTCGGCGGCCCATGTTGTGGCGGATCCTTTCAGCGTGAGCGATCCCGGCGGCCCCGCCGCCATCGACTGGAAGGCCACGATGGCATTCAGGCGCCACCTCGACGGACTCGGCCTCGGCATCGCCGAAGCAATGGACACCGCGCAACGCGGGATGGGTCTCGACTGGCCCTCGGCTTTGCAGCTCATCCGCAGGACCAAGGAGGAGTTGCCGGACGCGCTCGTCTTCAACGGCGTCGGCACCGATCAGCTCGGACCGGCCGATGCACGCTCGCTCGACGATGTCCGCCGAGCCTATTTCGAACAGATCGAGGTCATACAGAAGGTCGGCGGCAGGTTGATAGTCATGGCCAGCCGGGCGCTGGCGGCCGTGGCGTGTTCGCCGGACGACTACATATCGGTGTATCGCGACGTGCTTGCGCGCTGTGACCGCCCGGTGATCCTGCACTGGCTGGGAGAGATGTTCGATCCGGCCCTCAAGGGCTATTGGGGGGCTGACCGCTTCGAGAATGCGCTCGAGACGGTGTTGGCGATCATCGGGGACAACATCGCCAGGATCGACGGCATCAAGATCTCGCTTCTCGACAAGGAGAAGGAAATCGCGATGCGCCGCCGTCTGCCTGCCGGCGTTAAGATGTACACCGGTGACGACTTCAATTATCCGGAGCTGATCGCGGGCGACGAGAAGGGCTTCTCGCATGCCCTTCTTGGTATCTTCGATCCTTTGGCGCCGGCCGCCGCCTACGCCATCGACCGGCTCGGTCTGGGCGATACCCAAGGGTTCCACGCCACGCTGGATCCGACCGTACCGCTCGCGCGGCTGATTTTCCGCGCGCCCACGCAATACTACAAGACCGGGGTCGTTTTCCTTGCCTGGCTGAACGGCTTCCAGGACCATTTCATCATGCTCGGAGGCGCTCAGTCGATGCGGCCGCTGCCCTATTTCGTGGAGGTGTTCAAGCTGGCCGATGGATGCGGTCTTCTTGGAGATCCCGAGCTCGCAGCTGGGCGCATGCGCAAGCTGCTTGCCCTTTACGGTCTCTGATCGGCGCCATGCGCGATTTTGCGAAGGATCATTCCGCATTGGCGCTGAATACGGCAACGCTTGGCCACAGTCTCGACGGGTACGGTGCGGGCTGGTCGATCGAGCGTGTGCTCGATGCATGCGCCGAACGCGGTTTCGGCGGCATCGTCTTCTGGCGCCGCGAACTCGGCGATCGCGCCATTCAGATAGGTGAACAGGTTCGCGCCGCCGGTCTGAGGGTGGTCGGGCTGTGCCGCGCGCCATATCTCACCGGCCCCCTGGCGCTGCCCGACCGCGAGGCGGTAATGGATGACTTCCGGGCTGCGATCGATATGGCTGCTGGCCTCGGCGCGCCTGTTCTGACCATCGTCGCCGGCGGGGTAGAGCCGGGAACAAAAGGCATCGGCGAAAGCCTCAAGCTGGTTGCGGATCGTGTTGCCGAAGCGGCGCCTTACGCGGCTGTCAGAAATATTCGCCTCGCTATCGAGCCGCTGCATCCGGTTTATGGCGGCGACCGATCCTGCCTGGTGACGATGCGCGACGCGGTCGACCTTTGCGTCGCCGTCGATGCACCCAATGTGGGCGTTGCGGTCGACGTTTACCACGTCTGGTGGGATCGTACGCTGGCCGAAGAATTGCTGCGGGTCGGGCCGAGGCGCATTTTCGGCTATCACCTTTGCGATTGGCTGGCGCAGACCCGCGACGTGCTGCTCGACCGCGGCATGATGGGAGACGGCGTGGCCGACCTGAAGGCGATCCGCGCGGCGGTGGAAGCGGCTGGCTATGACGGGCCGTGCGAGGTGGAGGTGTTCTCGGCGCAAGACTGGTGGAAGCGTGATCCCGGGGACGTCCTGGACGCATGCGTGGAGCGCTTCCGCTCCGTCTGTTGAAGACGAAGGTTTGACAGCGCTCGCAACCCCGCTCGGGGACTGTTGCGTGGTCAGCCGCCGCCTGCGAAACGGCCTTCTGCCGCGCTCAGATCGATCCCGATATTAATGCATGTCGCGCAAAAGTGTGCAGCGGTTTTGCGATAACGACATGCGTCGCCTGAATCCGCTTCAGCGCGACGCGCTTTAGTCTTTCGGCCGCTGGCTCTTCTGTCGGAAGGCCGCCAGGCCCTGCCGAAGATCCTCGCTGCCGGCGGCGATACGCCCGGCAAGGGCGTCCAGCACGCGCTCGCGCTCCTCGCCTTCAACGGCATTGATGAGCATCTTGGTCAGTTCGATCGCGGTAGCGGACCTGCCTGCAACGACCGCGGCAAGGTCCTTGGCCGCTGCCAGGCCGCGCCCCTTGTCGACGACCTTGTCGACAAGCGACAGTCTCAACGCCTCGTCGGCGGAATAGACTTCACCGAAGATCGACATGCGCCGGATAAGCTGCGGGCCGAAACGGCGGGCCGCGCGCTGAGTCCCTGACCAGCCGGGTATGATTCCGAGGCTGGTCTCGGGCAGGCCGATACGGGCGTGGCCTTCCGCAATCCGATAGTCGGCGCAGGCCGCCAGTTCCAGGCCTCCGCCGAGGCAGTGTCCGTTCAGGACGGCAATGACCGGCTGCGAAAGCCTGGCGAGAGCATCGAAGCCGGCGTGGCCGTCGCGGATCCAGTGGCGTGCGAACTCCGCTGGACCGAGGGCGCTCCAGGCGGCGACATCGCCGCCCGCGCAGAATGACTTGTCGCCTTCGCCGATCAGGATCAGAACCTTGGCTGCGGAACGCTCCACCAACCTGCACAGCGGGACGAGCGCATCGACCATCGCCGCGTCAAGCGCGTTCAGCCTTTCAGGCCTGCGGATGGTCAACCGTGCGACGGTTCCGTCAATGCTCAGGTCGAGACGAGGGTCGCTCACAACCGCAGCCCTATCGGCTGGTCAAGAAACAGTGCCTCGTCCATCACCTTCAGTTGGGGGGAGACCGAGAGCGGTGTGGCTGCCTGCTGCAGGACGTCACGTTCGAGGTCGAGCCCCGGTGCTATTTCGGTGACGACCAAGCCGTCGGCCGCCAGCCGGATGACGCATCTTTCCGTCACATAGGTGACGTCCTGGCCCTGGCTGCGGGCGCGCGCCCCCGAGAAGCTGACCTGATCCACCTTCGGCACGATCTTGGCGACCTTGCCTTCCTTGTCGATGACCAGATTTCCGTTTTCCAGCCGCATCTTCGCGCCTGCATTGAAATTGCCCGAGAACACGATCTTACGCGCCCGCGAGGTGATGTCCACGAAGCCTCCGGCGCCGGCGGTGCGGTGCGGCGTCGACGAAAGCCGCGAGACATTCACGGACCCGTCGGATCCGATCTCGAGGAACGACAGCAGGGAACAGTCAAAGCTGCCAGCCTGGAAGTATGTGAAAAGGTGCGGGGAAGCGACGAAGGCCTCTGCGTTGGAGGCGCAGCCGAATTTGAAATCGAGCAGCGGCACGCCGCCCACCGGGCCTTGTTCTATCACCCATGTGACGGCGCCGTGCAGGCCCTCCTCGATCAGGATGCGAGGCACGTTGGCGGAGATGCCGAAGCCGATATTGACGGCCCAGCCCGCTCGAAGCTCCTGCGCGACTCGGCGTGCGATGACCTTGGAGACATTGTATTCAGGCGTACGGAATGTGCGCAGGGGCCGGAACAGTTCGCCCGATATGGCTGGATCGTATGCGGTTCCCGTGGTCTGCAGTTGATCCGGAGCTTCGACAATGAAGTCCACCAGGATTCCGGGGACCCGCACCTCATGCGGCCGCAGCGTGCCTTGAGCCGCGACGCGCTTGACCTGGGCGATGACGATGCCGCCGCAATTGCGCGCCGCAAGCGCCATCTCCATCGCACCGAGGGTTGCCCCTTCCTGCTCGAAGGTAAGATTTCCCTTCTCGTCCGCCGTCGTCGCCCGGATGATCGCCACGTCCGGCTTGAGGGGTGGGAAGTGGAGCCATGTCTCGCCGTTGAACTCCACGCGCTGCACGATCGGTAACTTCCGTGCCGCGTCGTTCATGGCCCCGCCTTCGAGTGCCGGATCGACAAAGGTGTCCATGCCTACCTTGGTCAACACACCCGGTCGGTGCGCCGCGCCCTCGCGCAGCATGTCGAACACGACGCCTGAGGGGAAATTCCAGGCCGCCACGTCGCCAGCGAGAATGCGCTGCCAGATCAGCGGCGGCTCGGCATTGGTAGGCCCCGATGGATATGAGCCGCCGATGATGCGGCTGATCAATCCCGGCAAGGCGATGTGGTCGACGCCCTTGGTGCCGAACATGTCGCCCGCGGCGATCGGATGGATGGTGGTGATGCTACGGGGTGCCCCTTCGACTGTGAAACGTTTGCCGAGCGCTTCAAGCACGGCGTCAGGACACAGCAGACCGGACGACGAATTGACGGCTACCACCGCTCCGTCGCGAATCTGGGTGACGGCCTCCGCTGCGGACCTGACCTTGCTCACGTTTCCTCTCCACAAAGCTTGAATAAGTAACTAAACAGTTATATCGTTGGTATAACCGCCTGCGGCTTTCAAGGCAAGCTCCGGGCTGACCACAATGAGTGGGAGGATTTCGATGAATATCATGTTCCAGAAGGCGAACCAGAGAGTGTTCGGGACCTTTCCCCTCAAGGGCGATGCGCTGCGCAACGCGATCGCGGCGGCAATCGACACGGGATACCGCGCCTTCGACACGGCCCAGGCTTACGGCAATGAAGCCGATACAGGCCTGGCCTTGGCCGAGAGCGGCATAGCTCGGGACGAGCTCTGCATCACGACAAAAGTCACCGTGGAGAACTTCTCGCAAGAGCGGTTCATGTCATCCGTCGAACAGTCCTTGCGGGATCTGAAGCTGGATCGTGTCGACATTCTGCTTCTTCACTGGCCGACGCCAGGAGGCGACATCAAGCTCTCGCTTGAACTGCTTCAGGAGGCGCAGGAACGGGGTTTCGCCAGCACCATCGGAATTTCGAACTACACAGCGGCGATGATGCGGCAGGCGAGGCAGATCACCGGCGTGCCGCTCGTAACAAATCAGGTGGAATTCCATCCGCTTCTTGACCAGCGCAAGCTGCTGGCGGCCGCGAGTGAGACGGGCATCCCTCTATCGTCCTACTGCTCGGTCGCGCGCGGCGAGGTTTTCAAGCATCCGCTTTTCGCCGATATCGGCGCCACATACGGCAAGTCGGCCGCCCAGGTCGTGTTGCGCTGGGTGCTGCAGAAGGGTTTGCCGATCAACACGATGTCCACCAAGCCAGGCAACATCCGCTCGAATTTCGACGTTATGGACTTCACCTTGTCGAGTATCGACATGGGCCGCATCGACGCCATGAATGCCGTCGGTTTCCGCGTTGTTGGGAAGCGGCTGATCCCTTATGCACCGGATTTCGATACCTGAGCACGCGAACAGGGAAAGTGAGCAGATCCGAGGTGACTGGCAAATGCTAGCGGTTGCCTCGGATCAGGTCCGACGCATGCTCGCCGATCATGATTGTCGCTGCATTGGTGTTTGAGCCGACCAAGGACGGCATTGACGAGCTATCGCAGATGCGGATGCCATCCAACCCGTGCACTCGCAGGAGAGGGTCGACCACGGACATCGCATCCTTCCCCATCTTACACGTGCAAGTCGGGTGATACGAGGTCCGACCGTAGCGTCGCGCATAGGCTTCATGGTCTGACTGCGAGCGCACGCTTGTGTCAGGGAAACGGAGCTCCTTGATGAATTTGCGCAGCGAAGGCTGATTGAAGATCTCCCGGCTGATCTTGATGCCTTCGACCGACACTCTCAGATCGTCGGGCTCCGCGAGGAAATTGGGGTCGACGATTGGATTGTCGCGTGGATCCGGCGAGCGGAGCGTCACGCTCCCGCGCGATTTCGGGCGCAGCGTATAGCTGTTCAATGTGATGCCGGACGATCCTTTCGGAACCGACGGCACGCCCGCTTCCGCGCCGGCTCCCGCCAGGAAGTGGAACTGCAGATCGGGAACCGAACCCGCATGGTTCCCCGAGGAATGCCAGAAGGCGCCGCCCTCGACCACGTTCGACGTTATCGGCCCGGTCCTGAACAGCGTGTACTGGATACCGGCCCACAGCATCCAGTGCGTCTTGTTGTATTTGTCGAGTGAATCGTGGCCTTTCAGCTGGGCCACGATGTCGATGCCAAAATGATCCTGAAGGTTCTGTCCGACACCCGGAAGATCCTGGATCGCTTCGATGCCATGGTGACGAAGGTGATCGGCAGGGCCGACGCCTGACAGCATCATCAGCTTCGGCGTGCCTATCGCCCCGGAGGTGACCAGCACTTCGCTGTCGGCGTTTATGACCTTCAGTGAGCCGCCGACCGAGCATTCGACGCCAACGGCCCGGCGGCCCTTGAAGACGATGCGATGGACCAGCGCCCCTGTGATCAGCGTCAGGTTCGGGCGTGCCAGGGCAGGCTTGAGGTAGCCCACGGCAGCAGAGCAGCGGCGGTTGTTGCGCGTTGTGATCTGGTAGATGCCGGCGCCTTCCTGCTTCACGCCGTTGAAGTCCGGATTATAGGGCAGCCCGTATTCCTGGCAGCTCTGGACGAATGCGCGCGAGACGACGTTCGGATCTGGTATGTTCGATACGCCGAGCGGTCCGTTGGTGCCGTGCAGCTTGCCGGAGAGTATGCTGTTGCCCTCGGAACGGAGGAAATATTTCCGGACGTCCTTGAACGCCCAGCCGTCCGCGCCTTCCTCGTTCGCCCAGCGGTCGTAATCGGTCTCGTGCCCGCGGGTATAGACTTCGGCATTGATGGACGAACCGCCGCCGAGAACCTTCGCCTGGGCATAAAGAATTTCGCGGTTGTCGGCGTGCTTCTGCGGCGCCGTCACCAGCCCCCAGGTGAGCGGCCCCGTGGTCATCTTGGCGAAGCCGACCGGCATATGGATGTAGGGATGGCTGTCCTTGCCGCCGGCCTCGATGATACAGACCCTTACAGCCGGATTCTCGGACAGGCGCGCGGCAAGCACGCAACCCGACGAGCCGGCGCCGACGACCACATAGTCGAAATCCGCCATCATCACTTGATCCAGTGCGCACGCTTGCCGACCTCGATGTGGACGGACTTCACCTGTGTGTATTCCTCCACGCCGTACATTCCGGCCTCTCTTCCCCATCCGGACTGCTTGAACCCGCCGAGCGGCATCTCCGGCCCTCCGGCCATCATCGTGTTCACCCAGAACCGGCCGGCGCGCACGCGCCGCGTCACCACCAGCGCCTTGTCTATGTTCTTTGTCCAGACGCTGGCAGCCAGGCCATACACCGTATCGTTCGCGAGACTGACGGCCTCCTCGACCGTGTCGAAATGGAAGGACGACAGGACGGGCCCGAAGATTTCGTCGCGAGCAATCGACATCCCGGGTGTGACCCCTGAAAACAACGTTGGCGCGATATACTGGCCGCCGCCAAGATCCAGGGCCTGCCCGCCGGCGACAAGCGTCGCCCCTTCGGCCTTGCCCTTGTCGATATAGCTCAGGATGGTTGAATTCTGCGCATCGGTGGTGATGGCTCCGACCTGCGTCTTCGTCTGCAGCGGATCGCCAACGACTATCTTGGCCATCTTGGCGGCAAGGATTTCCTCAAACTCGCGGGCGACCGGGCGCTCCACGATGACGCGGCTCGACGACACGCAGCACTGGCCCGTGTTGAAGCTTATGCCGAAAGCCGCGCCGTCCGCCGCATCCTCGAGGTCGCTGTCCGCAAAGACGATGATCGGATTCTTGCCACCCAGCTCCAGGCCGAGCTTCTTGAAGTTCGAGTCGGCAGCCGCATGGACGCATGAGCGTCCGACGGATGTCGATCCGGTAAAAGACAGCATGTCGACATCGGGATGCTCGCTCAAAGCCTGACCAATCGTCCGGCCCGATCCGGTGACGACGTTATAGACGCCGTCCGGCGCGCCGGCTTCGGAAAGGATTTCGCCAAGCAAAAGCGTCGTCGCGGACGTGACCTCGGAAGGCTTGACCACCACGGTGCAGCCGCTGGCGAGGATGAACGGAACGCGTTCGCAAAGGATCAGGAACGGGAAGTTCCATGGTGTGATGAGCCCGACCACGCCGACTGGCTCGCGCAGCACCATGCCGAAAAGGCCGTCGCCGAGACTGTTGAAGCTGTCGCCGTGCAACAGCCTCGCGGCGCCCGCGCCGACCTCGAAACAGGCGATGCAGTGATCGATCTCGCCGCGCGCCTGGGAGATCGGCTTGCCGTTCTCGAGGACTTCCCAATAGGCGATTTCATCACGGCGGCGGCGCAGAATGTCGGCCGTCCTTAGCAGCACGCCGGCCCGGTCGGCCCCCGGCAGTCCGGCCCACCGGCGATCCTCGAATGCGCGGCGCGCCGCGGCGACGGCGGCATTGAGGTCGTCCACCGTGCATCTGGGCGTAAGCGTCACCGGCACGCCGTGGCCCGGCGACCGGCGCTCGAACATGGCGCCGCCTTTGCGCCAGCATCCGTCCGACCAGAAACCAAATTCGCGCGGTGCATCCGGGAGGGCTGCGCGGTCAGTGAAATCGAGCATGGAATGCCTCCGTTCTGGCTGTGCGCCGGCCGTCCGCGATCCGTTGCGGGCGGAACGCGCCGGCGCCTAGTTCAATACGATTTGCGTCTTGAGATCCTGGGGCCGCTCGGCCAGGGTCTCGAAGGCGCGCTGGATGTCATCGAGCGGGAAAGTCGCGCGTGTGAACGCCTCGGTCCGAAAGCGGCCGTGCGACAAAAGTGTCAGCGCGTCGTGCATGTCTTCTCCCATGCCGGCCACCGAGCCCTTCAGACTGTTCTCCTCGAGGATGGTGCGCAGGATATCGACCGGCACCGTGTCGTGCGGCCCGGTAAGGCCAAAGAAAGCGACATGGCCGCCCTTGCGGATGAGCTCGAAGGCGAGCGCGTAGAGCCGTGCGGAGCCGACGCTCTCGATCACCAGGTCCGCCCCCCGTCCACCGGTCCTTTTCAAGACCTCTGCCTCAAGCAGGGCAGGATTGGCAACGGCTGCATCCGCACCGGCTTCAAGGGCAAGGCGGCAACGGTCTTCCGACAGGTCCGCGACAATGATTGGGGCGGCGCCGCACAAGCGCATCATCTGGACATGCAGATTGCCGATCGGTCCTGCTCCGAGGATCACGACTGACTGGCCGAAACTCGCGCGCGCCTTGCGCGCGGCGCGCACCACGCAGGACACCGGCTCGGTCAGGGCAAGCACCTGAACCGGCACATCGTCCGGCGCCTCTATGACGAGCCGCGCCGGCACGCAGACATATTCGGCGAACGCGCCGTCGCGCCCGATGCCCACCTGCGTCATCGAGGGGCAGTTGAGGACCTCGTTGCGGCGGCACCAATAGCACTCGCCACAGCCGATATTGACGTCCGCGACGCAGGTCGTGCCTGGCTTGATATGCTTCACACGCTCGCCCGTCGCGGCGACGGTCCCGGCAAACTCGTGGCCAGGCACGAGCGGCAGCCGGTCGGCGGCATAGTGACCGTTGAACATATGGATGTCGGTGCCGCATATGCCGGTCCGCGAGACGCGGATCAAGGCGTCGTCGGGGCCAACCTCCGGTACGGCGACCTCAAGCAGATCGAAACGGTGCGGAGCTGTCAGAACGGCCGCGCGCATTGTTGCCATGGCGTGTCTCACTTCACGGTGCGAAGTTTGGAGCGGTCGATGGTCAAAGCGATCGCGACGATCAGCACTAGACCAAAGACCATTTGCTGCTGCGTCGCGGCGATGCCGAAGTAGAGCATCGAGGCGCGGATGACCGCCACGATCAGCGTGCCGATCGCGGTGTTGAGCACACCGCCGACGCCGCCCGTCAGCGGCGTCCCGCCGACAAGCACCGCGACGATGGCCGGCAGAAGGAAGCCGTTGGCAATCGTCGGCGCGCCGCCCGACAGCTTGACGGAAAAGAGTAGCCCGGCCACTGCGGCCAGCGCTCCCGATATGGCAAAGGCGAGGATCTTGTAGCGGGCGACGTTGAGGCCGGACGCGGCCGCGGCCAGTTCGCCGGCGCCCACGGCCTTCAGCGCCCTGCCGAGGATGGTGCGCCGTTCTATGATCAGGCAGATTGCCAGCAGGCCGAGCGCGATGAAGAGCTCGTGCGGCACGATGCCGGTTCGACCGATCATCCAGCCGAAGGTTTCGTTGCGCTGTGTTGCGTCCATGTTCAGGGCTCGATTGCCAGACAGCCATTGCGCCACCGAGAAGCACACGCCGCCGACGGCCAGCGTCGAGATGAAGGAGGGAACGTACATGCGGGTGGTCAGGTAGCCGGAGAGGGTGCCCAGCGCGAAGCCTGCAAGGATGCACAGCGCGGCAACCCATATGCCCAGCGACGCCAGATAGACCGAGGCAACCACGGTGATCATGTTCGCCATCGACTGAGCCGACAGGTCGATGCCGCCGATGTAGATCGCGAAGGTCAGTCCCAGCGCCATGATGAACAGCGGCACGATGTCGCCTGCAAGGCTCAGCAGATTGGCCGGCTTCAGGAAGCTCGGATCGGCGATGCCGACGATCGTGACCAGGACCAAAAGGGTGATCCAGGGGAAGTGTGGCTTGAGGCGTTGGATGTCCATGTGGCCTCTCAGATCATGTAGTGCAGAAGGTCGTAGAGCGTCGGCTTGGAGCCGGGAACGCAGTCGAAGCGCTTCTGGATCTCACCGTCCTTTATGACGACGATGGTGTGGGAAAGGCCGATCGCCTCCTCGAGCGTGTCGGCGACGAGGATGACGCCGACCCCATCGTCGCACATCTCCCTGATCATATCGTACACATCCTCTTTGGCGCCGATATCCAGGCCTCGGGTCGGATGGTCGAGAAGCATGATATCGGAGCCGCCCGACCGCCATTTGGCGAGCACGACCTTCTGCTGGTTGCCTCCGGAGAGGTTGCCGCAATCGGCGTATTCTGAACTTGCCTTGATGGAGAGCTTGCTGATCCACGTCCTGGCAAGGGCACGCTCGTCGGCCACGTCGAGCCAACCCATCCGAGCGTAGCGCGGCATTTGCGAGAGCGTCATATTCTCGTAGACATTCATGCCGGCCACGATCCCTTCGACCTTGCGCTCGCGCGGTACATAGCCGACGCCCCGTTCCACCGCGCCGCGAGCCGTCAGCCCGGGGATGATCTCGCCTTTGACCTTCAAAGTGCCCTTGATGGGCGCGCGCATGCCGTAAATGGTTCGAAGGATCGCTTCGCGGCCGGAACCCTCGGTGCCGACCAGGCACAGCACCTCGCCGGCATGCAGCGTCAGCGAGATGTCGCGGACCCGTCCGGGCAGGCTGACATCCGACAGCTCGACCAGAGGCTTCGTTGCGTCGTAGGGCTTTTGCCGCTGCTCACGATAATATTCCTTGTCGACGTGGCGGCCGACCATCTTGTGCTGAATCGCCTCCGGCGTCGCCGCGCCGCGCGAGACGACATCGACCACCTGACCGTCCTTCATCACGTAGATGCGGTCCGAGAGCTCCATCACCTCGTCCATGCGATGGGACACGAAGATGAATGAAGCGCGCGCCGTCAGCTCCCGCACGAGCTTGAACAACAGCTTTACCTCTTCCTCCGCCAGCACCGAGGTCGGCTCGTCGAGCAGGACGACCAGATGACCCTGCACCCGTTCCTCCAGGGTCAGCACCTTGGCCAGTTCCACAAGCTGGCGCTGCGCGAAGGAAAGACTTGAGGTGACCGCGCGCGGGTCGATATCGAGCTTGACCTTGGCGAGCTGCTTCCTGGCGGCTTTGGCCATTGCCTTCCAGTTGACCACGCCCAAGCGCGAAAACTGGTCCTCATAGCCCAGGAAGATGTTCTCCATCACCGACAGGTTGGTGACCAGCGATTGCTCCTGGAACACCATGCCGATGCCCCTTTCCATCGCATCGCGGGGGCCGCTGAACCGCACAGGCTTGCCATCGATGAGGATTTCGCCGCCATCGGGCTGATAGGCGCCGTAAATCACCTTCATGAGCGTGGATTTGCCGGCACCATTTTCGCCCACCAGCCCGACGATCTCACCGCGACTGATGGAGAAGTCGACGGATTTCAGTGCCCTGACGCCGGGAAACTTCTTTTCGACGGCTCTCAATTCGTACATGGCGCCCTCACTTGACGAACGCGACCGAGCGTCGGTCCGTCGACAGGATGACCGCGATGATGACGAGCAGTCCGAGAACGGCGGCCTGCAGGAAGTCGGGCAGGCCGATGACCACCATGCCGTTGTTGATCACCGCGACAATAAGGACGCCGACGAGCGTGTTCCACACTCCACCTACGCCGCCCCACAGCGCCACGCCGCCAACCACGACCGAAGTGATGGACATGAACATGAAATTGGATCCGGTGACCGACTCGGCCTGGCCGAGCTTCGCCACCTGCAGGATCGCGGCTATCGCGTAGAAGAAGCCGGCAAGCGAAAAACCCGCCATCCTCACCTGCCGCACCCGCACGCCCGAGGCGTGAGCGAGTTCCTCGCCGCCGCCGACCGCGTAGAAATAGCGTCCAAGGCGGGTATGGGCCTGGATGAACCAGGCAAGAACGAGGCACAGGCCCGCGACATAAACCATCAGCGGGAAACCGAGAATGCGCCAGGTCAGCAGGGCGCGGAACGTCGGATCGTTGAATTTGACGATGTCGCCGCCAGTCAGCAGGATCGCGGCGCCCGTGCCGACGAATCCAAGCGCGAGGCTCGCCATGAAGGATGGTATTTTCAGCTTGACGTGAATGAGGCCGTTGACCAGGCCGACCGCGGCCCCGACGGCAAGAATGACCGGGATTGCGATCCAGCCGCCCGACGCGAGCGTTCCGCCGAGCGCCAGCATCAGGAAGCAGAACAGGACCGCCGTCAGGGAAACGACACCCTCCATGGAGAGGTCGATGGAACCCATCACGATGATGAAGGTCACGCCGACCGCCACCATGAGCGCGGGCGTAGCCGCGATCGCGATGCGCGCGAAGTTGCGCTGCGACAGGAACGAAGGGTTTATCGCCGTAAACAGCACTATGAGCGCGAGAAGCACCAGCAAAGGTGCCCAGCGGATCGCGTTCTCCCGCGTGAGGATGCGTGGCAACTTCGGCCTCCCGTCCAGGCGTGCCGTTGTGGAGGGGGGCGGCCCTGAAAAAGGCCGCCCGATCGAGCTTCGTATTACTTGTACTTGATCTGCCCGTTGCCCGGGCCCCAGAAGTCCTTCCAGTTGTAGGACGGAACGGTATCGAGATATTTGGCCTTGAAGTCCGCGGCATCCTTATTGGAGATCAGGATCGTCGGGCCGTAGAATTCGCGGTGCTCCTTCGGCTCTTCGGAGGGTTTGAAGGCACCGGTCGCTGCATAGTAGGCGAGCGCCGCCGTGATGCCGCCGCCCCAGTGCGGATTGGTGAAGACGGTCGCCAGGAGCTTGCCGTCCATGACGAGCTTCACCGCCTCCGGATTTCCGTCATAGGCCACTATCGGCATACCCTCGATGCCTTCGGCGCGCAGGGCCTCGATCACGCCATACGCGATATTGTCATTTGCGCAGTGAACGCCGGTGATCTTGTCGCCGAAACGGGTCAGGAAAGACGCCATCAGTTCCGTACCCTTGGTCGTGTCCCAATCGGCCGGCTGGGCGTCGAGAAGCTCGATGTTGGGAAAATCTTTCAACGCGTTCTTCAAGCCATTGAGGCGTTCGATGGCCGGATTGTTGGCGGCAATGCCGCCCAGATGCACGACGCCACCGTTGCCTCCCATGGCCTCGAACAGGATACGCGCTGTCTGCTCGGCCGGCTTCTCGTCCGACCAAGTCATATGCGAGACGTAATTGTCGCCGATGTCCCAGGGATGCAGGTCGTCGGTCTTGTTCCAGATAGTGGAAATGTAGGCGCCGGCATCCCGCACCGCCTCGACCACGGGACGTGCGTTCGGGCTGTCGTTGGCGTCGCAGGCGATGGCGCATTTGCCGTTGGTTTTGGCAAGAAACGCCTTGATGTCGGCCAGCGATTTTTCGGAGGAGCCCTCGTTGATCAGCGAGACGAGGGAATCCTTCGGTTTGCCGAGCGATTCCACGAAAGCTTCACCACCCGACACGATCGAGTTCCAGTAAGCCGAGGCGCGGTCGCGGTAGGACCAGGCGACCGCCGGGTCAGTGAGAGCCGCCTGAGCGGCGCCGCCGCCCAAGCCGAATGGCACGGCCATGGCTCCCATGCCCGCAGCCGTGGCGAGCAGGAAATTGCGCCGGTTGATGGTCTCGCGCTCGATGAAATCCTTGATGAAAGTCGACATGCTACCTCCCATTTGGCAACGACCCGCAGGCGCGGGCATCTATTGAGCAACGTCGAGAGTCTGGCCGTCCAAACCGCTCCCCTGGTCGCTTAATGCACCATCTAGTTACTTCCTTAACGGGCGAGAGTCAAGCGCCGGCGCAATGCGCGGCCTGTTGACTTCTCGAACAATTGAAATGACTTTCAGCGTATGATCGATCGTCGCCTACACGCTGGAACTGGAATCAAGGGAGCGACCAAAGTGGACGCAACGTCCGACAAATCAGGCAATGTCGCCAAGAAGAAGCGGCTTCGGGATGCCGAGGCGACCAAGCTTCGCATCCTGGAAGCGGCAAAGAGCGATTTCGCCAAGAACGGACTCGGCGGCGCCCGCGTCGATGTCATTGCGGCGAAGGCCAATGCCAACAAGCGCATGATCTATCATTATTTCGGCAGCAAGGACGGTCTCTTTCAGACGGTTGTGGAAAACGCCTATATGGACATCCGCACAGCCGAGCAGAAACTTCATCTTGACGACCTCGAACCCAGGGATGCCCTTGAACGCCTCGTGCGGTTTACATGGCAATATTATCTGAAGAATCCCGAGTTTATCACCTTGGTCAACAGCGAGAACCTTCACCGCGCAAAGCATGTGAAGAAGTCCGAGCTGATCAAGACCGCCAGCCGCAAGTTCGTCGCCATGGTGTCAAGCATCCTCGAGAGGGGCGTGAGCAGCGGGGATTTTCGTGCGGGGATCGATCCCGTGCAGCTGAATATTACGATCGCCGCCATCGGATATTATTATCTGACGAACCGCTTCACGGGCTCAATTATTTTCGAGCGCGATCTGATGGACAAGGGCGCCCTAGATCAGCGCTTGGAGTTTAATATCGATACCATTATGCGGCTTGTGCGCGCGTGACACTGCCTGTGGACGCTGACGGCGTCGAGATGTTCCGCCCTCCAGCTTGACGATGAAAGAGGCGGCATGAGGCTGATCGGGCCAGTGCGTGCGAAGGCTAAGCGCAGTCGGGCATTCACGATTTTCGGCGTTGATTGAGTTCGGCAACCAGATCGTCGGATAAGCGACGCACGGACATGTTTCTTGTCAGCAGAACCAGCTTTGCGGTCTCCTCAAGCTCTTCGGCCGCGAAAACCGCATCGCGAAAACTGCGGCCCGAGACAACCGGGCCGTGATTGGCCAAAAGAACTGCGGCATGGTCGGGCGCGCGTGCTCGTACCAAGGCACCGGTGTCTGCCGATCCAGGATGTGTGTAGGGTATGAGAGGCACACGCCCCACCCGCATCACGACATAGGGGGTTATGGGCGGGATCGTATCCTCGGGATCGGTGTCCTCGAGGCAAGATAGCGCCGTGGCATAGGTCGAGTGCAGATGCACGACGCCGGCGGCCTGTGATCGCGACTCATAGAATGCCATATGCAGCGGAATTTCCTTGGTCGGCGCGTCCCCCGAAACGGCGACACCATTCCAATCGAGTTTTGTGAGCTTGGAAGCTTCAAGATATCCCAGGCAGGAATTGGTCGGCGTCACAAGAAAACCGTCG
Source organism: Mesorhizobium sp. B3-1-8 (assembly GCF_006439495.1). Lineage (NCBI taxonomy): Bacteria > Pseudomonadati > Pseudomonadota > Alphaproteobacteria > Hyphomicrobiales > Phyllobacteriaceae > Mesorhizobium > Mesorhizobium sp. B3-1-8. The sequence goes on from NZ_VFTK01000019.1 coordinate 34,199, forward strand.
GAGAGCCTCGCCGACAGATTGCCTGAGGAACCGGCGGTATAGCCGCGCTTGAAGAGCGAGCCGCCCCAGCGGCAGATTTCGTCGCGAAGCTGCTGTTCTTCCAGTGTCATCGGCTGCTGCCTTTCAGCATGTTCAGGGCGCGTTGAAAGAAATCATCGGCGCCGAAATTGCCCGACTTCAACGCCAGCGCCAGACGCGGCGGCCCGTCGAGAACCAGCACGGGCACGCCAGTGTCGATCTCGGAGCCGATGCGCATCGGTCCTTGCCCCAGCGCTGAGGCAACCGCGCCGGACGTCTCCCCGCCAGCCACGATCATGCGGCGAAAGCCGGCTGCCGCCGCTTGCGTGGCCAGCGAGGCGAAAAAATACTCGAACCGGCCAGCAAGCTCCGAGCCGCCATATCGAGCCTGCGCCGCCGACACAACCGCCGGATCCGCGGACGAGAAGACCAGCGGAGCAACGTCCTTGTGCTTTTCGATGAAAGCAAACGCCTGCTTTGCGACCGCGTCGCCGTCGTTACTCAAAGCCTCGGCACTCAGTTCCATGGACGGGTGCGTTTGCCGGTAGAGCGAAACCTGGCGTCGTGTCGCCGCCGAGCAACTGCCGGACAGAACCAGCGCCGGACCATGCGCGCCCTGGAAGCCCCTGGAGGCGCGGCTGGCGCGAATGCCGAAATTTCCCGGTAGCGCGAGAGCGATGCCTGATCCACCAGTGACCAGCTTGTGACCGGCGGCGGCGCGGCCGAGCTTGACAAGGTCGTCGTTGAGGATCGTGTCGGCGACAACCAGCCGCTCGCCGGCGGCTTCGGCGTCGGTAAGCGCCTTGCCCAGCATCTGCGATCGGACGGCGTGCAACGGAAGATGTCCAACCTTCAGGTTTGTCTGGCGCGCCAGCCAGCGCCGGATATCAGCGTCCGTCATTGGCGTCAGCGGATGGCTTTCCATGCCGGATTCACTAAGCAGCTTGTCCCAGACGAAGAGATGGCCCTGATAGACCGTGCGCCCATTCGCTGGAAAGGCGGGGCAGACGAGTGCCAGCGGCGCCTCCAGTTCATCGAGCAGCGCCGCAGCGACCGGCCCGATATTGCCTTGCGGAGTCGAATCGAATGTCGAGCAATATTTGAAAACGATCTGCTCGGCGCCATTTGCAACGAGCCAACGGCAAGCGGCGATGGATTGCGCGACCGCCTCGTCGACAGCGATCGAGCGGGTCTTCAGCGAGATGACGGCCGCATCGATGTCCGGTTGTGCCGGATGTGCGGGCGTGCCGATATACTGCAGCGTCCGTGCCCCGGCCTTGGCCAGCGTATTCGCGATATCGCCCGAGCCGGTGAAGTCATCACCGATGACGCCGATCCGCATGGCCGTCAGTCGTGCGTGCGCTGCTGCCAGAAGGTCACGGCAAGCTGCTCCAGATGCGTGCGCATGGCTTGCTCGGCGCGGTCGGGGTCGCGCGCGGCGATGCCTTCATAGATCGCCTTGTGCGCCTCGAAAGCCGTCTTTTCCTGCCCCTTGGCGGCAAGCGTGACGGTGCGCTGTTCCTTCAGCCATTCCGAAATCTGGTCGTGCAGCGCGATGAAGACCGGATTGCGCGCCATCTTCGCCAGTTCGAAATGGAAGGCGATGTCGGTCGAGGTAAACCGCTCGCGGTTGCCTATCGCTTTGCGATTGGCTTCGAGCGCAGCCGCCAGCGCCTCAAGGTCCGTGGCCGTCGCGTGGCGGGCTGCCTCGCGCGCCAACCCGACTTCGAAGAACAGGCGAGCGCCCTGGAAGTAGCGATGCCCCTCCTCGGTCGAGAGCATCTGGCGCACCGCCGGGGCCATGCCGGTGAAGATATGCGAGGCGGTCGGCATCAGTACCTTGGCGCGCGCGCCGTTGGTGAGTTCGACGAGCCCGGCTTTCTGCAGCGAGATCAGAGCCTCGCGGATTGCCGGCCGGCCGACGCCGAAGCGCATCTGCAGGTCGCGCTCGGGCGGCAATTGATCGCCGGGCTTCAGTTTGCCGGATAGGATTTGCGCCTCGAGATGCGAGGCTACGTGCTCGAAGAGCTTCTTGCGTTCTATGACGAGAGGGTCGACCATAGACCTTTCATACCATCATACTTGACAACCATGCAACTGCTTGCAAGGATGACGGCAACATGAACCAAAACAAGGCCGGATCGGCGAACGGCTTCGTTCGCCGAAAGCGCGTTTCCGACAGCGATCGGAAGCGAAGGCACGGCCTTGCCAAAAACACCCCTCGGCGGGTCAGGGAGCGAGAAGACATGCGGATCGCCATTTTGGGCGGCGGCGGCGCGATGGGCGGCATTTTTGGCGGATACCTCGCCCGCGCCGGCAATGACGTCACGCTGATCGATGTGTCGAAGCCTGCCGTGGCGGCAATCAACGACAACGGCCTGACGATCGAGGAGAAGGACGGCACTCAGCCGATCATCCGCGTTCCCGCAAGCACGGAGCCGTCCAAGGTCGGGCCCGTCGACCTCATCATCAATTTCGTTAAATGCTACCACACCGATGCCGCGGTCCGCGCCGCGGCGCCGATGATCTCGGGCGATACCGCGGTGCTCAGCCTGCAAAATGGCTGGGGAAACGCACCGCGCATCGCCGGCATTGTCGGCGAAGACAAGGTGCTTGTCGGCCTGACCTATCACGGCGGCACGCTGCTTGGTCCCGGCAGGGTGAAGCATCCTGGTGTGGGGATGACCTATATCGGCGAGCTGAACGGCAAGACGACGCCGCGTCTGGACAAGGTGATCGAAACCTTCCGCGCCGCGCAGATCGAAACCACGAAATCGGAACGCATCCTGGACGAGGTCTGGAAGAAACTTGCGTTGAACGCCTGCACGCTGCCGGTCGCCGGCCTGCTGCATTTCATGTCGCACGAACTGGTCGCTTTTGACGCGACCAAGTCGCTGATGGCCGCGATCCTTAGGGAGGTCGTGGCCGTTGCCAATGCGCAAGGCATTTCGCTCGATTACGACGAACGTTGGGCGGCCATCACCGGATTGCTCGAGAAGGCGGTTGGCGGCAAGGCCTCGATGCTGCAGGACGTCGAGGCTAGGCGCCAGACGGAGATCGAGGTGATCAATGGCGCCATCGTCGATGCCGGCAAGCGCATCGGTGTGGCGACGCCGGTCAACGACACGATGGTCTGGATGATCCAGGCCAAACAAGCCCACTATCTTCAGGCAAAGGCATAACGATGCCGGCCTTGTCGTTCAGCGTTTGAGGCTTGAGATGGCGGCGCGCCTCGAAGTCTCGCAGCTCTCGAAATCGTTCCCCGGCGTGAGCGCGCTCGACGATGTATCGATGACGGTTGAGCCCGGCGAAATCCGGGCTCTTCTGGGCGAGAATGGCGCCGGAAAGTCGACGCTCGGCAGGATCGTCGCCGGTGTCTATGCCCGCACCAGCGGCGAGGTGCGCCTCGATGGCGTCGCTCTCGGCGAACTCGATGAGAAAGCGGCCGGCGAGCTCGGCATCGGCATCGTCCATCAGGAAGGCTCGCTGGTGCCGCAGCTCTCGGTCGCGGAGAACATCTTTGCCGGCCGGCAGCCGACGAAATGGCTCGGCCAGGTCGATGTGAGACTGATGCGTGAACGAGCCCACGCTCTCATCGCCCAACTCGGCGTTGCCATCGATCCAGCCATGAAGGTGGCGTTCTTGTCGCCGGCCCAGGCGCAGATCGTCGAGATCGCCAAGGCGCTGTCGCGCGAGTTGAAGCTTTTGATCCTTGACGAGCCGACGGCGGCCCTGACCCTGACCGAAACCGAAAAGCTGTTCGAGATCGTGCGTCAGCTGGCCAGGGACGGCGTTTCGGTCATCTATGTATCCCACCGCCTCGCCGAAATCTTCTCGCTCTGCAATTCGGTCACTGTGCTGAAGGATGGGCGGCTGGCGGGCACCCGAAAGGTCGCCGAGACCACGACGGACGAATTGATCCGGCTCATGGTCGGGCGCGAGGTCCATCTCGCGCGCTCGGCTTCGCCACGACAAGTGGGGCCGATCGTTCTTGAGGCCAATGAGATCTCCGCGCCGCCGCTTGTGCGGTCGGCTTCGATCACCGTGCGTGCGGGCGAGGTCGTCTGCCTGGCCGGATTGATCGGCTCAGGGCGGAGCGAATTCTGCGAGGCCATCTTCGGTGCCAGGGTCCGCAGGGCCGGCGAAATCCGCATCGCAGGCGCGCCGATCAACCCGCAGGGACCGTGGGACGCCAAGCACGCCGGCATCGGCATGGTGCCGGAAGATCGCAAGACCTCGGGCCTCTTCCTGGGAATGGATCTCGTCAACAACATCGCCGCAACGGTCCTGTCGAAGGTCTCGTCGGGCGCCAATTTCTCCAACAGGAAGGCCGAGGCGCTGGCCGGCAACTTCATCAGCGAGCTGCGCATCTCGACGCCGAGCGTGCACAAGATCGTCGGCGAGCTCTCCGGGGGCAACCAGCAGAAGGTGCTGCTGGCAAAATGGCTAGCCATGGAGCCCCGCCTGCTCATCGTCGACGAGCCGACGCGCGGCGTCGATGTTGGCGCCCGCTCCGAAATCTATCGCCTCCTGCGCGGCCTCGCTGAGCGGGGCGTGGCACTATTGGTCGTCTCTTCGGATCTGCCCGAGGTGCTCGCGCTCGCGGACCGCATCGTGGTGATGGCCGAAGGCCGAACAGTCGGAGAACTCCCCGGCGAAGGCGCGACCGAAGAGCAGGTTCTGCGGCTGGCGACCCGGTTCACATCGTCCGTGGCGGACGTACGCAAGGAAGCGGTTGGAGCATGAGCTTGGCACAGATTTCCCGCAACGAAGCGCAGGCGCCGGTGGAGCAGCGCGAGGCCTTGCCGCTGCGCATCGTGCGCCGGCTGGCCAATTCGCGCGAGCTGACATTGTTCGTTCTGGTCGTGCTGCTGGCGCTGGCGATGACCGTCGTCTATCCGCACAATTTCCCGACCGGACCGAATATGCGGGCCGTGCTTTTGAACCTCGCGCCCGTCGGCATCCTCGTCTGCGGCATGATGCTCCTGATGATTGCGGGCACGTTCGATCTTTCGGTCGGCTCGACGCTGGCGCTGGCCGGCGTATGGGCCGGCGTTGTCGCGGGCTGGTGGGGCTGGCCCGCCGAGGCGGCTCTCCTCATCGGTGTCGTGGTCGGGGCTGTGGCTGGGCTGATAAACGGGCTGATCGTCACCCGCATCGGCATCAACGCGCTGATCGCGACGCTCGGCACGCTGACCATCTACCGCAGCCTCACCTATGTGACGGCCGGAACGGGCGTCACCCCGATCTCGGACAGCTTCGCCGAGTATGGCCGCGCCGCCGATCCGATCCTGCGCATCCAGTCGCCGTTCTGGGCAATGCTGGTTCTTGTCCTGATCGGCGGCTGGCTGATCGCGCGCACCCGCTTCTTCCGCCAGTTCTATTTCGTCGGCGGTAATCCTCGTGCGGCGCAATTGTCGGGCATCCGCGTCGACAGGCTGATTCTCATCGGCTTCGTGATCATGGGTGCGCTGGCGGGTATCGCCGGCGTGCTTGGGGCGGCGCGGCTGAACAGCGCGGTCGTCAATGCCGGCGTCGGCATCGAACTCAAGGTCATTACCGCGACGGTGCTCGGCGGCGCCAGCCTCAAGGGCGGCGAGGGCACGGTTCTGGGCGGCATTCTCGGCGTGCTTTTCATCGCCCTGATCGAGAACGCCATGATCATCAACGCGGTCGGTGTGTTCTGGCAGGGATTGGTCGTTGGTCTCGTCCTGCTGTTCGCCGTCTCGCTCGACCGCTTCAAGACCGCGGGCCGCGCCTGATCGGGCAGCAAGCGGGGGAAATCCGGCCAGAGCCGGGGGAACTGCAAAAACTGGGATCAGAACCCAATCAGGAGGAAACAGGAATGGGCTCTATGCTGAAATCGACATTGATCGCCTTGGGCATGACGGCGCTTGCATCGGCCGTGACGGCACCTGCGCGCGCTCAGGAATCATCGTTTGGCCCCGCTGACGCCAAGGAGACCTACTACTGGATTTCCAACAAGGCCAACCTTCCGCTCTTCGTGCAGTACGACTATGTCGGCATGAAGAAGATCGCCGAGGAACTCGGCGTGAAAGTGGTCGTTGCCGGGCCGACCGATTTTGACCTGCCGGGCTTTATCGCCGCAGTCGACCAGGTCTGCGCGCAGAAGCCAAATGGCGTGTCCGTGGTGGGTGGCTGGGATCCGTCTCTGACGGAATCGGTCAAGAAGTGCCTGGAACAGGGTGTGCCCACCGTCGTCGACGACGGCGATCTGCCGGACTCGGGCCGCTTGGCCTACATCGGCACGAACTGGACACAGGTCGGCGTCGCGCAGGCCAAGAAGATAATGGAGAAGCTGCCCAGCGGCGGCAAGCTGGCCATGATGTCGATCATCAATGCCGGCAACATGCGTGAGGCGGTCGCTGGCTTCAAGGCCTATATCGAGGCCAATGGCGGCGGCAAGTACAACATCGTTTCCAACGAAGATGACGGCGGCGACGCGCAGAAGGCCGCGCAGGTGACGGCCGCGATCCTGGCCGCCAATCCGGACATCGCCGGCATCGCCGGCTTCGACTCGGAGTCCGGCGCTGGCATCGTCACCGCATTGCGCGAGGCCGGCAAGAATCCAGGCGACATCAAGGTGACCGCGATGGAGCAGACGCCCGACTTCTTCAAGACAGCCAAGCAAGGCTGGGTCGAGGGCATCGTGGTGCAGAACCGCGAGCTTTTCATCTACTACGCCGTCAAGATCCTGCACGACTACAATCACAACGGTCTGAAGTCCGCCGGCCTTGGCGCCGCCGATGGCGGTCGTCCGGTCCCCGATACGCTCGACACCGGCGTACTCCTCGTCACCAAGGACAATGTCGACAAGGTGACGGCCGCGCTCGGCGTCAAGTAGTCGATCTCCACGAGGGCTGTTGCCCCTTCCTCCGGCGGTTCACCCCTGCCGCCGGAGGCACCTTTGAAGCGAACCAACCCGATCAAGTCGCGACCATGGCCGCAACAGTGACACCACAGACGATACCGGACGACGTGGACATCCACGATCCCGCGTTCGTCGCCGATCCATTCTCGGCCTTCGACAGGCTGCGGCGCGAATGTCCGGTGGCCTGGTCGAACAGGCACGGAGGTTTTTGGCTGCTGAGCCGCTATGACGACGTGCGGTCGGCGGCAATCAATTGGCGCGACTACACATCCAGCGTTCCCGGCGTGACGGCCATTCCCGTGATCACGCCGCGCACCGAACCCCAGCTGCCGATCGAAGTCGATCCGCCGCGGCACTCGCGCTACCGCGCGCTGGTCAACCCGGTCTTTGCCCCACAACGTGTCGCAGCCATCACGCCGCGCGTCAGGGCGCTGGCCCGGTCCCTCTTCGAGAAGATGGCTGCGAAGGGACAGGCCGAGATCGTTGCCGAATTCTGCGTGCCGGTTGCCGTCGCCTCGCTGGCGGCCTTCACCGACGTGCCGCTGGAAGATTCGGACAGGTGGATCGGCTGGATCACCAGCATGTTCAACATGAGCGACCCTGCAGCCGGCGCGGCTTCGAGCCGTGAACTCAACGCCTATATCGAGAAGCTGATCGCGGCGCGGCGCTCCAAGCCGACCGACGACTTCATCAGCATGCTGATTGCGGCCGAGATCGATGGCGAACGGCTGGACGACAATCAGATACGCTCATTCATGACCGTCGTCTTCGGCGCAGGTTTCGAGACCACGGCGGATGGCCTTTCGGTAATGCTGCACTGGCTCGCCGAACACCCGAAGGCCCTGGAGCGGCTTGCCGAGGAGCCAGCGCTCGTTCCCACCGCGGTGGAGGAGTTCCTGCGCTATTCCTCGCCGATCGAGATTTTCGGCCGCAACGCCTCGCACGACCTGTGCCTGCACGGTCGCAATATACGCGAGGGCGATATTGTGGCGCTCGGTTTCGGCTCGGCCAACCGAGATCCATCGGTATTCGAAGCGCCGAACGAGCTGCGCTTCGATCGCAATCCGAACAAGCATCTCACTTTCGGGGCCGGCCCACATCTTTGCGCCGGTGCGGGTGTAGCGCGCATGGAAATGGCGGTGACACTTGAGACGCTGATCGAAGCCCGCTTGAGCCTTGCGCCTGACACGACGAAAGAACTTCGCTGGAAGACACGCGGCGATCGGCACGGACTTTCCTGCCTGCCGCTCAAGATCGACACGAGAAAGACGAGTTGAACCGATGACGCTTCGACCCACGACCCGCATCCGCTTCCACGGCGTCGCCGCCTACGAGATTCTGACCGAGAACGGCATGCGCATATTGTGCGATCCCTTTCTCGATCAGAACCCCGGCGCCGCAACCAAATCCATCGAATTCGACCACGTGGATCTGGTGATCGTTAGCCATGCGGCCTTCGATCATCTGGGCGACACCGACAAAATCGCTGCCAAATATGGATGCCCGGTCGTCTGCGGCGGCGAGGTGAAGGCCTGGCTGATGGACCGCGGCATCCCCGCAAACCAGATTCGTGCAACCACCTGGGGCATCCGTGTCAAGGTGGCGGGCATCGAGATACAGCCGCTCGAATGTCACCACTGGTCGCAGATCAGGTTGAAGGACAATTCCTTCATATCCGGCGTGCCGATGGCCTTCATCGTCTATGCCGACGGGCTGCGTTTCTACCACTATGGCGACACAGCCATCTTCTCCGACCTGAAGCTGCAGGGCCAACTCTACAAGCCGAATGTCGGATGCATCGGCATCGCCAATCCGCAGGAGGTCCTGCATCTCAATCCGATGCCTGGCGAAATGCTGACGGGCGAGATGAGCCCCTACGAGGGGGTCCTTGCGACCCAATGGCTCGGGCTCGAGACCGTGCTGCCATGCCACTACATCACCCTCGACGGCGACAAGGATGTCGCCGACTACATGAAGCATCATGGCGCGGCGAGGGCGCGCGGCGAGCCTATCGCCGACCCCTATCTGCTTCGGGCCGGCGACTGGATCGAATTCGACGCCGAAGGCAGGGTGGTGCGCCCCGCAAAGGCGGCATGATGCAGGCCGCCATTTTCGATCAGCCGCGGTCGATCCGCATCGCCGATGTGCCGAAGCCGCTCCCTGGACCGGGCGAGGTGCTGGTGCGCGTCGGGGCAGCGGGCCTGTGCGCCGGCGATCTCTACATCTACACCGGCAAAAATCCTTACGTGATCTACCCGCGCATCGGCTGTCACGAGATCGCCGGCACGGTCGAGGCTTACGGTCAAGGGACCGCCGGTCCGAAGGTCGGGACGCGTGTCGTCGTCGACCCGTTCATAGGCTGCGGCCATTGCTATCCTTGCCGGGTCGGCAAGCGCAATTGCTGCGCCGACCTCGCCATTATCGGTGTACATCGCGAGGGCGGCTTCGCCGATTTCGTCACCGCGCCCGCGACCAATTTGAACCCTGTGCCGGACGGGCTGACCGATTTCGAGGCGGCATTCGCCGAGCCGGTCGCCATCGGCGTCCAGGGTTGCCGGCGTGGAATGGTCACCGCCGACGACACGGTCCTCGTTCTAGGCGCTGGTCCGATCGGTCTGGCGATCGTCGAGGTCGCGCGGGCGCTCGGCGCCAAAGTCTACGCAACCGACCTTTCGGCGGAGCGGCTGTCCACCGCCGCGGACATGGGTGCAACTCCGATCGCCGGCGGCGCGGGCCTGCTCGAGCGCGTGCTTGAGATCACGAACGGCGAGGGCATGCCGGTCGTCATGGAGGCGACGGGTGCGGCGCCAGCGATGGAACAGACCATCGACCTCGTCGCCGCCGGCGGCCGTATCGTCATCCTCGGCCTCGTCAAGAAAGGGCAGGGCGTCACGTTTCCCGGCCTGGATTTCACCCGCAAGGAAGTCACGATCCTCGGGTCGCGCGCGTCCGTCGATTGCTTTCCCGAGGCGCTCGATCTGCTTGCGTCGGGCAAGATCCACTATCCCAAGATCGCCAGCAGCTTCTCGCTGTCCGAGGCACCCACCGTTTTCAAAACACTCGCTGACAATCCGATGGCCTTGCACAAGGCTGTCTTCGTTTCGGAGGCCGTATGAAATTCGTGACTTTCTCCCATAAGAAGGCGGGGCATCACCACCACGCCGGCGTCCTCGACGGCGAGGAGGTGGTGTGCCTCACCGAAGCCGGGCTAGCGGCGTCGGTGCTCGACATCGTGCAGGGCGGCAAGTCGGCGCTCGACAAAATTCGCGGCGGACTTACCCAGGCGCCGCGCTATGCGCTTGTCGATGTCATGCTCGAAGCCCCCATCCGCCCCGGCAAGGTTCTTTGCTCCGGCATCAACTACAAAGGGCATGCCGAGGAAAATCCTAACGCCAAGATGCCAACCGAGCCGTTCTTCTTCGCAAAGCTGCCGTCATCGGTCGTCGGGCCGGACGTGGCGGTCGAGAAGCCGGTTCGAACCGAACAGATGGACTACGAGGTTGAATTCACCGCCGTGATCGGCAAGCGCCTGCACAAGGCCGCGGAGGCCGATGTGATGCCGGCGGTCTTCGGCTACACGCTGCTCAACGATATCTCCGCCCGCGACGTTCAATTCAAGGACAACCAGATTACCATCGGCAAGAATTTCGCCGGCTTCGCGCCCATCGGCCCCTGCATCGTCACTGCCGATGAACTGACCAGGCCGGATGATGTGGCGCTGAAGACCCGGCTCAACGGCAAGCTGCTGCAGAATGGCAGCACGTCCGACTGGCTCTTCTCGCTGCCGCGGCTGATATCCTTCCTCTCACACTATGTGCCGCTTGAGCCCGGCGATCTCGTCTCGACCGGAACGCCGGCTGGCGTAGGCGCCTTCCAGAAGCCGCAGATCTTCATGAAGGCGGGCGATATCGTCGAGATCGAGGCGACTGGCATCGGCGTGCTCAGAACGCCGATCGTGGCCGGATAGAGGTATGGCCCGCCCTTTGCGCATTGGTGTGATCGGCTGCGGCTTCTTCGCGCAGAACCATTTGCATTCCTGGCGCGACCTCGCCGAAACGGGAGCGCAACTCGCTGCCGTTTGCGATGTCGATGCCGGCAAGGCGCGCGCGGCTGGGGAGCAGTTCGGCGTGCCGTTTTACTCGGACGCCGAAAGCATGCTCGAGGCCGAGCGTCTCGACGTGGTCGACATCGTCACACGCCATGACACGCACAGGCTGTTGGCGGAGATCGCCATCGCGCATCGCGTTGCCGCGATCGTCCAGAAGCCGTTCGCGTCGACCTGGCAAGATTGCGTTGCGATCGTCGAATCGGCCCGCAAGGCAAATGTATGGCTTGCAGTGCACGAGAACTTCCGGTTCCAGGCGCCGATGCGCGTGGTCCGCAAGGTGATCGACAGCGGCGCCATCGGAACGCCGAGTTGGGCGAGGATTCGCTTCAGGACCGGCTTCGATGTCTACAAGACCCAGCCCTATTTCTATGACGAGGAGCGGCTGGCGATTGCTGATGTCGGCATCCACATGCTGGACCTTGCGCGCTTCTTCCTCGGCGAGGTCGAGCACATATCCAGTGAAACCCAGAAACGCAATCCGCACGTTCGCGCCGAGGATACGGCGACCATGCTGCTGCGCCATGCAAGTGGCGCGGTGTCGGTTGTGGAATGCACGTACGAGTCGCGACGTCTGCCCGATCATTTTCCTGAAACGCTGCTGGTCATTGAAGGTCCCAAGGGCGCGATTTCGCTTGGAGCCGGCTGCAGGATAACGGTGACGAGCGATGGCAAGACCTGGACGCAAGATGCTGGCGCGCCGCTCCTGACCTGGACCGGTCATCCCTGGCATGTCGCCCAGCAAGGCGTGATCGGCGCATGCGGCCATTTTCTCGACTGTCTGCAGCGTGGCGTCCCGGCCGAAACCAGCGGCGAGGACAATCTCAAGACATACGCGCTGGTCGACGCCGCCTATCGCGCCGCGGACGAACGGCGCGCCATTCAACCCATGCAATGGAATCCCATTCACAACGGAGAGCCTGGATGAGCATGCTTTCCGAAGCGGCCTTTGCGCTGACCGTTGTTTTCGAGCTCGTCGAGGGGACCTTTCCCGAGTTCTACCGGCTCGTTTCGGAGAATGCGGCGTCATCCGTCGAGCTTGAGCCGGGATGCCTGCGCTTCGATGTGCTGACACCGCTGGGACCCCAGAAACCGTCGCAGATCTTCCTCTACGAGATCTATCGTGACCGCGCAGCCTTCGACCTGCATCTTGCTTCCGAGCACTATCGCAGCTTCGATGCCAGCACGCGCGACATGGTGAGCAGCAAGACGGTCGTGACATACAAAGTCGATGAGAACTTCAAGCAGGCGAAGCTGTGACAGCCGATCCGGATCCTGTGGCGCTCTACGGCACCGACGAGCCCCTGCCGGAACGACGGCTTCTGACTGCCGGATCGCTGACCGCTATCCTTGAGGACGGCAATCTGCGGACGATTTCCTTTGCCGGCGTCGAGGTGGTTCGAGCGATAAACTATCTCGCGCGCGATTCATCCTGGGGGACTTACAAGGCCGAGCTCTCCAATGTCTCTGTGGCGACGGAAGGGGACTCCTTCAAAGTAGGCTACGATGGACTCTGCAGCGGTCCGCAAGGCCGCTTTGCTTATCGAATGACGATTACCGGCGACGCCTCGGGCGAACTCAGCCTGGAGGCCGAAGGTGTTGCACTCACTGATTTTCCGACAAACCGCACAGGCTTCGTCGTGCTTCACCCTGCCGAGGCAGCGGGCGGAAAGCTTTCCATCCGGCACAGCAACGGAATGATCGAAGATACGATTTTTCCCTCTCTGATCAGTCCGGATCAGCCTGCATTCGACATTTCGGCGCTGACGCATTACCCGGCACCCGGCATGACCTGCACCGTCGCCATGGAAGGCGATGCCTTCGAGATGGAGGACCAGCGCAACTGGACGGACGCCTCTTTCAAGACCTATATCCGGCCACTTTCAAAACCCCGTCCATATATCATTCGCAAAGATACGCAGGACCGTCATTGCATCACTGTTTCCGTGCGCGCCGATGCGTCGGCAACCCAAAAGACAACCGGCGGCGTTGTAACTCTGACGCTTGGCGGACCGGCTGGACGCATGCCGTCTATTGCTTTGTTCCTCGATCCAGACGATTTGCCTGACGCGACGGCCAGCGCATCTTTGCTTGGGCCGGTTCCGGAGATCATTGTTCGCTTCGACAGCGCGCGCGGGCATGACGCTCGGATGCTGCGCAAATCAGCCGACCTTGCGGGTGCGCTCGGCGCCCGATTGGCGGTCGAGGCGGTTGTTGAAACGGTCGATCCCTCAGCAGAAGCAGCGGCCATTGCCGATGCGATTCGTTTGTCCAAAGTCAAACCCAGCGCGCTGCTGGTTTCGCCCCGGCGCGAATTCAAGACGCGGCCCTCGAACCATTTGCCTACAGGCGAGCGGCCCGTCGGCGAACTGGTCGATGCGCTCAAGGCAAATGGCATCGATTGCCTGATAGGCGCGGGAACTCCCTCCCTGTTCACCGAATTCAACCGCAATCCGCCGAGCGGAGATGCGGATTTTGTCTTCTTCGGCAACAGCGCGATCGTGCATGCCGCCGACGAGCAGTCGGTCATGGAAACCCTGACGGTTTATTCAGCCGTGATGGAGACGGCGCGGCATTTATGTCCTGGCAAGTCGATCTGGCTGGGACCGTGCACGATCGGTATGCGACATAATCCTTACGGACAGTCAGTTGCGGCCAATCCTGACCTTATCCGGATACCTGCCGCCCGCATCGACCCGCGCCAGCAAGCATTGTTCGGTGCCGCCTTTGCCGTCGGCGTGGCGACCCAGGCAGCCGCGACAGCCGCCGATCGATTGATATTGGCAGCACCGACCGGACCGTTCGGGCTTTTGAATGAGGATGGCACCCCGCGACCGTTACAGGCCATCCATGCCCAACTCGTGGCTGCAGCAGGAACCCAGCGCTACGACGTTTCGGTCAATCATTCGGCAGTGGCGGCCGTCGCTTTTCAGCTCGCCGACGAAATCCGCATCCTGGCGGCAAATCTAACCCCGGCGCCGATCGAGATTGCGTTGGCCCCGACGGCAAAACTTCAAGGCGTCACTTGCGACGATCCGGAACTGGTGAATTCTCATCGGGCCAGCCACTCAGTAGGGCCATACAGCTCTATCGCTTTTCAGGTTGCCCGACACGGGAGACGAGGTAGAGGGCCTTGACGAGCCCTACAAATTCGGCCCGGCGACCGATATCGTCGAGCTTCCCGTCACCTGGGGGCTGGACGATTATCCGGCCTTCGAGGTTGTTGCCGGCTGGAACCAGGGCTACTCGAATCCGCGCGACATCGAGGAAATCTGGTGGGATGACTTCCGGTATGCGCTCGAGAACTGCAAGGGCGGCATCTACACGCTCACCATGCATCCCGAATTCATCGGCCGCGGCCATCGCATCATGATGCTCGACCGGCTGATCCAGCGCATGAAAGCCTGCGCGGGCGTACATTTCACCACGCTCGGCCCTTATGCCGCCGAATGGAAATCGCAGAACCCGCTCGAAAAATGGAAGTCGGAAAACCCGATGCGCACCGGCGTCAACAGCTTCCCATCGCTCTGACCGGCCGTGGGTGGCTACGGCAACAGAACGAGCGCCCCGCTGGTCTTGCGGGTTTCCAGGTCTCGATGGGCGTCCGCGGCTTTGGCCAGGTCGTAGGACGCTGGCTGCCCGATCCTGACGGCGCGCTGGCGAAATGCCGTAAAGAAGCGGTCGACATGCGGCGCGAGCTTCTCGGGCGTGTCGGTGTAATGAGCATAATTGGGCCGCGAAACGGTGATCGACTTCGAGGCCAGGCGGTCGATGTCCCAGGCGCCGACCGGCCCCGATGCCTGGCCGAAGCTGACGAGATGACCGCGTGTGGCAAGGGCCGCGAGCGAGCCGGCGAAAGTATCGATACCGACGGCATCGTAAATGACGTTGGCGCCTGCGCCGGCGGTCAGCCGCATCACCGCCTCGCTGAAATCCTCCCGGGAGTAGACGATGACATGGTGCGCGCCGAGACGCTCGACGATGCGCGCCTTGTCATCGCTCGACATGGTTGCGATCACGGTGGCGCCGAGATGGCGTGCCCATTGCACCAGCAATTGGCCGATGCCACCGGCGGCGGCGTGGATGAGCACGACCTCGCCTGGCCGAACGGCATGGACGTCGTGCAGGAGAAAACTGGCTGCCACGCCCTTGAGCAGGCTCGCGGCGGCGACCTCGTCAGAAATGTCGTCCGACAGCCGCACCAACAGGTCGGCCGTCATGTTGCGGCGCTCTGCATAGGCGCCGACCGGCGGGCAGGCATAGGCCACCCGATCGCCGACCGACAGGCCGGATATTGCCGCGCCGACAGCCTCGATGACGCCCGCGGCCTCCATGCCCGGCACGCCCGGCGGCCGCAGCAGATCGAAGAAGCCGGTGCGGCAATAGACGTCGATGAAGTTGACGCCGATCGCCATGTGGCGGATCCGCACCTCGTCGGGCGCCGGCGGCGGCAATGCGATTTCCTTCAGCTGCAGAACCTCCGGTCCGCCATAGCGCTCGACAAGGATCGCGCGCGTCGTTTCTCGTGTGTCCCGGGGCGGTGCGAGGATCGACGGCGCGGGGATCGAACGGGGTGCCACGCCTGTCGGCGTCGACGGCATGGTTGCCGGCGACGGCCTTGCCTCGGCCGGCATGGCGGCGTCGCGACGTCCGAGGAGATTGCGGATCGCGGCAAAGCCGGCACGATAGATATCTTCGGCGACCAGCTTCACCAGTTCGTCGCGGCGATGCGCCGGCGGGTGGAATTCGGAGCGCCATTCCCAGAAGGTGGCGTTGCCGTCGGTCACCGGTTTCAGCCGTATCGACGCGACATAACCCATCAACGGCGGCGGCGCCTCGAGCAGGCAGTAGCTCAGCCGGCGCTCCTTGTCGGACAACGCCAGAAGCTGCTCGCGCAGTTCGCCGCCGTCGGCCAGACGGAAATGGCGCACGGCGCCGACCGCGTCGGCCGGCTCGCCGCCATCGATCTCGCTCGACGCGATGGCCGGGTGCCAGCGGTCGTGGCCGTTGAAATCGCGCAGGATGGCCCAGACCTCCTCGATCGGGGCATCGATGATCGTGCTCTGGCGGACCTGGACCATTCGCGGCGGTCAGCGTCCGAAGCGCTGCTTCAGCGCGGTAAGCGCGGCCTGGAACACGCCGCTGCCTATCTGCTGCGTCAGCGCTGCCTCGCGCTCGGGGGCGCAATCGAACTCGGCCTGCCATTCGGCCAACGTCAAATTGCCGTCGGTTATCGGCGTCAGCGACAAGGTGGCGACATAGTTCTCCACCTGCATCGGGCTCTCCAGGATCGCATAACTGCAGGAGAGGTCGTAGTCCGACAGCGCCAGCAGTCGTTCGCGGATCCGTCCGCCGTCCTTGAGCGTGAAACTGCGGATGCAGCCGATCCGGTCGGCATGCGCATTCTGCTCGATGCGGCTCTCGGCCACGAAAGGCGCCCAGTCCGGCAAGCCGTTGAAGTCGCGCACGACCTTCCAGACGTCCGCGGCCGGGGCCGGGATGACCGAGGAGACATAGACCTTGGTCATGCTTGCGAGCCGGCCGTGGGCATGGCGGTCCGAGCATTTATTGTCTTGCGCCGCGCCAGATCGACCCCCACTCCGTCGAGCTTCGCTCGACACCTCTCCCCGGATCGACGGGGGAGAGGAAAGGCGCGAGGCGATTCCAACTGGCTCCTTTCCTCTCTCTCCGGAGGGGGGAGAGGTGGCGCTGCGAAGCAGCGACGGAGTGGGGGAACCACTTGGCAAGAAAACACCGCCGTCACCTCAATGGTCGCGGTCGTCATCATCGTCCTTGGCGGCCTTGCCCTTGCCCTTTTTATCGCGGGCGAGGTTGGAAATGTCCTTGGCGTCGCGCAGCACGTCGGTCATCCGTCCGAGCGAGCCGCCTTCGATGCCGATCTCCTTCATCAGATTGTCGATCATCGGCGCCTGCACCCGGTAACGCAGCGCCGAATCGATCACCTCGTCGGTGACGTTGCGGTTGCCGCCGGATCCGCCGTTGATACCGTCGACATGCAGGATCTTGATGCCGTCGATCTTCTCCATCGGCTTGACGCTCTCGCGGATGATGCCTTCCATGTGATCCAGCAATTTACCGCGCAGGCGCCCGGCGCGCGCCTCGCTGGAGAGAAGGTTCTCCGCTTCGTTGATCTGCCGATGGCCGGTCGCGTCGACCTCGTAGCGCTGGGCTGCGGCAAGGGCGTGGATCTTTTCCGATTCCGCGGCCGCCACCGCAGCGATCTTCTGTGCCTCCGCCAGGCTCTTTGCGGCCTTCATCTCGGCGTCGGCGGCGGCCGTCACGCGAAGGGCCTCGCGCTCCGCCTCTCGGCTGGCGCCGATCAGGTCGGTCAGCTTGCGGCGCTCGGCGATCTCGCGCTCGCGGGCGGTCAGGGCCTGTTCCTCGGCTTGGATGGCCTTGGCGCGAACGGCTTCCGACGCGGCGATTGCCGAGGAGCGTTCCTGCGTCTTCTTGGCGATGTCGATAGCCTTCTGGATCTCGGCGATCTCGATCTTCTGGTCGCGGTCGACGCTGAGCTGACGAAGATCGCGCTCCTTGATAAGGCGAGCCTCCTCGATGCCGCGCTCGGTGGTGATGCGTGCTCGCTCGACCTCTTCTCCAGCCGAGATCTCGGCTTCCTCGAAGGCCTGGCGCTTGGCGATCTGCAAGGCTTCGAGATGGCGTTCCCTGGCGATCCGCACCTCGTCGACCGCACGTTCCTGCTCGATCCGCGCGGTCTCGGTCGCCTGGTTCTCGACGATTTCGGCGCGGCGCTTCTCCGCCTCCGCCCTGGTCACTTCGAGCGCCTTTTCCGCCAGCGCGATCTGGCGTTCGAGCTCGGCTATTTCGAGCGACTTCTTGCGTTCGATCTCGAGCCCGCTCTGCGCGCCTTCGCGCTCGATGCGCGCCTTCTCCAGCGCAAGTCCGAGAGCGATCTGCTCGCGCTCGGTCAATTCGCGCATCTTCATCTCGGCCTCGTCGAGCGCGCGGCGGCGCGCGATCTCGCGGCGCTGCGTGTCCTCCTCGCTGCGGATGCGTTCCTCGGTGACGCTGCGCTCCTGGGCAAGACGCGATTTCTCCACCGCCTCGCGCGCGGAAAGCTGCGCCTGTTCGGCTTCCTGGTCGCGTACGGCCCGTTCCCTGGCGAGCTCGGAGCGCTGCGCCGCGCGGCGGATCTCGACTTCGCGCTCCTGTTCGAGGCGCGCATATTCGGTGTCGCGCTCGATCTCCAGCACCTTGCGCTGGGTGTCGAGGTTCTGGTTGCGGATGTCGACCAAAGTGCGCTGCTCGATCTCGTTGCGCATGCGGCGCCTGGTCTCGATGGACTCCGTCAGCTGCGTCAGGCCTTCGGCATCGAAGGCGTTGGACGGATCGAAATATTCGAGGCTGGTCTGGTCGAGGTCGACGATGGCGACGCTTTCCAGTTCCAGCCCGTTGGCGGTCAGCGAATCCGAAGCAAGCGCGCGGACCTTGTCGGCGTAGTCGCCGCGCAGCTCATGCATCTCTTCCAGCGTCATCTGCGCGGCGACGGTGCGCATGGCGCCGGCGAACTTGCCCTCCAGCAATTCGCGCAGGCTCTCGGGCTGTAGCGTGCGGCGGCCGAGCGTCTGCGCCGCCGCGGCAACAAATTCCCGGCTCGCGCCGACGCGGACGAAGAACTCTGCGATGAGGTCGACGCGCATGCGGTTCCTGGTGATCAGCGCCAGCGCGTCCTCGCGGCGAACCTCGATGCGCAGCACACCCATGTTGACCGGGGTGATCTCGTGCAGCACCGGAATGACGAAGGCGCCGCCATTCACCACCACCTTCTCGCCCAGGAAGCCGGTGCGCACGAACGCCGTCTCCTTGGTCGAGCGGCGATAGAGCCATCGCAAGATGTAGACGGCGATCACCACGACGACCGCGGCAACGATCAGCCACAACAGGAAAGCGCCAAAGCTCTGCGCGTCCATGATTTATTCTCCCCTACACAATCCGGTCAGTGCCAGGCGCCCGGCACCAATTTCGAAGATCCGTCCGCCGTCCGGTAAAGTCCAACTGTTCATGCCCGCCTCTGCAGCTTTGGGCCGATCGCGTGGAAAGCGCTGATCACCGCATCGACAAAGGGCATGTCGTTGATGTTGGCGCGCACCCGCTCGACATGGCGCTGGGGCGTCCGGCGAACGGTCTTTTCGATCGCTTCGAACAGAGCGTTGTCGGCTTCCGGATCGTGAAAGGGCTGGCCAGGCGCATCGAGCAGCGACACGCCGCCCTCGGGCAGCAGGAAGCGCACCGGTCCGTCCATGGCGTTGAGCCGCGTGCCGATCCATTCGCCGAAGGCCCGGTTCTCGTCGCGGGTCGTGCGCATCAGCGTGACATTTGGATTGTGAATGACGAATTTGCGGCCGCGGAACTTTTCCGGCACGGTCTCGCGCGGCCCGAAATTGACCATGTCGAGCGCGCCGGCCGAGCCGACATAGGGCAGCCTTGTGCGGATCGCCGCTCCGAAACGATCCTCGGTCGCCGGGAAGACGCCGCCGACGATCATGTCGGCCACTTCGGTCGTGGTGAGATCGAGGAAAGCCGACAGCAGCCGGGAGTCGCCGAGATTCTCCATGGCGCGCCCGCCGATGCCGGTGGCGTGGAAGACGAGGCAGTCATAGTCGGCTTCGAGCCGTTTCGTCACCGCCTGCACCGCCGGCGTGGTGACACCGAACATGGTGATGCCGAGGGCAGGGCGCGCCAGCTTGCGCCTGGCGTCCCACGCCTCGGCATTGGGCAGTTGCGCGACCATGCCGGCCATGGCGTGGGCGGCGTTGGACAGCACCTGCTCGGTGATCGAGTTCAACCCCTGAACATCGGCGACCGAATGGAACATCATGATGTCGGCGCCGCCGACATATTTGGCGACGTCGCCCGCAGCCACCGTCGAGACCATCAGCTTGGGGATGCCGACCGGCAAGACCCGCATGCCGGACGTCGCCAGCGTGGTGCCGCCGGAGCCGCCCGCCGAGATGACGCCGCCGATGCGCGGTTCCCGCTCGATCCAGCGCGCGAAAGCCTCCGCCATGGCGCCGACCGAGCCGCCGCGATCGTCGGTGAAGACGGCCGAGGATCCGCGCGGGTGCATGCCGGCCACCTGCATGGCGGGCACGTCCGCGCTCGACGGCTTTCCCGATGTCGACAGGTCGACGGTGCGCACAGGCAGTCCGAGCGACTTCAGCCGGTCGGCGACGAAGCGCAATTCCTTGCCCTTGGTGTCGAACGTGCCGACGATCAGCACGGTTTTGCCGATGCGCTCGGCAAAGGGGATGGCGAAGACCTTCTTCGGGTCGTCCTGGGGCGCCGTCTTGTCGACGGCCGCTTGCCTCAGTTCGGTGACCGGCACGTTCCAGCGGTTGGGCAATTGGGTGACGGGCCGATAGACGCCGTCGCCCCCCGCCGGCTCGAGCGATCCGGCGGACGCGCGGTCGATGCGATAGACGGCCGCCAGTTGCTCCTTTGCCTGTGCCGCTTCCGTCGGCGTGACAGGCGCTTCCTCGGCGTGGCGTCCGACGCCGAGCAGCCGCTGCTGCAGGTCGCGGTCGACGGTGAGCGCGGCCGCGTCCATCAGCCGGTTGATCCGGCCATTGACCATGATCGCGACCTGGCTGGAGACAGCGGTGGCGACGCCGATGTTCTGCTCGATCACGAGCACCGCCATCTCGCCTTCGGCGGCAAGGTCGACCAGCATCTTTTCGACCTGGTCGACGATGATCGGCGCCAGCCCCTCGGTCGGCTCATCCATCACCAGAAGCTTCGGGTCGCTGAGGAGCGCGCGCGAGATGGCGAGCATCTGCTGCTCGCCCCCCGACAGCTGCGATCCGCCATTGTGCCGGCGCTCCGCCAAGCGCGGAAAGGTCTGGTAGACGCGCTCGACCGTCCAACTCGCGTCACGCCGATTGCCGCCGGCAAGGCGCAGATGCTCGTCGACCGTCAGGCTCGGCCAGACGCGCCGCCCCTGCGGCACATAGCCGACGCCGAGGCGGTGGATCTCGTGCGGTTCGAGCGCGGTGGTCTCGCGGCCGTCGAAGCGGATCGAGCCGGAGCGCGCGCGCTTCAGTCCGACGATGGTATTGCACAGCGTCGACTTGCCCATGCCGTTGCGGCCGACCACGGAAAGCACACCGCTCTCCAGCGTCAGCGAAATCCCCTGCAAGGCATGGCTCTCGCCGTAGAAGACCTGCAGGTCTTCTATCTTCAGCACCGCCCTGGGGCTTTTGCCGGCGGGGCGTTCAGCCATGCTTGCCTCCGAGATAGATCTGTTGGACCTCCGGATCGGCCTCGATTTCCTGCGGCGTGCCTTCCTTGAACAGATGCCCATTGTGCATCATCGACACGTAGTCCGCCACGCGCAGGGCGACGTCGAGATCATGCTCGATGATGATGAAACCGATATGCTTCGGCAACGCGTTGAGGATGGCGACGAGGTCGCGCCGCTCGGTCGGCGAAAGACCCGCCGCCGGTTCGTCGAACAGGATGAAGCGCGGCGCGCCGGCGAGCGCCAGCGCGATTTCCAACTGGCGTTGCTGGCCGTGGCTCAGCGTCGCCACCAGTGCGTCGCGATGGGCTTCGAGATGAACCGCCTCGAGGATCGATCGCGCCTGCACCATGTTGACGTCGGCGGCGGTGGGCCTCAGCAGCGAAAACCGCTGGCGCGAGACGCCTCGGCAGGCGAGAAAGATGGAATCGAGGACCGACAGCCCCTTGAACAGCTGCGAGATCTGATAGGTGCGGCGCAGGCCGCGGCGGATACGCTCGTGCGGCGGCAGGTCGGTGATGTCCTCGCCGAAGAAACGGATGCGTCCGGCAGTCGGCAGGAAGTCGCCGGTCACGGCGTTGAACAGGGTGGTCTTGCCGGCGCCGTTGGAGCCGAGGACCGCGCGCCGCTCGCCGGCCGCGATCCTCATATCGATGCCCGAGAGCGCCACCAGCGCTCCGAAATGCCGCGCCACGCCATCGAGCTCCAGCGCGTAGGCACTGGTGCTCTGCAGACGGTTCGCGGCCAGGTTTTCGGTCACTGACGATGCTCTTGGCGCGTGCCGTTACGGGCAGCTCGGATTGTCGCGGTTGACCGCCCCGAGCTTCATGAAC
This sequence comes from Mesorhizobium sp. B3-1-8, assembly GCF_006439495.1. NCBI lineage: Bacteria > Pseudomonadati > Pseudomonadota > Alphaproteobacteria > Hyphomicrobiales > Phyllobacteriaceae > Mesorhizobium > Mesorhizobium sp. B3-1-8. Next base: position 56,326 of record NZ_VFTK01000019.1, read on the forward strand.
TCGTCCTCGGGGATGCCCAGCGTCTGGTTGACCTGCGGCACGACCTTGACCAGCTTGTTGAGAAGAGTGCCGTCCGAGCCTTCGGTAACCTCGGTCAAGAAGATGTCGGCGACCGCGTTGCGGTTCTTGTCGAGCGACACTTTGCCAGTCGGCGTGTCGAAGGAAAGCTTCGACAAGGCCTCGCGCAACTTCTTGCCGCCGTCGGAGACGTCGCCGCCAACCTGGTCGAGCGCCAGCAGCGTCGCCTTCATGTTCACATAGTAGCCATGGGCGAAGAGCGACGGCGAGGGGAAGGCTCCCGGCTGCTTCTCGTAGGCGTCGACAAACGTCTTCCAGGCCGGCGCGTCATTGGTGTCGGCGGTCGGGCCGGCAGACGGCGTGCCTTTCAGCACATCCTTCAGCTTGCCCTTCGAAGTCAGCACGGTCTGGTCGACAGTGATCGAGCCGCCGATGAGCGGAGCCGAGCCCCCGGCCTGCTGGTATTGGGTCAGGAAGTTAACGGCGTCGGCGCCGCCGAGCGCCACATAGATGGCGTCGACATCCTCGGGAATCGCCGCGATGACGGAGGAGAAGTCCTTGTTGCCGATCGGCACCCAGGATTTCGACGGCACGTGCCCGCCGGCCTTGCAGAACTCGGCCATGAAGCCGAACACCTGCGTGTAGGGGAAGGAGTAATCCTCGGCGACGGTGGCGACCTTCTTGTAGCCCTTGTCGTTGAAGGCATAGGTGCCGAGGCCGGCCATCCACTGCGCGCCGTCGGTGGAAAAGCGGAAGAAGTTCTCGGCCGGATTGCGCAGCGTCGTGTCCTGCGCTGCCGAGGTGCCGTTGATGAACGTCACGTCCGGCTTGGTCTTGGCATAGTCCTTGACGGCGAGGCCTTCATCGCCCGAAAGCGGGCCGACCAGCACCTTCACGCCGTCCTGCTCGACAAGCTTGCGCGCGGCGCGCACGGCGCTGTCGGGCGAGGCGTCGGACGAGCCCTTGACGATCTCGATCTTCTTGCCGGCGACAGTGCCGTTGGTCTCGGCGACCGCCGTCATGGCGCCGCGTTCGCCGTCCTCGCCGAGCACCGTGAACGGCCCTTCGAAAGTGGCGAGCAGGCCGATCTTGATCGTGTCGTCGGCGGCGAGCGCCATCGAAGGCGCGGTCAGCCCGGTGAACAGCGCCAGGGCCAGCAGTGTACGTCTGTGCATTTTCGGTTCCTCCCGTTTGATTGGTCAGCAGTGCTTCATCCGCGCCAGCCGCTAGGGGCCGGCGCGCAATGATCCCTGGGCAAGATGTGGCTTGATCCTCCCCCACAACCCAAGAATTCCATCCGGCGAGACGAAGACGATCGCCAGGAACACCAGGCCGATCAGCGTGTTGAAACGCTCGGCACCGACGATGTCGATGGCGAAGGTCTGCATCAGTATGACGACGATCGCGCCGACGAACGGCCCGATCGGGTGGCGCAGGCCGCCGATGACGGCGATGATCAGGATGTCGATCGCCACGTCGACACCGATAGTGCCGGGCGAGACGCGCCCGTTGAACCACACCAGAAGCACGCCCGCCAGCCCGGCGAGGATGCCTGCCAGGAACCAGGCGAAGACCTTGTGCGCGGTGACATGATAGCCCAGCGCTCGCATCCTTCGCGGATTGTCGCGGATCGCCTGCAAGGTCATGCCGAAGGTGGAGCGGGAGCCGTAGAGCACCGCCGCGTAGGACAGCGCCGCAAGGCCGAGGCAGAGGTAATAGAAGGGTTTCGGGTCCCGCCAGTCGATGCCCCAGAAGACCGGCGCGTGAATGCCGGCGTAGCCGGAATGGCCGTTGAAGATCGCGTAGTTCTGCTGGGCGAAGTAGAAGGTCGCCGTCGCGATCGCCAGCGTGATCATGAGCGTGTAGATGCCTTCCGTGCGCACCGAGATCCAGCCGATCAGCGCCGACGACACCGCCGCCGCGGCAACCGCGAAGGGGACGACGATCCACCAGGGCCAGCCGAAGCCCAGCACGTTGGAATTGTTGCTGCCGAGGATGGCGACGACGTAGGCGGCGATCCCGGCGACCGTGATCTGCGCCAGGCTGAGCATTCCGCCATAGCCGGCCAGCAGCATCAGCGACAGCGCCAGCACGCCGAAGATCATCGAGTAGCCGGCGATCTGCGTCAGGAAGAAATCCGATGCCACCAGCGGATAGAGAACGAGCGCGACGGCAAGGATGACGTGACCCGCGCCGATCTTGTCCAGCCAGTTCTGTTGCGGCACCGCGCCGTCGGCGACCGTGGTCAGGCTCATCTCGCCTTCCCCATGATGCCTTGCGGCCGCACCGCCAGCGTCACCACCATGATGACGAAGGTGAGCACCACGCCGTAGGTCGGGAAATAGACCAGGCCGATCTGCTCGGCCAGCCCGATGAGCAGCGCTCCGATCGCCGCGCCGGTGATGGAGCCCATGCCGCCGACGATCACCACGACCAGCGAGGCAAGCAAATAGCGCACGTCCTCGCCGGGTGCGACCGAGAGGGCCGATCCGCCGACCACGCCGGCGAAACCGGCAAGCCCGGCGCCGACCGCGAAGACGATGGCGAACACTGCGTGCACGTTGACGCCCGAGGCCGACAGCATGGCGCGGTCGTCGACGCCGGCGCGGATCATCATGCCGACGCGGGTCCTGTTGAGCATCAGCCAGAGCCCGACTCCGATGACGATCGCCGCCGCCAGCACGACCACGCGGTAGAGCGGATAGGTCAGGAAAACCGAAGCGCCGTTCGAGCGCACTGCTGTGATGACTGGCAGGGTCAAGGCGCCGTCGAGCCATTCCGGCGTGGCGATCTGGTAGGTGCCGCCGGCCCACACCGCCAGCATCAGGTCCGCGGCGACGATCGAGATGCCGATGGTGACGAGGGTCTGTCGGAGGTCGTCGCCCTCCAGGCGGCGGAAGACGAAAACCTGCATGACGACGCCGATGATGGCCAGCACTGCAAAGCCGGCGGCGACGCCGAGCAGCCAGTAGCCGGTGCGGCTGGTGACCTCGTAGCCGATATAGGCGCCGAGCAGGTAAAGCGAGCCGTGCGCCAGGTTGATGTTGCGCATCAGGCCGAAGATCAGGGTGAACCCGCTGGCGACCAGGAAATAGAGGCCGGCGAGCGTCAGGCCGTTGAGGATGGCGCTGACGAAGGCCTTCTTGGAGATCAGGATCGCGTTCAGCCAGGCGGGCCAGACGGCGAAGACCAGCCAGGCGACGATCGCCGCGGCCAGCAGGCCGACGAGGCCCCAGGCCTGGCGGCGTGTCATGCCGCCGCGCGACAGCGGCGAGGACGATGGCTGGTCGAGTATGCTCATGCGGTCAGCCGCCGGCGCTGCTCGTTCATGCGCGGCGCCTTGTGGAACTTACCGTCTTTCATGATGGCGAGGATGCGGTTCTTGTCCTGCAGGATGCGCACGTCCGAAATCGGGTCGCCGTCGATCAACAGGATATCGGCGAGGTAGCCTTCCTTGATCAGGCCGAGCTCGTCGCCCATGCCCATGATCTGGCCGCCATATTTGGTGCCGGCCTGGATCGCCTCCATCGGCGAGAAGCCGAGCATCTCGACGAAGGTCTGGATGTCCTTGGCGTTGGTGCCTTGCGGCGTCCAGGCAAAGCCGTAGTCGCCGCCGATGCACACGCGAATGCCGCGCCGGTGCATCTTCTTCATCGTGTCGACGCACATTTCAAGCTCTCGCTCATATTCGAGCGACAGCGGCGAGCCGGGCTTGATGCCCCATTGCTCGGCGTACCGCGCGGTGTTGATCAGCCATGCGATGCCCGGCGCCACGAAATGCTTGTCCTTGACCGCCTCGAGCATGTCGAGCGCTTCCTCGTCGGCGAAGGAGGCGTGGTAGATGTTCTGGATGCCGTGGCGCACGCACTGCTTGACCGAGCCGGAAGAGCGTGCGTGCGCCGACAGGACCTTGTTGCGGCAGCGCGCCTCGGAGGCGGCCATGGCGACCTCCTCTTCCGACATCGGCGTCTCCTCGGCGCCCATGCCGGTGATGCTCTCGCCGGATAGGTTGAGCTTGATCGAATCGACGCCGTATTTGATCAACTGGCGCACCGTGCGGCGGATTTCCTCCGGACCGGAGACGACGATGCCGAGATTGAGGCCCTCATGCGGAATATGCGAGGGCGCGGAATCGCCAAGGCCGCCGACCGTTGTGATCTCCGGTCCCGCCGCGAGGTAACGCGGTCCGGGAAACCGGCCCTGGTTGATGAACTTCTTGGCGACGACGTCGAGCCGCGGCTTGGCGGCGGCCGCGCCCCGGCCGGCGGTGAAGCCGGCATCGAGCACCAGCTTGGCCATCTCCATGGTGACCAGCATGTGCTCCTCGATCTCCATCATCTGGATGGGATCGATGCCGGGCGCGTTGTTCCAGGACAGATGCAGATGCGCGTCGATCATGCCGGGCATCAGCGTCGCGCCCATGCCGTCGATCACGGTGACGCCCCCTGGCGCGCCGCCATTGTAGGAAGACGACGCGGAGGAGCCGAAGCGGGACGAGCCCTTGGTGATCTGCTTGATGCGGTTGCCCTGCACCAGCACCTCGCCGGTGTAGGGATATTCACCTGATGCGTCGAGCACGCGCACATTGGTGAAGAGCGTGCTTCCCGACCCGTTTCCGGCCCAGTTTTCGTCTGCCATAACAAGCCTCCCAACTTGCCGAGCGCATAAGTCTACGCCCGATCCGAAATCCTCACCTATCAACCCGTCTCAAAAAATCGGCGAGCTTCGAGTTGCTCTCGCGCGGACTTTCCACCGTGGCCCAGTGTCCGCACCGATCGAGCGACGAGAATACGGCTCCCTTGATCTTGTCGGCAAGCGCCTGGGCGACGCCTGGCGGATTGACCGTGTCGGCATCGCCGGTGACGAGCAGGGTCGGCGCCGAAATCCGGCGCGCATCGACAGCTGTCGCCTTGGCCAGGGCCTCACAGGTGCGGGCATAGGATTCGGGGTCCTGGCGGGTGATCGATTCCCGCACGAAGGCCGCTGCCGCGGGCGATGTCTCCCTGGTGTGCGCCGAGATCGCGTTGGCGACGATCTGATCGGCGATGTCGGCGATGCCGCCGGAGCGTGCCAGACGGGCTCGGTTGGCCAAGCCTTGCCGGGTCGCTTCCGCAGGTTCGGCCAAAGCGCCGAACAGCGCGAGCGAAGCTACCAAGGAGGGCTGTGTCGCCGCGATCTGCTGGCAGATGATGGTGCCCATCGAATGGCCGACGAGGTGCGCTGAGGTAACGCACATGCCGGCCATGGCGCGGATCACGGCTTCGCTCATCCCTTCGATGGTGAGCGGCTCGATCGGCTGCGGCGAACGGCCCGACCCCGGCAGGTCGAGCCGGACGACGCGGTAGCCCGACAGCGCCCCCATCTGCGGCTGGAACATGTTCGAGGTGCCGCCGAGGCCGTGGATCATCACCACGGCCGCGCCTTCGCCTGTAACTTCCGCAACGACCTGGCCGACAGTCACGGTCGTCATTGCGGCCTCTCCACGAAACGGTTCTCCAGCGTGCCGATGCCGTCGATCTCGATGCGCACGACATCGCCGGGCTTGAGATATCTGGGCGGGTCGAAGCCGATGCCGACGCCGACGGGCGTGCCGGTGGCGATGATGTCGCCGGGCTTGAGCGTGATACCTTGCGACAGCGTGGCGATGATGGTCGGGATATCGAAGATGAGCAGCGATATCCTGGAGTCCTGGCGCAGGTCCTCGTTGACGAAACAGCGGATGCCGGCGCTGGCGAGATCGAACTCGTCCCTGGTGACGGCCCATGGACCCATCGGACAGAACGTGTCCTGCGATTTGCCGATCAGCCACTGGCTGTATTTGCCTTGCAGGTCGCGCGCCGTGACGTCGTTGACGATCGTGTAGCCCCAGACGTGGTCGAGGGCTTCCTCTTTCGAGATGCCGCGCCCGCCCTTGCCGATGATGACGGCGAGCTCCGCCTCATAGTCGATCGCCGTCGACACGGAGGAGTCGATCAACACGCTGGCGTGGTTGGGGACGACCGATTCCGGCACTTTGGAGAAGATGATCGGGTGTTTTGGCACCGCGCCGGCGCCGGCGCTGGAATCGAAGCCGCTGCGGGCGAATTCATGCGCATGCTCGTAATAGTTCTTGCCGACGCAGAAGATGTTGCGGCGTGGCTGTGGAATTGGAGCTTCGATCTCAACGCCCGCTAGTGGGACCGGGGAGAGGGTGCGCGGCACGCCGGCTCCGTTGCGTTCGATCAGCGCCAGCAATCCGGTCTCGGCGCGCTCGACGGGGAAATCGAAGGGGGCAACGGTCTGGGCGGCAAGATCGACCAGGCCGACCCGCCTTTCGCCGGCGAGCGAGAATGTCGCGACCCGCATGAAGTTCCTCCCGTGAACCAATTTTGAGCCAATTTTCTGCTCTTTTGAAACACGCTAGCGCCAATTGGCTTAGGCCGCAAGCCGGATTCGGATTGGCTGCATGAAATAGTTCCAACGCTCGCGGCGATGCAAATGGCGACCTACCGGCAGGCCTGCATGATGGACGGGCGCACGAAAAGCTGCTATGAATGGTTCATCATTGGATCAGATAAACGCTGCCAAACATGCCCAAGCTGGTTGCCAACGACATCGCCATCGCCTTGAAGAAACGGATTTCGCTGGGCGAATGGATGGAAAACGGTCGTATGCCGCCCGAGCGTGACCTGGCAAGCGAGTTCGGTGTGGCGCGCAACACCGTGCGCCGCGCCGTCGGCCTGCTCGAGGATGACGGCACGGTCGTACGGCATGTTGGTCGCGGAACTTTTTTGACGGCAGCCAATTCCGATTCCATGGCCGCGACCGTCGCGCGGATGGAAGGGACCAGCCCGGCCGACATGATGGAGATCAGGCAGTTGCTGGAGCCGGCGGCGGCATCCTTCGCCGCGACCAATGCAAGCGCCGGCGAATTGAACGCAGTGCGCGAGGCGCACAAGATCGCCTGCGCATCCCAGGACATGCCGACGTTCGAGCACTGGGACGCGGAATTTCATCACCGCATATTCGCGTGCTCGCGCAACGACTTCCTCAAGGAGATCCACAATCTCATGCGCGTCCTGCGCAATCAGCGGCCGTGGTTCGAGATGAAGAAGCGTTCCTTCTCGGAGGAACGCCGCGCCACCTATTGCAGCGAGCACCAGCTCGTCCTGGATGCCTTGCTGGCGCGCGACTCCGAAGGCGCCAGCAAGGCGATGCTGACGCATCTGAGGACCGTCGAGCGCAATCTTCTGGGGAGGTAGCCGCCCCGATGAAGGACCCCGAGTCGACATCGCATGAGGATGCCACTATATAGCGCCTGCTCCAGCTAAAGACGGGGCAACGTTGACCGGAAAGCTGTGACACAGTCTGTGCTACCCATCGTGATACAAATGCGCTGTCGAACATAGAAAAAAGCCAGCAAAAACAACAACGGCGGCCTTCTGTCGATCCCGGCCAACAATCCCATCATTCTCAACGATCTGAACGTGCACCTTCAACCCTTCCATTCCTTCGGTTTCGCGAACCACGGGCAAGATGTCTTGCCGGTCGAGGCCGACTCGGCTCGAATGGGGGGCGGACGTTCATGGCTACCAACCGGCTTAGCCGCTAGGGAAGAAGCAGTATGAGTGAACATGCGATCGAGTTCTTGCGCGGATGGATTGGCGAGAAAGTCCAATGCCAGCATTCGCCGATCAAGATCGAGCAGGCCGAGACCCTTGCCAAGGAGTGCTGCGCCAAGGCCGCCGAGGCAGGCATTCTCCTAGAGGACATCCAGGAAGAGGTCGGCGACATCCAGGAACTGATCGCGTCGCGCCTCGAGGAAGCCGCCGAAGAGGGCACCAGCGAAGCGAAGCCCGACAAGCCGGCGGAATAAACAGCCGCCTGCCACAGGCCGGCTCTTAGAGCAATTCCAAGAAAAGTGTGTAACGGTTTTCCGTCCGGAATTGCGTAAAAACAAAGATAGAGCGTTTCCGTGAAACGCTCTATCCGAATTTTTCCTTCAGCCACGTCTTCGGCTGCGCCGGCACGAAATTGCCGTCGCGTCCCGCCATATCCTCATTGGCGATCAATGCGTTGAGGATCGCTTCCTCGACATCTTGCACGACCGCGTCGAAGAACGGGTCGATGTCGACATCCGGGATGAACTCCGCGCGGGCGATGCGGCCGGAAGCCGCCTGGGCGGCCTCCGGAGCGCGATACTGAAGGAGCGCAGGCGCGGCTTGCCCGATGGCGTGCGAAGATGCGGGTCGTGGTTGCCCATGGAAACCTCAGAACAACGAACCCTGATTGCCCGGCTCCTTGGCTTTCGCGGGTGATTTCGCGGCCAGCTTCGGCCGCGCGCCGCCGCTGGTTGCGATGGCTTCGGCATTGCCGTCGGCGAATTCCAGCTGCAGCGCCACGCCGGGCGCCACCTCCGCGACCCGCTTGATCACCGCGCCGTCAGCGTCCTTGACCAACGCGAAGCCGCGCGCCAGCACGGCTTTGTGCGACAATGTCGAAAGCAGCCGGTCCGCCTGGGTGAGAGCCGCGCGCAGCCGGTCGAGCCGCCGCGCCGTCGCCTGGTCCTGCCTGCGCGACAGTCCGGCCAATACGTCGGCCTGCAGCTTCTGCCGTCGGACGATCGGCGCCGGCGACAGCCGCGTAGAATTGCGCTGAAAGCGTGCGCGGCGCTCGCGCACGATGGCGAAGAACGCGGCTCGCGCCCGGGCAATGTCGCGGCCGGTCAGCGTGCGCGCTTCGTTGAGGCGCCGCGACAGGGTCGCCGGCGTCAGCCTTTGCCGCTCCAGCGTTGCTCGCTTGCGCTCGATATTCACCGTCAACCCGCGGCCGAGCCGGCTCGTCGCGTCGTCGAAACGGCGGCGCGGCAGCGCCAGCAACTGGTCCGGCGAGGGGAGTGCCCGCGCCGCCGCGCGCACCGCCTGGCGCTTGCGCTCCAGATGCCGCGAGGCGCAGGCGTTGAGCCGCGCGCCGAGGCTGGCGAGCGTCGCCTCCAGCTCCGCCCTGACCGGTACGGCGATCTCGGCCGCACCCGTCGGCGTCGGCGCGCGCATGTCGGCGACGAAGTCGATCAGAGTCGTATCGGTCTCGTGCCCGACAGCGGAGATCACCGGGATGCCGGACGCCGCAACGGCGCGCGCCAGCCCTTCGTCGTTGAAGCCCCACAGGTCTTCGAGGCTGCCGCCGCCGCGCGCCACGATCAACAGATCGGGCTGGCGGATGGGTCCCTCCCATGTCAACGCGTTGAAGCCGTTGACCGCAGCCGTGACTTCCCTGGCGGTCGTGTCGCCCTGAACCCTCACCGGCCAGACCAGCACATGGAGCGGAAACCGGTCCTTGATGCGATGGATGATGTCGCGGATCACCGAGCCGGTCGGCGAGGTGACGACGCCGATGACGCGCGGCATGAACGGCAGCGGGCGCTTGCGGCCGGCATCGAACAGGCCTTCGGCCTGCAGCCGTCGTTTGCGCTCTTCGAGCAGCGCCATCAGCGCGCCGGCGCCCGCCGGCTCCAGATTGTCGATGACGATCTGGTAGTTGGATTTGCCGGGATAGGTCGTCAGCTTGCCGCTGGCGATCACCTCCATGCCTTCCTCGGGGCGGAACTTCAGCCGCGCCATGGTGGTCTTCCAGACCACGGCATCGATCCGCGCCCGGTCGTCCTTCAATGCGAAGTAGGCGTGGCCGGACGAATGCGGGCCGCGATAGCCGGAAATCTCGCCACGCACCCGCACATTGCCGAAGGCGTCCTCGACAGTGCGCTTCAGCGCGCCGGAAATCTCGCTCACCGTGTATTCGGTGGCGTTGCTGCGTGATTCGGTTGCTGTTTCACTCATTTGGCGATTGGGGAACGCTTATCGGCCCGCGTCAAGCGCGGAGAAACCGCGCTGATATTATAACGCGATCTTAAGCCCGATTTGCTTTGACAGGCCCAGAAGAGCCGGCCGGGGACCTGATGAGCGTACGCCAAAACAGCAGCCCGTTGACCCGTCAGGTCACGCTGACCGTGCTGACGCTCGCCGCATTCGCTTTGGCCATCGTCGTAGGCTTCGGCTTCTACGCGGCCAGCCAGGCCGATGATGCCTCGCTCGTACGACAAAAGATGTTCATCGCCGATGGTTTGAAAGACCAGATTGCGTCTGTTCAGCGGGAGCAGGAAAGCGTTTCGGTCTGGGATGACGCGATCATCAATGTGAGGGCAGGTAACCAGACCTGGATCGAAGAGAATCTCAGTGTCTGGATGTACACCTATTACGGTCACAACCGGGTCTATATTCTCGACGCCGCCAATCATGCGATCCACGCCATGCGCGAGGGCAAGGTGGTCGAAGCTTCCGCCTATGGCGAGGACCAGCCCACGCTTCTTCCCATCATCGAAAAACTGCGTCGCATGCTGGCTGGGCCGCCGCAGACCGATGCGTACGGCCAGCCTGCGAAGATGATGGCCGGGGATCTGGTGTCGCTCGGCGGCAAGCCGGCGATCCTGAGTGTGATGCCGCTGGTGCCGAGCTCGGACAGGATCACCCAGGCGCGCGGCACCGAGTGCCTGCATGTGTCGGTCGAATTCATCAACGACGCGGTGATCGGCAAGATCGCCGGAAAGTACCTGCTTGATGGCGCGCGGCTGGTGCCTTTGTCACAGCCGGCTGGCCCAGCCGCCGTGCCGCTGGTCGATTCGCGCGGCGTCATCCTCGGCTATATCGGCTGGGACCAGCTGCGGCCCGGCCTTGCCTTGGTGCGCGAGATCGCTCCTGCCTTGGCGGTCGCGCTGCTGTTGGCGGGCGGCGTGCTGGTCTTCCTGTTGCGCAGGTTGCGTCGCGCCTCGGCCGCGCTGCAGACAAGTCAGGACCAGGCGCAGTATCTCGCCTTCCACGACACGCTCACCGGCCTCCCCAACCGGGCGCTGTTCGAGGACCGCTTGCGGCGCACGCTGCTGTTCGCCAGCCAGGACAGGACGCGCGTGGCGCTGCTTTACCTCGACCTCGATCGCTTCAAGCATATCAACGACACGCTTGGCCATCCGGCCGGCGACGAGCTCGTGCGCCAGACGGCGGCGCGGCTCAAGCACACGATCCGCGAAGTCGATACCGTTGCGCGACTCGGCGGCGACGAATTCGCCGTCATCCTGCTTGACGTTCCCGACGCCGGAAGCGCCGAGGACATCGCCGAAAGGCTGCTCTTGAAGCTGCGCGAGCCGTTCCGGCTGATCGACGACCAGGTCTTCGTCAGCGCGAGCGTCGGCATCGCGCTGTCGTCCGGATCGGACACCGACGCGGACGACCTGTTGCGCAAGGCCGACATCGCGCTTTACGAGGCCAAGAAGAACGGTCGTGGCCGCTACGAGCTGTTTGCTGGCGACATGGACGATCTCCTGTTGCGCAAGCGCAAGGTCGAATCCGAACTCCGCAAGGCGCTCGACGGCGAAGGTGGCATCAAGCTCGCCTATCAGCCGGTTTTCGCGGCCGACGGCCGCGGCATACTGGGGGCCGAAGCGCTGATCCGCTGGGGGCATGAAGTGCATGGTGCCTTGCCGGCCGCGCAATTCATCGCGATTGCCGAAGAGCGCGGCCTCATCGGTGAGCTCGGCAAATGGGTGCTGGGCGAAGCCTGCCGCTTCGCCGTCACGACCGAATTGCCGTGGATCGCCGTCAACATCTCTCCGATGCAGCTGCGTGACATCGGCTTTGCCGAAGAGGTCGCCGAGATCCTGAGCGAAACCGGGCTCGACCCGTCCCGCCTGCAGCTAGAGACCACCGAAAGCGTGTTGCTCGAGCACGATGACGCGATCGGCACGGTGATTGCCGCGCTGCGCCAGTCCGGCGTGCGCATCGTGCTCGACGATTTCGGCACCGGCTATTCCTCGCTGAGCTATCTGCGCCGCCAGGCGATCGACAAGCTGAAGATCGACCGCTCTTTTGTGCGTCTGCTCGACGAGGACGAAAGCGCCCGCGCAATCGTCAAGACGCTGATCGAGCTGGCGCTGGCGCTCAAGGTCGAGGTGACCGCTGAAGGCGTCGAGACCGACGTGCAAAAAGTCTTGCTGGTCGGCATGGGCTGCCACCAGTTGCAGGGCTATCTGCTGTCGCCGCCGCTGGAGCCCGGCCAATTGCTTGCGCTGCCGGGTGTTTCGTCCGCCGACCGGGAACTTTCGGCAGCTCGCGCCTGACTTTACCAGCCAGGCATGATCTGGTTCGCCTTGACCCGTTTCATCTTGGCGAAGGCGAGCGCGGCGAAGTCGAAGCTTCCCGTCTCCTCGCTGACCGGCACGGAAATGTTGTCGAGGCTCTCGGCGATGTGGCGGGCCAAGGCGTCGACGATTTCCGGCTGCGAGGTCTGGCCGCGCATGATGCCGATGCGGCAGTCCGGCAACTGGCCGAAGCCGTCGGCCTCGCCGAGCACGCGCATGCCTGGCCGGAGCGCGCATTCCGGCAGCACCGAGACCGCCAGGCCGGAAAGCACGGCCGCGGTGATCACCGTGGCCGAGAAGCTGGAGAACAGCACGCGGTACTCGCGGCTCTGCCTGTCGAGCACGTCGACCGCGGCGCGCCGCCAGATGCAGTTCGGCCGCCCGAACGCCATCGGCAGGGTTTCCTGCTCATGCGTGGCGTGGTTAGCCGAGGTGACCCACAACAGCGGCTCGCGCCGCACCACCTCCGACTGGCCGCGCGTGTCGTTGTGCGTCACCAGCGCCAGGTCGAGATTGCCGCGCTTGATGTGCTCGACCAGCCCCGGCGTCGGCTCGCAGACGACCGTCAGCTCGACGCGCGGGTTGGAGCGCGAGAAGCGCGCCATGATCTCGGGCAGGAAGCGGTCGGCGTAGTCGTCGGGTGTGCCGATGCGGATCGTGCCTTCCAGCCGCTGGTCGTCGAAGGCGGCCAAGGTCTCGCGGTTGAGGTGGATCAGCCGCCGCGCATAGGAAAGCAGCCTGTCGCCTTCCTCGGTCAGCTTGTTGGTGCGGCCGTCCTTTTCGAACAGCGGCTTGCCGATCCGCTCCTCCAGCCGCCGCATCTGCATCGACACCGCCGACTGCGTGCGGTGCACCCCCTCGGCCGCGCGGGTGAAGCTTCCCGTATCGGCGATCGAGATGAAGGTCTGCAACTGATCGAGGTCGAGCGGCGCTTTCATCGGTCCAACCTATCATTGATGTTGATGCTAGAGATTAAAAACATTCGTTGGATTAATCAATCGCGCGATGGCAAATTGGCATCGTCCACATGAAAGCAGTGCGTGTCGCCCAAAAGTGGCCCCCGGTTTTTGGCGGCAACGACATGCATCACGTCAATGAATGGAAACCGGAACGGCGCTTCTCCCAAGGCGCCGCTTGCCTGGTTTCGCCCGCTCGACTCCTGGAAGGAGAGACTGACATGACCACGATTGAATTCGCTTCCGAGACCCCGCGCATCACCACGCGTCCGGCCGTTGCGACGCGTGCGCTCAATGCTCTCGCCAACGCCTATGTCGCCTGGAAAAATCGCCGCGCATTCTATCGCCTGGGCGAGATGTCGGACGCCGAGCTTGCCGATATCGGCCTGACCCGCGCCGACCTCCATGTCGCCGTCGCCGTGCCCTTCGGCCGCGACCCGACGGTGAAGCTGCGCGCCATCGCCAGCGAGCGCGCCGACACGATCGAGGATCTCGCTCGTCAGGTAGCCTGAACGGCCGCGTTGCCTGGATTTCCGGTCGCGTTGAACCTTTTCACGGCTCGGCGCGACCAAGTCTCATGCAGGCTCCCACACTCCCTGCCGGTTCCCCGCCGGCCAGCCTGCACATTGCCCGGTTCCTCCTCCAGGACCGGGCATTTTTCTTTAGTTCGTCATTCTAGGGCGGAGCAAGGAGCGAAGCGACGCGCGCAGACCCTAGAATCCCATGCCGTGACGTTGATGTACTGTGCAGAATTCTGCTCCGCTGCACCCTTCGGCGAAGGTAACGGCATGGATCCTCGGGTCTACGCTCCGCTTCGCGTCGCTCCGCCCGTGGATGACAGCCTCGCCGTCGACGCGCTACCTAGCGCCGGTCCATGTCGCGTTTGAACTGATCGAAGATCGTCCCGACATTCTTTTCATATTCGTCGCGCTGCTGAGCACCGGTCTCGAACATCTTGCCGAAGATGTCGTCGAACGGGTTTCGCGGCCGGCCGCTCGGGTTGGTCTGCGGTTGTTGCGGCGCACTTTGCTGCGGCTGCGGCTGGGGCGCCGGTTGTCCCCCAGGCATGCCGAAACCGCCGCCGCCCTGGCGCAGCATCTCCTCGAAGATCTTGCCGAGCGGGTTGTCGCCATAGGGGCTTTGCGTCTGCTGTGGTTGAGTCTGCTGCGGCTGCTGCGTCGTGCCGCCGCCGAACATATCCTGCAGCACCTTGCCGAGCGGGTTTTCGCCGTACGGACTGGGCGCCTGCTGGGGCTGGTTTTGCGGCTGCGGCCCGCCGCCGAACATGTCCTGCAGCACTTTGCCGAGCGGGTTCTCCCCATAGGGATTGGGCGCGGGCTGCGGCGCCTGGCGTTGCTGCGGCGCCGGCGCAACGCCGCTTTGCCGCATCATCTCCTCGATGATCTCGCCGAGCGGATTGTTGCCGCCACCGAAACCGCCGGCGGCCTGCATCTGCCCCCCACTCAATTGATTGTTGGTCTGCTTGAACAGCCCGCCCATCATCATCGAGGCCAAGGCCGGCAGCATCTGCTGCAGCACCTGCTGGCTGAGGCCAGTCGCCTGCGCGGCCTGGCTCGCAACGGCGCGCGACAGGTCCTTCGAGCCGAACAGATGGCCGAGAATGCCGTTGCCCTCATCGATGCCTTGCGGTGAAAAGGCCCTCGTGGCGTCCTCGAAATACTTGGCGTGCTGGCCGCTTGCCATCGCCGTCATGAAGGCGCCCATCCCGTAGGGATCGGCGGTATTGCGCTGCAGCCCTTGCGAGAAGGCGGGCAGCAGCGCCTGCACCGCGGCCTGCGTCTGCTGCATCGAAAGCCCGTATTGCTGGGCCAGCGCCTGCATGCCGGCGCCGTTCTGGGCTTGGGCGAATATGTCGAACAAGGAAGGCATTGGCATCTCCTCCGAGAACATCCTCGTGGACGAAACCTAGTTCGTTTCCATTGCTGATTGAAGCGGCTTTCGTCGCGCCACCGTCACGCGGAACCCGGACGGTTAATAGGCATACTCCATGAACACCGGCTCGATCGAGCCGCCCCAGCGCGTGTGATAGGCCGACAGCATCTCCTCGGCGCTGGTCGTACCGCGCGCGACCACTTCGTCGAGTGTGTTGAGAAACGAGGTCTCGTCATAGCCATCGCGGTTCTTCTTGCCGCGGTTCTTGAGTCCCATGCGCGAGATGGCGAGCACGTCGCGGGCGACGTCGCGCAAGGTGGCATTGCGGAATGGCGCCGCAATGCCTTGCTCCGGCACGGCGTTGCGCATCGCCAGGGCTTCTTCGTAGGTCCAGCTCGCCGTCAGTGCCTCGGCGGCATCCAGCGCCTGCTCGTCATAGAGCAGCCCGACCCAGAAGGCGGGGAGGGCACAGATGCGCCGCCACGGGCCGCCGTCGGCGCCGCGCATTTCGAGGAAACGTTTCAAGCGCACGTCGGGAAACAGGGTCGAGAGATGGTTTGCCCAATCGCCCATCGTCGGCAGCCCGTCGGGAATCTCGTTGCGCGCGGCGCCTTCCATGAACTGGCGGAACGTGTAGCGCGTCATGTCGTGATAATGGCCGTCGCGGATGACGAAATACATCGGCACGTCGAGCGCCCATTCGACGTAGTCGGCGAAGCCGAAATCGGGCGAGAAGCAGAATTCGAGCATGCCGGAGCGCTGGTTGTCGGTATCGCGCCAGATGTCGCCGCGCCAGCTCTGCAGGCCGTTCGGCCGGCTCTCGGTGAAGGGCGAGTTGGCAAACAGCGCCGTCGACAGCGGCTGCAGCTTCAGCGACACCTGCATCTTGCGGCGCATGTCGGCTTCGCTCTCGAAGTCGAGGTTCACCTGGATCGTGCAGGTGCGGTACATCATGTCGAGGCCCTTGGTGCCGACCTTCGGCATGTAGCGGGTCATGATCTCGTAGCGCGACTTCGGCATTTTCGGCGTGTCGGCAAGCGACCATTTCGGGCTGCCGCCAAGGCCGAGGAAGCGGATACCCATCGGTTCGGCGATCTCGCGCACCTGCGCCAGATGCGCATTGCCCTCGCGACAGGTCTGGTGGATCGATTCCAGCGGCGCGCCGGAAAGTTCGAACTGGCCGCCGGGCTCCAGCGAGATTGCGCCCTGGCCGGTCGGCTCGACCAGGCCGATGATGCGGCCGGCATCCATGATCGGATCCCAGCCGAGCTTCTCCTGCATGCCTTCGAGGATGGCGCGGATGCCACGCTCGCCGCCATAGGGCACAGGCGCGTTGCCATCGACATAAAAGGGGAATTTTTCATGCTCCGTGCCGATGCGCCATTTGTCGCGCGGCTTGTTGCCGGCGGCCAGATAGCCGACCAGTTCGTCGATGCCTTCGATGGGCTGGGTATCGGTTGTGTCGCGCGCCATCTAGCCCCTCCGTGCGCATGATCTCCGAAAACCGGCACCGATTTCCGCTGGACGTCCTGCGCAAGACTTCAAATGCTACAGCGCCCTCTGCTCCTCGAAAAGGAGGCGCGGTGCTGCAGGGGCCGGACGGCCGCCGGCGCTAGATGGACGAAATGCCGGCAGCCGATCAAGCAAAAAATCCTGAGCCAGGCCTCAACAGGATTTGATCACCAGTCGCCGATCGTCGCCTGGATCGCGGCAAGCGCTGCCACCGCCGCCGTGTCGGCGCGCAGGATGCGCGGTCCGAGCGGAATGGCGGTGACGAAAGGCAAGGCCCTCAGCATCTTGCGCTCGTCGTCGGAAAATCCGCCCTCGGGTCCGACCAGAAGCGCAAGTTTCTTCTCACTTACCGCTTGCAAGGCCGGCAGCGGATTGTTGGTCGAGGCATCCTCGTCGCAGAAGATCAGCCGCCGTTCCTTGTCCCAATTGGCAAGCAGTCGTTCCAGCTTTTCCGCTTCGCGCACCTCCGGCACCGCCAGGATTCCGCATTGCTCGGCCGCCTCGACGACATTGGCGCGCAGCCGATCGATGCCGGGCTTTGCCACCTGCGTGTGCTGGGTGATGACCGGCTGCAACTCACCGGCCCCCATCTCGACGGCTTTTTGCACCAGGTAGTCGAGCCGGCCCTGCTTCAGCGGTGCAAAGCAATAGACGAGATCGGGCAGCGGCGGCTGCGGCCGCTGCAGCTCGAGCACCTTCAGCCGGACCGCCTTCTTGGACTTCGCGGCGATCGAAGCCGACCATTCGCCATCACGGCCGTTGAAAAGCAGGACCTCGGCGCCTTCGCCGAGCCGCAGCACGTGCGCCAGATAATGGCTCTGCTGCTGTCCGGCATCGAATTCGAGGCCGGGCCCGAGATCGTCCGGCACGAACAGGCGTTGCATCTTGTAATTGGCGCGCATGGCCGAGCAATGAGCGAGGCTCTCCCCGGCGTCAAGTCGTAGGGAAAGACGACACGCGAAGGTCGGAACACCAATGCCGGTTTGTCTTGCGATCATAGAAGCTGCGAGCCAGGAAATTGCGAGGGATCGAGGGATCAATGAGCAAGATTACACGTGGCAGTTGCCTATGCGGCGCCATTCAGTACGAGTTGCGTGGCGAATTGCGTCCGATCGTTGCCTGTCACTGCAACCAATGCAGGAAGGCCAGCGGTCATTTCGCGGCCGCCACCCAGGTCGAACAAGCGCAGGCGGCCATCGCGGGCGATACATTGCGTTGGTTCAAATCGTCGGAGCATGCCGAGCGGGGCTTCTGTTCCGTATGCGGCGGCAACCTGTTCTGGCGCCGATTCGGCAGTCCTTTCATATCTGTCTGGGCCGGGACCATCGACGGCAAGACAGGTCTTAAGATGGAACGCCAGCTCTATCCGGAATCGGCCGGTGACTATTACGATCTGCCGGCGGTGCCGATGGTGTCGCAATCGGATCTGAAATAACCGCGGTTAGCCCGCCCAGACGGGGCGATATCCGGCGCGGAGCACGGCGACGGTTGTCGGTGGCGTGATCATGATCGGATTGGCCAGTTCCGGCGCGTCCAGCCGGATCGGCGGTTGATAGCCGCCGAAGCTCCAGGGCAGGGCTGAACCATCAAGCAGCGCGTAGGATTTGTTGCCCACGGCGATCATGGTGCCGCCTGGCAGGCTGGCGAGCGATGCGGGATCGAGCCTTGCCCCTTGTCCGCCCGAGGCCAGCCGTTCCTTGTGCAGCCGCTTGTCGACCATCGGCGCGCGGGGGAGTTCAATGCCGAACGCTTCGCCGAAGCGGCTCACGAAATCGGTCGCCCGTTCGCGCCGGCAGAAGAAGCAGGGCCGATGGCCGGCGGCCAAAGCCGTCACCTCGTCGAGGAAGAAGAGCTCGGTCCAGCCGGCCTTGCCGCCAGGCCGATTGCGGCCCATCGGCTCGCGCCGGACATTGCGGAACTGGCAGACGCAGATGATCCAGGCCGGCAGGGCCCAGCGCTTCTTCAGAAGCGTCCTGGTCTCGGGGTCATGGATGATGCCGCGATTGCCGGTGAACAGGCCACGTTCCGGCACGGCGTGGATAGCGCCGAAGGGATCGACCCGGTTCTGCAGTGGCATAGCTTTCTCTCCGCTGCGCATCTTGGCTGAAACACGGGCCGCATGATATCGCTCGCCCCAGCATTTTCATGTCAGCAGGTTTTCGATGCGGGTTTTGGTCGTCCAGAATTTCGACAATGAGGGCCTTGGCCAGATCGGCGCGGCCCTTGTGGAAGCCGGCGCCGACATCGATCTGCGCAAGCCTTACCACGGCGAAGCGCTGCCGCAGGACAGCAGCGAGCATGACGCCATGGTGATGTTGGGCGGCGCCCAGAACGCGCTCGACGACGAGATCTGCCCCTACTTCCCTGCATTGCTCGACCTGACCCGCGATTTCGCTGACAAGGATCGTTCGGTGCTCGGCATCTGCCTTGGCAGCCAGCTTGTGGCGCGCGCCTTTGGCGGCGCCAACCAGATTGGCGGCGCCACCGAGTTCGGCTGGCATAAGGTGTCGCTGACGCCGGCCGCCAAATCGGACCCGGTCCTGGCGGCGCTTCCCGAGAAATTCCCGATCTTCGAATGGCATGACGACACGTTCGGCCTGCCGGAAAACGCCGTGCGGCTGGCCGGCAGCTCTGTCGCCGAAAACCAGGCCTTCCGCCTCGGCCGCGCCGTCTATGGCTTCCAGTTCCACTTCGAGGCGGATACGCCGATGGTGCGTGACTGGAGCACGTCCTTCGCTGCAATGATCGCCGAGCGCCATCCCGACTGGAACGACCGGCTCGACGACGAGCTCGCCCGCAATGGCGCCGACGCCGACGCTGCCGGGCTGGCAATTGCCCGCGCCTGGGTGGCCACGATCTGATCCGACCCCATACTTGCACGAGCGTGGCATAATTGGCACGCTTGCTGGTT
The DNA here is from genome assembly GCF_006439495.1 of Mesorhizobium sp. B3-1-8. Lineage (NCBI taxonomy): Bacteria > Pseudomonadati > Pseudomonadota > Alphaproteobacteria > Hyphomicrobiales > Phyllobacteriaceae > Mesorhizobium > Mesorhizobium sp. B3-1-8. The sequence continues at coordinate 75,782 of NZ_VFTK01000019.1, forward strand.
TCCGCCTGGGGACAACATTCTTCTTTCTTGGTTTGTGTCCGGCCGCTCGCCTAAGAGGGCGCGCTTTGTATCGTCGGTGCAACCGCCATGAACCTTTTGTGTGATCCAGCCGACACACCGGCGATACAGAATCTGCTTAGAAGCGCGAAATCGTCGAAACATTGAGACGCATTTTATCGTTTCAACGCATTGGTAACCGCCTCGTGCCCAGATGCAGAAAGCTTAACCAGAGATGACGTCCGTGAAAGCAGCTCTCCTGTCTTTTGTCATGCTGTCTGCCATCGTGCTCTGCGGCCTGGGCATTTATGCCGCCGACGCAGCGACCAACCACCGGGCCGTCGACGGCTACGGCGTCACCGCCTCGCTGAACTAGATCCGGACAAAATCTGAGGCACGTCCGCGCCCGGGGGGTAGCGCCTAAAACGCTTTTCCCTGCACGGCGATGATGCGTTTGTCGCCGCCATCGATGGCGAGCGCGCTCAGCGTTCCGGATTTCCAGGCAAGCGTGTCGACATTGACGCGGTTGGCCCTGACCTCGGCCTCGGGTACCGGCGTGTGCCCATGCACGATCACTTTGGGAAAGAGACCGGGGTGGTCATGGAAGGCATCACGGATCCAGATCAGGTCCTGCTGGCTCTGACGGTCGAGCGGCACGCCCGGCCTTATCCCTGCATGGCAGAAGAAGAAGTCGCCGAAACTCACCGAAAAAGCCAGCGATTGCAGGAAGTCGACATGGCTGCGCGGCACCGCTTTCACCAGGGCCATATGTCCCCGCGCGATCGCTTCCGCCTTGCCGAACCAATGGCCGTCGCGCAGCAGATCCACGCCATAGGACTGCGCCGTCTGCACGCCGCCGTAATTCATGAACAGGCCGTCCGGCTCGGCATCGGCAAGGAATTCGAGCATGCCGATGTCGTGGTTGCCGGCGAGCATGATGTTGCGCGGATCGCGTTTCTGCGCCTCGATCAGGAAATCGATGACGCTTCTGGAATCCGGCCCGCGGTCGACATAGTCGCCGAGATGGATGATGCGCCAGTCGGACGCGGGCGCATATTCCAGTTCGCTCTCGATGCGCCGGTGCATGGCGGCGAGCAGGTCGTGCCGCCCATGCACATCGCCGATGGCGTAAAGCCGCATGCCTTCCGGCCCGCTTGCGTCGAGGTAGTGGATGCCGGTTTCGGTCAAGGAACCTGTCTTTTCGTGTTGGTCGCCGCGCGCAAGCTAGGACCAATCGATGAACAACGCCCTAGCGCTGCAGCTTATCCTTGCCATGTCCGCGATAAGGCGCTCGCCGCGCGCTAGCGCCGAAGCTGATCCTTGCCCATGTCGGTCACCAGCCGCTTGCCGCACAGCGCCAGCGTGATGTCCATTTCCTTGCGGATGATTTCGAGCGCCTTGGAGACGCCGTCCTTGCCCATCGCACCAAGACCGTAGAGGAAGGGCCGGCCGATATAGGTGCCCTTGGCGCCGAGGCAGAGCGCCTTGAGCACATCCTGGCCGGAGCGGATGCCGCCGTCCATATGGACTTCGATCTTGTCGCCGACCGCATCGACGATTTCTTCCAGCACCGAGATCGAGGAGGCGGCGCCGTCGAGCTGACGCCCGCCATGGTTGGAGACCACGATGGCATCGGCGCCGGTCTGCGCCGCCATCAAGGCGTCTTCCTTGTCCAGAATGCCTTTCAGGATCAGCTTGCCGCCCCAGCGTTCCTTGATCCAGTCGACATCCTTCCACGACAGCTGCGGGTCGAACTGCTCATTCGTCCAGGACGACAGCGAAGAGACGTCCCCGACGCCCTTGGCGTGGCCGACGATGTTGCGGAAGGTGCGGCGCGGTGTGCCGGCGATCCCCAGGCACCAGCGCGGCTTCAGCGCAAGGTCGATGATGTTGGCAAGCGTCATCTTGGGCGGTGCCGAAAGCCCGTTGCGGATATCCTTGTGGCGCTGTCCCAGGATTTGCAGGTCGAGCGTCAGCACCAGCGCCGAGCATTTCGCCGCCTTGGCCCTGTCGATCAGGTTGAGCACGAAATCCTTGTCACGCAGCACGTAGAGCTGGAACCAGAACGGCTTTTTGGTCACCGAGGCGACATCCTCGATCGAGCAGATGCTCATGGTCGATAGCGTGAACGGAACGCCGAACGCTTCCGCCGCCTGCGCCGCCAGCATCTCGCCATCGGCATGCTGCATGCCGGTAAGCCCGGTCGGGGCGAGCGCCACCGGCATCGCCACCTTCTCGCCGATCATGGTCGATTCCAGCGAGCGGTTGCTCATGTCGACCAGCACGCGCTGGCGGAACTTTATCTTGCCGAAATCCTCTTCGTTGGCCCGGTAGGTGCTCTCCGTCCATGCGCCGGAATCGGCGTAATCGAAGAACATCTTCGGCACCCTGCGGCGTGCCAGGTCCTTGAGGTCGGCGATGGTGAGGATTTCGCTCATGGTTGTCCCGCTAATCTGTGCTTAGGAGCGTTTTCGTGTGGGTTCGATGTCGCCGGCGTCCGAGCGCTGTCTGAGGCGCAGCCTGGACACGCGCTGCCAGTCGCCGCTGCGCTCGGCTTCCGCCATCGAGCGTTCGACATAGGTGATGTGGTCCATCGCCGCCTTGCGCGCCGCGACTGGGTCTGCCGCCTTGATCGCGGCGTGTATAGCCCGGTGCTGCTCGAGCAGTGCCTCGCGCGCGCCGGGCACGCCGAACACCAGAAGCCTGTTCTGGAACACGCCCTCGGAGAGCAGCCGGTAACAGGAGCGCAGCGTGTGCAGGAGGATGATGTTGTGCGCGCATTCGCACACCGCATGATGAAACTCGACGTCGATTTCCGCCTCGTCGTCGAAATCGCCGGTCCGGTGCGCCTCGTCCATGCGCGCCATGATGCCGTCGAGCAGGGCCAGATCCTCCGGCGTTGCCCGTCGCGCCGCATATTCGGCCGCTACCGCCTCGATCTCGCGCCGGTATTCCAGATAGTCCGTCACCGCCTTGCGGTGCGTGGAGATAAGGTCCGTCACCGGCTTGGTGAAGAGCTGGCCGATGACGTCGGCCACATGCGTGCCGCCGCCCGCCTTGGTCGTCAGCAGCCCACGGCCTTCCAGCGCCTTCAGCGCATCGCGCAGGATTGGCCGCGACACGTCGAACTGGCGTGCCAGCTCGCGCTCGCCGGGCAGCCGGTCGCCGGTGCGCAGCACGCCTTCGAGGATCAGGCTCTCGATCTGCTGCACCACCTCGTCGGCGGTGCGCGAATGTTCGATCCTGGAGAAAATGTCGCTCAAAGGGACGCCTGGAGAACGGGACGGAGATCGCCCAGATTAAAGCCTCTGTCACCAACTGGTCAAATTATTTATCCAATTTGTCCAGTTTGGTCGCAGAGTTCGCCGCGCGTCACGTTCCCCGGACGTCAATATTTGCTGTTTACGCGTCCCGCCGATTGCCGCAAGACGACCGGATTGCACGATGGGTCGAAACCAGGGGGACCAGCCGTGTCGGACGAGACGTCCAAACTCGAATTCCAGCCGCGCGCCCAAGGCAGCGTGATGGGCTTCCCGGCGCATGAGGGGCGACCTGGCGCGCTGGGCGAAGTCCATGCGCGCCCGCATCCGCTGATCGAGAAACCGCGGGTGCTGATCCAGCTTTCCTTCATGACCGAGGGCGGCGCCGCTGTCGACCATGCCGTGCTTTCGGAGCTGTCGCGGCGGCTGGGCATCGCCGCGCCCGAGCGCAATGCGCGTCACCATGCCATGAAATGGGGCAAGGGCACGCTGCGCTGGGAGCGGCATACGGAATTCTCGACCTATCTTTGGGAAGGGCCGCTGGCCGAAAACGGCCGGGCGCAGGAGGATTCGCCCTTCGGCAACGGTTTTTCGCCACCGGGCACCGTGATTTCGGGCATCCGCCTCGAAATCCGCAAATGGACGCAGACGAGCGAAAGACTGGTTGCCGGCTTCGACCCGACCAGCCTGTGCTATTCGCTGGTCGAGCGGGGCGCCGCCGCCATCATCACCGATTTCCGCCAGGACGGCGACGGCTTGACGCGCATGCTGGTGCTCGATCGCGGCCTGACGCCGGCCAGCACCGGCGCCTTGTCGCAGCGCCTGATCGACATCGAGACCTATCGCACGCTCGCCATGCTTGGCCTGCCGATGGCGTTGACGCTGTCCGGCCGCGCCCGTCGCATCGAGGACCGCCTGGCGCAGACCACGCTGGAAATGAAGGCGGTCGAAACCCGCGACAGCCAGACGCTGCTCGCCGATCTTACCGAACTTGCCGCGGAACTCGAGGCCGATGCAGCATCCAGCCTCTATCGTTTCGGCGCCAGCCGCGCCTATGACGGCATCGTCACCGAAAGGCTCAAAGCGCTGGATGAAGAGCCGGTGCAAGGCTACGACACCTGGGCGGGCTTCCTCTTGCGCCGCATGGCGCCGGCCATGCGCACCTGCCGCTCGGTCGAGGAGCGCCAGGCCAACCTGTCGCGAAAACTCACCCGCGCCACCACGCTGCTGCGCACCTGGGTGGATGTCGAGGTGGAGAAGCAGAACCGCGACCTGCTCGCCTCGATGAACAACCGCGCCCGGCTGCAATTGCGCCTGCAGCAGACGGTCGAAGGCCTGTCGGTGGCCGCCGTGTCCTATTATGTCGTCGGGCTCATCGGCTATGTCGCCAAGGGCGCCTCGATCTTCGGGCACGCTTTCGCGCCCGAAGTCGTCACTGCCGCCTCCGTGCCGGTCGCCATCCTGCTTGTATGGTGGGGCGTGCGCCGCGTACGCAAGATGCATTCGGAGCCGGCGAAGCATCCGGGCGAATAAGCGGCCAAGCTTCATCTAGCGCGACCCGGGCCGCAGCGGCAGATTGCCGCTGCGGAAGCTTGCGGTTACGCTTGGCGTGGAGCGCGACCAAAGCAGCGTTTGCAACGGATGCGCCAGGCTGGTAAAAGATTTTGACCAGTCAAAGCCAGATGAGGCTGCCCGATGTCCGGCCTAGCCATGCCCAAGCCAGATGCCGAAACGCTGCGCCGTCGCGCCGAGATCGTCGCCGACATGCGCATCATCGTGCCGGGCGAGGGGGTCGTCGACGCAGCCAATGAAATGCGCGCCTTCGAAAGCGACGGCCTCACCGCTTACAGGCAACTGCCGCTGGTTGTCGTCCTGCCGGAGACGGTGGCGCAGGTTTCGCGGGTTCTCAAATACTGCAACGAGCGCAACATTCGCGTCGTGCCGCGCGGCTCCGGCACCTCGCTTTCCGGAGGCGCGCTGCCGCTCGAGGACGCGGTGCTGCTGGTGATGAGCCGCTTCAACCGCATCCTGGCGATCGACTATCCGAACCGCGTCGTGGTTGCCCAGCCCGGCGTCACCAATCTCGGTATCACCACCGCCGTCGAGCAGGAGGGCTTTTACTATGCCCCCGATCCATCCTCCCAGATCGCCTGCTCGATCGGCGGCAACGTCGCGGAAAATTCCGGCGGCGTGCACTGCCTGAAATACGGGCTCACCGCCAACAATGTTCTGGGCATCGAGATGGTGCTGATGAATGGCGAGATGGTGCGCCTCGGCGGCAGCCATCTCGACCAGGAAGGCTATGACTTGCTCGGCGTGATGACCGGCTCCGAAGGCCTGCTCGGCGTCGTCACCGAGGTGACGGTGCGCATCCTCAAGAAGCCGGAGACGGCGCGCGCCCTGCTGATCGGCTTTCCGACCAGCGAAGAGGGCGGCCAGTGCGTCGCCGACATCATCGGCGCCGGCATCATCCCGGGCGGTATGGAGATGATGGACCGCCCGGCGATCCACGCGGCGGAGGATTTCGTCCATGCCGGCTATCCGCTCGATGTCGAGGCGCTGCTGATCGTCGAGCTCGATGGCCCGAGTGTCGAGGTCGATCACCTGATCGGACTGGTCGAGGCGATCGCCTATCGCAATGGCTCGACCACCTGCCGCATCTCGCAGTCGGAACAGGAGCGGCTGAGCTTCTGGGCCGGCCGCAAGGCGGCCTTCCCGGCGGTCGGCCGCATCTCGCCCGACTATTACTGCATGGACGGCACCATCCCACGCAAGGAACTGCCGAGGGTGCTTGCCGGCATGCGCGATCTTTCCGAGAAATACGGTCTCGGCGTCGCCAACGTCTTCCACGCCGGCGACGGCAATCTGCACCCGCTGATCCTCTACGACGCCAATGTGCCGGGCGAACTCGACAAGGCCGAAAGCTTTGGCGCCGACATATTGCGGCTTTGCGTCGAGGTCGGAGGCGTGCTGACCGGCGAGCATGGCGTCGGCGTCGAGAAGCGCGACCTGATGCCGGAAATGTTCAACCAGACCGACCTCGACCAGCAGATGCGGGTGAAATGCGCTTTCGATCCCAACCATCTGCTCAACCCCGGCAAGGTTTTTCCGCAACTGCGCCGGTGTGCGGAGCTGGGAAGGATGCATGTGCATCGCGGACAGGTGGCGTTTCCGGATATTCCGAGGTTTTGATGGGCGGTCAATTTCGGATGACTGCGTTCCTTCGCGCCCCCCTCTGTCCTGCCGGACATCTCCCCCACTTGGGGGGAGATCAGCTGTCATCGCAGCCTTCGCCAATCTTCGACGTTGCGAGGGAGGCGCGGCGGCAAAAATTGCCAATCTCCCCCCAAGTGGGGGAGATGTCCGGCAGGACAGAGGGGGGCGCGAAGGAACGCGGCCTGTCGCCGTCTCGGGCTTCGCCCGGGTCACCTCTCCCCCGCTTTGCGGGGCGCGAGGAACTGGAGCGATGACCACCTTCACCCCCACTACATCCGCCGAAACCCTTTCCACGGTCCAATGGGCAGCGGCGGAAGAAACGCCGCTGGAAATCCTCGGGCACGGCTCGAAGCACGGCATCGGTCGTCCGCTGCAGACCGAGCATACACTCGACCTGTCGAAACTCACCGGCGTCACCCTCTACGAGCCGGCCGAACTGGTGCTGTCGGCCCGCGCCGGCACGTCGCTCGCCGAACTCGAAAAACTGCTTGCCGAAAACGGCCAGCAATTCGCCTTCGAGCCGATGGACTACGGCCCGTTGCTCGGCGGCGAGCCGGGCCAAGGGGGCAAGAACGGCACCATCGGCGGCGTGCTTGCCGCGAACCTGTCCGGCCCGCGACGTCTCAAGTCGGGCGCGGCGCGCGACCATATCCTTGGCGTTGCCGCTGTTTCGGGGCGCGGCGAGGCGTTCAAATCGGGCGGCCGCGTGGTCAAGAACGTCACCGGCTACGACCTGTCGAAGCTGATGGCGGGAAGCTGGGGCACGCTCGCCGTGCTGACCGACGTGACTTTCAAGGTCCTGCCGGCGGCCGAAACAGAAGTGACCTTGGCCATCCGCGGTCTGCTCGACGATGCCGCGGTCGCTGCCATGGCGCTGGCGCTCGGCTCCAGCGCCGAAGTGTCGAGCGCCGCGCATCTGCCGGAGCGCATCGCCGCGCGCGTCGCCAGCGGCAAGCACGGCAGCGATGCCGCCACGCTGCTGCGGGTCGAGGGGTTTGGGCCTTCGGTCGTCTATCGCATCGAGGCGTTGAAGCAGTTGCTCGGCAAGGCAGGTCCGCTCGAAGAGATCGCGGGTGAGGCGTCGAAGACGATCTGGCGCGATATCCGCGACTGCGCACCCTTCGCCGATGGCGGCGCGCGGCCGGTCTGGCGCGTGTCGATGGCGCCGTCGCAGACGCATCACATGGTGATGGCTCTGCGCATGCAGGCGGCGGTCGATGCCTTCTACGACTGGCAGGGTGGCCTGGTGTGGCTGTCGATGCGCGAGGACGATCCGGAGGCCGAATTGCTGCGCGGACTGATCCGCAAGCATGGCGGCGGCCACGCGACGCTGGTGCGCGCCGCCGCCCCGCACCGCGCGGCGCTGCCGGTGTTCGAGCCGCAGCCGCCGCATCACGCGGCATTGTCGGCGCGGCTCAAGGCTGAGTTCGACCCGAAGAATATCCTCAATCCCGGCCGCATGGGTTAGGACCGCGACATGCAGACCAATTTCTCAGCAGCGCAGCTCGCCGACCCGCATGTCGCGGAATCGGAAAAGATCCTGCGCAAATGCGTGCATTGCGGCTTCTGCACCGCCACTTGTCCGACCTATGTGACGCTCGGTAACGAGCTGGATTCACCGCGCGGCCGCATCTACCTCATCAAGGATATGCTGGAGAACGGCCGGCCGGCGGACAAGGAGATCGTCACCCATATCGACCGTTGCCTGTCCTGTCTTGCCTGCATGACGACCTGCCCTTCTGGCGTGAACTACATGCATCTGGTCGACCATGCCCGCGCGCATATCCAGGAGACTTACAAACGGCCGCTGCTCGACCGGCTGACGCGCGCCATGCTGGCTTTCGTGCTGCCTTACCCGACCCGCTTCCGCGCCGCGTTGAAGCTTGCCGGGCTCGGCCGGCCGTTCATCGGCTTGTTCGAAAAGCTGCCGGCGCTGAAACCGGTCGCGGCGATGCTGAAGCTTGCACCCGCGTCGATCCCGCCGGCATCGCCGATGGCGAAACCGGGCACGCATGCCGGGCAAGGCATACGGCGTGGTCGCGTGGCGATCCTGACCGGCTGCGCGCAATCCGTGCTCGATCCGGCGATCAACGATACGACCATCTCCCTGCTGACAAGATTGGGCGTCGAGGTCGTGGTGCCGGAAGGCGAGGGCTGCTGTGGCGCGCTGGTCCACCACATGGGCCGCGAGGATCAGGCCCTTGCCTCGGCGAGGCGGAATGTCGATGCCTGGACGCGCGCCATCGACCAGGGTGGCCTCGACGCCATCATCATCACCGCGTCGGGCTGCGGCACCACCATCAAGGACTATGGCTTCATGCTGCGCCTCGATCCCGTCTATGCCGAAAAGGCCGCGCGCGTCTCGGCTCTCGCAAAAGACGTCACCGAATATCTTGCCGCGCTCGACCTGCCGGAGCCGCTGCGCAAGCCGGGCACGGTCGTCGCCTATCACTCTGCCTGCTCGATGCAGCATGGCCAGAAGATCACGCGCCAGCCGAAGGAGCTTCTCACCAAGGCGGGCTTCGTCGTGCGCGAGCCGCGCGAGGGGCATCTGTGCTGCGGCTCGGCCGGCACCTACAACATCCTGCAGCCCGAGATTTCCGCCAAGCTGCGCGACCGCAAGGTGAAAAACATCGAGGCGACAAGCGCGGAAATCGTCGCCACCGGCAATATCGGCTGCATCACGCAGATCGCCTCCGCCGCGAAGCTGCCGGTGGTGCACACGATAAAATTGCTCGACTGGGCTTATGGCGGTCCGAAGCCGGAAGGCGTTTCCGACAGCGGTTTGATCGCCGCGGAATAACTATTCCGCCGCGAGTTGATCCGGCACGCCGTAGGTCGCGCGGTAGAGCGCGCGCTGGCGGTTGAGCGCCACCATGGTGTTGCGCAAGAGAATCGCGACCGTGAGCGGGCCGACGCCGCCCGGCACCGGCGTGATCCAGGAGGCCACTTCCTTGACGCTGTCGGTATCGACGTCGCCGACGACACGGGTTTCGCCGTCAGGCCCGACCTCGGAATTGATGCCGATGTCGATGACGGCAGCGCCCGGCTTCACCATGTCGGCCTTGATCAGCCTGGGCTTGCCGACGGCGACGAACAGCGCATCGGCGCGGCGCGCATGGGCCGCCAGCGAGCGCGTCATGTGGTGGCACACCGTCACCGTCGCGCCCTCGCTCATCAACAGGAAGGCGATCGGCTTGCCGACGATCTCGGAATGGCCGACGACGACCACTTCGAGCCCCTTGAGCTCGAGGCCGGTCTCCTTCAACAGTTCGACCGAGGCCGCCGCGGTGCAGGGCGCCAGGTCGAGCTGGTTGTAAACGATGTTGCCGATCGAGGCCGGATGCATGCCCTCGACGTCCTTCAGTGGATGCACCGCCGCCTGCAGCGTCTTGATCGGGATATGCGCCGGCACCGGCCGCTGGATGATGATGCCGGTGACGCGCGGGTCGGCGTTGAGGCCATGGATCGCGGCCTCCAGCTCGCCGGCGGTGATGTCGGCGGCGAAGCGCCGCTCCTCGAAGCCGATGCCGGCAAGGGCTGCCTTGGCGCGCTGGTTGCGCACATAAACATCGACGGCCGCGATATCGCCGACGGTGATCGAAACCAGCTTAGGCGGAAAACCTTCGGCCGTGGCGATCGCCGCGTCCTCGCGAACGGAAGCGATGATGCGCTGGGCGACCGGGCCGCCTTTCAGGTAGCGGCTGTCGTCGGTCCGGGTCATGGCTGGCACCTTTTGCCTTCTCTGAGCAATTCAGGGACAGGCGCGGGAGCGGCTTTCTGTCTGGAATTGCGTAACAACTAAGATTTTGTGCGCTGCAATAGCAGAGGAGCGCCGGGAAATCAGCCCCGAAAGCGAAACCGCCTGCCTTCGGGGCGACTTGCCGCGCCCTGCATCAGAAGAAAAACTCAAAAAATGAAAAGGGCAGCGCGATTGCCCGCGCTGCCCCTTCGCGACCGGCCGTATCCCCACACGGCCCGTCCCCCGTAAACTCTGTCATCGGTTTAAGCACATCCCGCGGGATCGTACTATGACTTGGCGGCAACAGCAGGAGACTAAAAGCGCTGCGCTGTCTAACCGGCTGATTCGCTGCGACTATATCACCTCGACCGTGGTTCCGACATTGACGCGCTCGTAAAGGTCGACGACGTCCTCGTTGCGCATGCGGATACAGCCGGAAGACACCGCGCCGCCGATCGTCCAGGGCTGGTTGGTGCCATGGATGCGGTATTCGGTGGTGCCGAGATACAGCGCGCGCGCGCCGAGCGGGTTCTCGATGCCGCCGGCAAGGTAGGTCGGCAGGTAACGGCCCTTGGCCGCCTCGCGCTTGATCATCTCCGCCGGCGGACGCCAGTCCGGCCACACCTTCTTGTCGGTGATCTTGTGCGTGCCCGACCATTCGAAGCCCGGTTTGCCGGTGCCGACGCCGTAGCGCCGCGCCTTGCCATTCTTCTCGACCAGGAAAAGGAAGTTCTGATGCGTATCGATGATGATGGTGCCCGGCTTCGCCGGCCCGTCATAGGCGACTTCCTGCGGCAGGTAGATCGGGTTGATCTGTGGCCGCATCACCATGCGTTTGGCCGGCTGCTGCACGGCCGCCGTGCGCTGCCGGTCGGGCTGTGCCTCGAACAGGCGGCGCAGCGGCTGCTGCGTTGCCTGCCGGGCCGGACGCACGATGCCCGGCGCACGGCCAAGCTGCAGCACCCAGGGCGCCGAAAGGTCGGGGCTCACCATGACCGGCGGCATGTCGGCATAGCGGTCATTGGCAAGGGAGGTCGTGGCGCCGGCGGCAAGAATGGCCACCGCGCCAAGCAGGGAACAAAACGCTGTCTTCATCGGAACGCACCTTGATCGTCGAACTCGTCCGGGCGGGGAGGGCCTCGGCTTCGCGATCCTGGCGCGCAGCGGCAAGCAAAGCATGAATCGGAATGCGTAAAATGCCGCTTTGTCAGTAAACCTTTTGGTGTGGTTACCGGCCGGTTCAGGAATCTGGTAAAGCCACCGTAAACTTGGCGCCGAGGCGCGTTAACGAACGGATTTGGTAGCGATGGCGACTGAACATGCCGGCATTCTCGACGGCCCCGACGGCAAGGCGCGCTGCTTCTGGCACGGCAACCTGCCCGACTATCTCCATTACCACGACCATGAATGGGGCCGGCCGGTGACGGATGATCGCCGGCTGTTCGAGAAGATCTGCCTGGAAGGCTTCCAGTCGGGCCTGTCGTGGCTGACCATCCTGCGCAAGCGCGAGAATTTCCGCGAGGCCTTCGCCGGTTTCGACTTCGACAAGGTGGCGGCGTTCACCGACACGGATGTCGAACGCCTGCTCGGTAATGCCGGCATCATCCGCCATCGCGGCAAGATCGTCTCGACCATCAACAACGCAAAACGCGCCCGCGAGATGGTGGACGAGTTCGGCTCCCTGGCCGCGTGGTTCTGGAAGTTCGAGCCGAGCTCGCAGGAGCGGCCCGAAATCGTCGACCTCGCGCATCTGCGCGCCAACCCGACGACGGCGGTGTCGGTTAGGATATCGAAGGAGTTGAAGAAGCGCGGCTGGAGCTTTGTCGGTCCCACCACCGTCTACGCCTTCATGCAGGCCATGGGCCTGGTCAACGACCATCTCGAAGGCTGCTACTGCCGGGCGGAGGTGGAGAAGGAGCGCAAGAGGCTCAAGAGGCCGAAGTAGGGCGCTTTTGCCTTCTCCCACAAGGGGAGAAGGAGAAGGCTCACTTCTCGAACCTGCCCTTATGGCCGCTGCCGTTGATGTCCCAGACAAGGCTCGAGCCGGACACCGTCAGCACCAGTCCGCTGAAGCCGCTGTCGTCGGGCGTGTGATGCGTGGAGGCGGAGCTGAGGCCGGCCGGGACGACCTCGACGGTCGAGCCCTTCCTCACCCAGCAGCCCTTGCCGTACTGGTCGTTGGCGCCATAGGCGAGCGCGAATTCGAAGCTGCCGTCTTTCTTCAAAAGCAGCTCGGAACCGACTTCCATGACGCCGTTCAGGTAATAATGGCCGGCAAGACGGGCATCGCCCGGCTGGCACGCGTTGGCGGCAACGGGCATGCCACAGAAAAGCGCGCCTGCAAGCGCGCCTGCAAATCGCAACTGCATGATGATCCCCCGATCGTTGAATGAAAGTCAGACGCTGCCGGCACCGGCCAGGAACAGCCCGGCGATGATCGCCGCCACGGCCGCGAAGGCCGGATAGATCACCAGCAGGCCAGTCACCAGCGCGTCGCGGGCGCTCGGCTTGGCCGCCGCAGCCTCGAAAGGCCCGGCCGGCTGCTGTGCCGGCTTCAGCGTGCTGCCTGCAGGCCGCAGCCTGGCCGATCTGCCGCTCTCGATCATGTCTTCAGCCGTCGTCATGGCCCAGAACCCCTTGTTTCGACGCGCTTTATGGTCGTCGATTGTGTCGGCAGCATGCCGCGCCGGTGGCGGAATTGTTTCGTTTTTGGTGGGATTTGTTTCAGTTCTTCCTTCTCCCGCAGGGGGAGAAGGGAAGGCGCTAACCCTTGCCGCTCCAAGCCGCATCGTTTAGGAAACGCGCGCTCGAAGTAAGTCACCACTGACTGGAAACCTCCATGGCCGACAAATCGGAAAAGACGAAAGCGCGGCTGCCGCGCGGTTTTGCCGACCGCAGCGCCGAAGACATCCGCGCCGTCGAGAAGATGATGGCGACCATCCGCTCGGTCTATGAGCTCTACGGCTTCGAGCCGGTCGACCAGCCGATGATCGAATACACCGATGCTCTCGGCAAATTCCTGCCCGACCAGGACCGGCCGAACGAGGGTGTCTTTTCCTTCCAGGATGACGACGACCAATGGCTGTCGCTGCGCTATGACCTGACCGCGCCGACAGCGCGTTTCGTCGCCGAGAATTTCGAGCGCCTGCCCAAGCCTTATCGCAGCTACCGTTCCGGCTGGGTGTTTCGCAACGAGAAGCCAGGCCCCGGCCGCTTCCGCCAGTTCATGCAGTTCGACGCCGACACCATTGGTACGCCGGGCGTCGCCGCCGACGCCGAGATGGCGATGATGATGGCCGATGTCATGGAAGCGCTCGGCATCAAGCGCGGCGACTACGTCATCCGCGTCAACAACCGTAAGGTGCTCGACGGCGTGCTGGAGGCCATCGGCCTCGGCGGCGACGAGAACGCCGGACGCAGGCTGACTGTGCTTCGGGCTATCGACAAGCTGGACAAGGTTGGAACGGACGGCGTTCGAGCGCTGCTTGGAAAGGGACGGCTGGACGAAAGCGGCGACTTCACCAAAGGCGCCGGATTAGGCGAACAACAGATCGACCGGATGATGGAGGTCTTCGGAAATCCTGATGGTTTCTGGGACCACAATATGGGTTCTGAAGGAGTCATCGACGACGATAGGCGGCAGGTCGGGAACGGCGGAAAGACTTCCGTACTGAGCAACGCGTTTGCCATCGACGAATTGCGCCTAGCTTTTTCTGACGAGCCGCTGGCTTTAGAGGGAATAAACGAACTCGGTGCGATCAACGACATGGTTCGCGCCGCAGGCTACGGGAGCAATCGCATCCGCATCGACCCCTCTGTCGTGCGCGGCCTCGAATATTACACAGGCCCTGTCTTCGAGGCCGAGCTGCTGGCCGAGATCCCCAACGACGAGGGCCAGATCGTGCGCTTCGGCTCTGTCGGCGGCGGCGGGCGCTATGATGGGCTGGTCTCGCGCTTTCGCGGCGAGCCGGTGCCGGCGACAGGCTTCTCCATCGGCGTCTCACGCCTGATGACGGCGCTGAAGAACCTCGGCAAGCTCGACGTCTCCGATGTCATCGCGCCCGTCGTGGTGCTGGTCATGGACAAGGATACGGAAAGCCTCGGCCGCTACCAGAAGATGGTCGCGGACCTCCGCGCCGCCGGCATCCGCTCCGAAATGTATCTCGGCGGCGCCGGCATGAAGGCGCAGCTGAAATACGCCGACCGCCGCGGCAGCCCGGTCGCCATCATCCAGGGCGGCGACGAGCGCGCCAAGGGCGAACTGCAGATCAAGGACCTGATCGAAGGCGCCCGCATGTCGGCCGAGATCACCGACAATGCCGAATGGCGGGCGGCACGGCCGGCGCAGGTGACGGTGGCGGAAGGCGAGCTGATTGGAGAGGTGCAGAAGATTCTGGCGGCGCAGGCTGCTGATCGCGCGAAGGGTGGCGCTTGAACACCCCCCTCTGTCCTGCCGGACATCTCCCCCGCAAGGGGGGAGATTGGATGTCGCGTATGCTTTCGCCAATCTCCAGCGTTGGAGAATGGGAGCCGAGCCCAAAACTGCTGATCTCCCCCCTTGCGGGGGAGATGGCCGGCAGGCCAGAGGGGGGTGCCTCGCGCCCTACCTATCCATGACCACCCGTCCCGCCATCGCCGCAGACATCGTCCAACTCTTCGCCACCCGCGACACCCACGCCGTGGAAGTCGCTGTCCTGCAGCCGGCCGATCCGTTCCTCGATATGGCCGGCGAGGATTTGCGCCGCCGCATTTTCCTCACCGAAAGCGAGACCGGCAAGACGCTGTGCCTGCGGCCCGAATTCACCATTCCGGTCTGCCTCGATCACATCGCCAGTCAGGCTGGCACGCCGCGCCGCTATTCTTATCTGGGCGAAGTCTTCCGCCAGCGCCGCGAGGGCGGCAACGAGTTCTTCCAGGCCGGCATCGAGGATCTTGGCGACCGCGACACGGCCGCCGCCGATGCCCGTTCGCTGGCCGACGCGCATGCGCTGCTGTCGCTGGTGCTGCCCGGAAAGACACTTGCCATCACGCTCGGCGACCAGACTTTGTTCGAAGCCGTGCTCGCCGCGCTCGGCTTGCCGCGCGGCTGGCGCATGCGGCTCGCGCGCGCCTTCGGCTCGGCGCCGATGCTGGAGGCAGCCCTTGCCGACCTCGCCAATCCGCCGCGCAACAGCCAGCTCTCCGGCCCCGTCGCCTTGCTGGCGCTCGACGGCGATGCGGAAGGCCTCGCCGCGCATATCTCTGCCGGCATCGAGGAGGCCGGGCTGTCGGCATCGTCCGGCCGCGCGCCTGCCGACATCGCGCGGCGCCTGATCGAGAAAGCGCAACTGCGCAGCGTGCGGCTGTCCGACGAGGCGTTTTCGGCGCTGAAAGGTTTTCTCGAGATCGACGTCGCGCTCAGCGGCGCGACCGCGGCGCTCGAAAAATTCGCCGCCGATGCCAGCCTGTCGCTGGGACCGGCGCTGGAGAATTTCGCCGCCCGCGCCGAGGCGATCGAGGCGCATGGCCTGTCCGCGGCACAAATCCGCTACGACGCCGCCTTCGGCCGTCCGCTCGATTACTATACCGGCCTGGTCTTCGAGATTGCCGCCGGTGACGGCGACCGCCCGCTGGCCGGCGGCGGCCGCTACGATCGGCTGCTGACGCTGCTCGGCGCCAAGAAGCCGATCCCTGGCGTCGGCTTTTCGGTTTGGCTCGACCGTATCGAAGCCTTGCGGGAGAGCGCGAAATGATCACGCTGGCGATCCCCTCGAAGGGCCGTCTCAAGGAACAGTCGCTCGAAGTGCTGGCCAAGGCCGGCCTGGCCGTCACGCTACCTGAGGACGACCGCAAATACCGTGCCCGCATGGACGGCCTCGACGATGTCGAGGTGGCCTTCCTGTCCGCGTCCGAGATCGCCGGCGAGATCGGCCAGGGCGCGGTCGATCTCGGCATCACCGGCGAGGACCTTTTGCGCGAGAACCTCGCCGATTGGGAAGCGCGCGCCGAGATCGTCGCCCGCCTCGGCTTCGGCCATGCCGATGTCGTGGTCGCCGTGCCCGACATCTGGCTCGATGTCGATACCATGGCCGACCTCGACGATGTCGCCGCCGATTTCCGCCAGCGCCACGGCCGGCGCTTGCGGATAGCTACAAAGTACTGGCGGCTGACGCAGCAGTTCTTTTCGCTCAAGCACGGAATCCAGGTCTACCGCATCGTCGAAAGCCTCGGCGCCACCGAAGGCGCGCCGGCGGCGGGACTGGCCGACGTCATCGTCGACATCACCACCACCGGCTCGACGCTGCGCGCCAACCACCTCAAGGTGCTGGGCGACGGCACGATCCTGAAGTCGCAGGCTTGTCTGGTGGCGTCGAAAAAGTCTCGAGATGCAGCCGACGAGGCGCAGTTGCGCGACATTGCCGCAAAAATGGCCGCGCTGGTCGCCTAGAGCAATTCCAGGAAAAGTGTGAAGCGGTCTTCCGTCCGGAATTGCGTCAAAGAGCTTTAGCCACCTCTACCTTCGGCGGGTTTCCACCGCCTTTGCGGGCTGATAGGCTCGATCATCCCGGGAGGAGACGGCGATGGCGATCAAACTCGACGAGCTCATGAACGCCACCAATCTGCGCGGGCGCGGCGCCAGCGGCACCTTCATTGCCCCGCTGGGCGGCAAGGCGCATGTATCGGGCGATCGCTTAGTGCCCCTGCTCGACAAGACCATTCCCGAACTGTTTTCCGAAACGGTGAGCAGATACGCCACGCTCGACGCCGCCGTTTTCGTTGGCCAGGACAAGCGCTTCACCTGGAGCGAGCTCTCGGACGCGGTCGACGCCTTGGCCGCCGGCTTTCTGGCGCTGGGTCTGGAAAAAGGCGACCGCGTCGGCATCTGGTCGCCGAACCGTTGGGAATGGCTGGTGACGCAGTTCGCCACCGCGCGCATCGGCCTGATCCTCGTCAACATCAACCCGGCCTACCGGCTGACCGAGCTCGAATATGCCCTCAACAAGGTTGGGTGCAAGGCGCTCGTCACCGCCGCCCAATTCAAGACATCCGACTATCTCGGCATGATCGGAACGCTTGCGCCCGAGCTCGCCGCCGCCGAGCCCGGCAAGCTCAAGGCCAAGAAACTGCCGGCGCTGAAGATCGTCATCCGGATGGGCGACGACAATTCGCCCGGCATGTTCAATTTCGGCGATGTGCTGGCCATGGCCGGGCGTGACGAACATGACAGCCTCGACCGCATCTCCGAAGGCCTGAAGCCCGGCGACGCCATCAACATCCAGTTCACCAGCGGCACGACGGGTGCGCCGAAGGGCGCGGCGCTGACGCATTCCAACATCGTCAACAACGGCAATTTCGTCACTTCGGCGATCAGGCTCACCGTCGACGATCGGCTCTGCATCCCGGTGCCGCTTTACCATTGCTTCGGCATGTCGATGGGCACGATGGGCTGCGTCTCCAAGGGCGCCACCATGGTTTTCCCGGGCGAGGGCTTCGATGCCGGCGCGACGCTGAAAGCGGTCGCGCAGGAGCGCTGCACCGGCCTCTATGGCGTGCCGACCATGTTCGTCGCCATGCTCGACCATGTCGATTTTTCCAGCTTCGATCTCTCCAGCCTGCGCACCGGCATCATGGCCGGTTCGCCATGCCCGATCGAGGTGATGAAGAAGGTCGTCTCGCTCATGCACATGGCGCAAGTGACCATCGCCTATGGCATGACGGAGACCAGTCCCGTTTCCTTCCAGAGCAGCGTCGACGATCCGCTGGAAAAGCGCGTCTCCACCGTCGGCCGCATCCACCCGCATGTCGAGGTCAAGGCGATCGGCACCGACGGCGCCACCGCCGCGGTCGGCGAGCCTGGCGAGCTCTGCACGCGCGGCTATTCGGTGATGAAGGGCTATTGGGACGACGCCGACAAGACCCGCGAGGCGATCGACGCCGACGGCTGGATGCACACGGGCGACCTCGCCACGATCGACGCCGAGGGCTACTGCAACATCGTCGGCCGGGTGAAGGACATGGTCATCCGCGGCGGCGAGAACGTCTATCCGCGCGAGGTCGAGGAATTCCTCTATCGCCATCCCAAGATCAAGGAAGTGCAGGTCTTCGGCATTCCCGACGACAAATATGGCGAGGAGCTCTGCGCCTGGATCGTGCTGAAGCCCGGCCAGATCGCCACCGCCGAGGAGATCAAGGCCTTCTGCGCCGGCCAGATCGCGCATTACAAGATACCGCGCTACATCCGCTTCCGCACCGAGCTGCCGATGACGGTGACCGGCAAGCCACAGAAATTCCTGATGCGCGAGGCGATGGTGGAGGAATTGGGATTGGTGGCGCAGAAGACGGCGTGAAACGGCATTTATGGACAACGAGTTTCCAAATTTTGCGGCGCTGAAAGCCGCCAAAATCGAAAACATAGATTATCGCATAGTCGTCCGGCGCGGCGCGCGAACCGGCAGTGCCATCATCATCGCCCCGCATGGCGGCAAGATCGAGCCCCGTACCTCCCTGATCGCCGAGACGATAGCAGGGGGCGATCTCGATATGTATTGCTTTGAAGGGCTCATGCCGGAAAGCAACCGGGAGCTGCACATAACATCCAGGAACTTTGACGAGGCAACCGCGCTGGAACTGTTGCGGACGAAGTCCACTGTCGTTGCCATCCACGGTCGCCAGGATCGGGATGATCTCGCGACAGTCTACATGGGCGGCAAGGACGCCGCGTTGGTTTCAGAGATAGCCTGGCGTCTGCAGGAGGCCGGCTTCCAGACAAAAAAGGATAACCATCCGTTTCCGGGTATCCAGGATTCGAACATCGTCAACCGAGGACTGACGGGCAAAGGCGCACAGCTGGAAGTGCCCTTCTCGCTGCGCCGTCGAATGGGGAACGAGTCGGAACTTCTGGAAAGATTCTGTGGGGCGGTTCGCAAGTCCATCGAGGCATTCGACGCCAGAAATGATGCCCGATCCTCAATCGTGTTTTGAACGGTGCGCTTGGCGGGCAAAGATACCCGTGAGAGGTGCTCCCTACGCGCTTTTCCGCTAAGTTGGCGCAAACGCGTGGCGTTCGGGGGCTTGAATGACTGGTTACGGGCGGTCGGTGACTTCCTACACGATGCCGTTGGCCGCGCTGGCGATGGCTCTCGCGGTCAGGGCCGGCGGCCTTTCGGTCGACGAAGGGTCGCTGAACGCCAGGATACTGGTTGGAGCGCTGTCGAGCGCCATCATGTTCACCACCATTTTCGTGGTGCTCGACCACGCCGAGGCGCTCGCCCGGCGCATAGGGGAGCCCTACGGAACCCTGGTGCTGACTTTTGCGGTTACGGCAATCGAAGTGTCGATCATCGTCTCGATGATGCTGCATGGAGCAAACAACCCCACGCTGGCGCGCGAATCCGTTTTCTCGACGGTGATGATCACCTCCACTGGCGTTGTCGGCATCTGTCTCACGCTTGGCGGCTGGCGCTATCGCAAGCAGGCGATCCTCCGACAAGGCACCAACGCATACCTGTCGGTTCTGATCGCGTTGACCGTGATGACGCTTATTCTTCCGACCTACACCCAGGCTACGGATCCCGGCACGTTTTCGGCGGCTCAGCTTGGTTTCGTCAGCGTCCTTTCGGTGTTGCTCTATGCGAGCTTCGTGTTTGCCCAGACCGTCCGGCACCGGGAGGACTTCGTCCAGGGACAGGCGCACGACGTTCCGATGCGAACCGCCTCCCACAAAAGCATTTTCGTCAGCGCCCTGCTGCTGCTGAGCGGGCTCATCGGCATTGTCCTGCTCGCCGAGCAGGTCGCCGCGAGCGTGGAGGATGCGCTCGCGGCCTATAAGGTGACCCAGGCCGACAGCATCGTGGGAGCAATGATCGCGGCACTGGTTTTGATGCCGGAGGCGATCTCGGCGATCCGCGCCGCCTTCAAGAATGAGCTGCAGCGCAGCCTGAACGTCGCGATGGGCTCGGCCTGCGCCACGATCGGCTTGACGATACCGGCGGTCGCGGCCGCCAGCCTGCTGACGGGCAGGGGTCTGACCTTGGGGCTCCCGGCGTCCGATGCCGTGCTTCTGGTGCTGGCGCTTTTCATATGCAGCGTCAGCTTCAGCACCGAAAGAACGACGTTCCTGACCGGCATGGTCCATGTCGTGGTGTTTTTCACCTATGTGTTTCTGATCTTTGTGCCGTGAAGCTCGGCAATCGGATCCAGGGATAGAGATTGGCGGGAAAAAACCGCAAGCCGCAGAAGTTTTGATACGGCAGGCGACGGTCGAGGAGTTGAGGTTGGCGGGTGCAGAAGACAGCGAGAGGCGGTAAATGGTTCGTAGCGTCGACGCAGGCTCATCGTCTTTTTTCAGGAAATGGGATGATCTCGCCTACACTGGTTTTGGGGCGTTGAGGAAGGTCTTCGCGAGATTTCAGTGAAACAACCTCCGCCGATTCCCGATCAAACCAACCATGAGGCAAATTGCATAGGTTTTCGAGATCGGCTGCCGAAATCGTGAATTCAGTCGCAAGCAAATCTTCCTTGGTACGCACCTCGTTATCGACAATCAGCATTAGGCTATCCCGCAGCGCCTTGGGCGCTGTGACCGGCCAATGTTGGTCTAGCGGCTCACCTTTTGACCAACCTTTTGCGGAGTAAAGCTTGTAAAGCTGGCGCGCGAAATCTTCTGGAATGATATCAAGGTCTGACAGGCGCTTTATCTGTGCCTTGATTGAAACACGCCAACGTTCCTTAAGGTTGGTGAACATCGCCAACGAAGGGTGCCTAACCTGGTGGGGATAAGTCGTAGACGGCATTAATAGTGCGCTGGCAAGGCGAAACGCTTGTTGCTCAATCATACGCAGATTGTCTTGGAATTCTTGCTCCGGCACCTGTTGATGTAGAACGGTATGGGCTAGCTCGTGAGCCGCATCCATTTGGCGCCTGGGAAATGACATCTTGTCGGTTGCCAACAGCACGTGCGGTCGACCATCAATGGGTGTCCAACTGCATAAGCCGTCCAGCTTGGTCGTGTTCATGGGAATAGCCGCGACAACGATCCCAATGCGCTCCATCAGCGCGACGATATCGCCACACGGGCCTTCACCCATCTTCCAGTGTCGCCGCAGCTGCAGGGCAATGGTCTCAATGTCGTCGTCACGCAGTTCAGTGTAACTTGCACCCCCGAGAACATCGGGAATGTCGACTTCGGGTAGGTCGACGTAGTGTCCGAGCACGAAGCTGATCTCCTGCAGCCAATGCATCTGCGATTTCTGGTAATTGAGGTCGCGCACTAGTGTGCTTGAGAGCGACCGTAGAAAAGTTGGCCTGTCACTTTGAAATGGCGGTCGTAGGAAAAATTCAGGGCGAACCTGAAGTTCTCGGGCCAGTCGAACAAGCGTCACATAATCAGGGCTCTGGTCAGCGTTCTCATCCTCCCACCGCGAAACCGAAGTCGGGCTTACACCGACTCGCCTGGCAAGGGCGGATTTCGTTGTGATTCGCCGAGCCTCGCGAGCTTCGGTCAATCGGGCAGGGATGAACCCTGGGGTACCAATCCGCATTACTTCGAGTCCAATTGGCCCCGCACCTTTGCGATGCGGAGCAACTATTCAACTATAAAGTCAAGGCGCCGACTTAGTCGGCAGTACCGTCCTCTACGCCCTTGTCTGGGCGCTTCTCCGGCGGAATGAACGGTTTCCGTGTCTGGCGCAACTTGACGACCTTACCGCCCTCGTCCGGAAGAATCGGACCATCGGGTGCAACCGGGTCCGAATTATATCCGCTCAGGAACGCATCCAGAGATTCGTAGAAGATAAAATCCTTGTAGTTCGAGCCAATTACACCGATGGCGATCTCTTCGATCAATCCCGCATGTTGGCGATCCCGTGCGGTCAGGAAGAGGGCAAAGAGATCGGTTAGCTTTGGGCTGCTCTCATCCGTGAAAAGAGTCGGCTGAAGAGCAACATTCAGCGTCACGCCCGCCGCCCGGGACATATTTTTCGGCGGAATCTTACGTCGCTCGGGCATCGATGCGAAGCCGAGAATAACCCCTACATTGGGACCGGTGAAGCGAGCGAAGGGCTGGAAAACCTTGAGGTTGGTGCCGAGCATTACACCGTCAACAAGAAGGTGCCCGCCGTGCAATTGCACGACTTCCTCGTAGCCCTGCTCCTGCAGGCGGAAGCGAATCTGTCCTTCGGCCTCTCGACTGCGCTTCGCGTTGAGCGGCAGCTCTCGGTCTACGATTTCGCGCGCCTTCATGGCTTCTGCTCGCATACGATCTTCAAGATCGAGCAACAGGTCTTTCGGTAGCGCATCAAGAATGGCCCGGCGGATATCGATCATCGGTGTCCCTTTCGTATTAAGGGATTTGATACCATAAATTTTGCGTTTTACAAGATACCCGTCAAGTTTTGTTGCGCTTATTCACCTGCGCCGCAAGCACCGCCCGATCCAGCCCGCGTATGATCCGCGCCAGTTCCGCGCACTCGTCCTGGCGCACCTTGTTCTTGCGCCAGGCCATGCAGATCATGCGCTGCGGCATCGGCTCCTGGAACGGCACGATCCTCAGATCCGGCATGACTCCGGCGGCACTTGCCGCCATTTCCGGCACCAGCGTGACGCCGAGCCCATGCGCCACCATCTGCAAGAGCGTCGTCAGGCTGGTCGCGCCGTAGCTTGCCATCGCCACCGGCCGCACATTGCCGCAGACGGCCAGGGCCTGCTCGCGCAGGCAGTGGCCTTCCTCCAGAAGCATCAGCCGCTCAAGCGCCGGGCTCTCCGGCGGCACCGGCGGCGAGGCGAAGGCCGGATCGCCGGCGGGAACCGCGAGGAAGAAGCGGTCGGGAAACAGTTCTTCGGTGACGATTTTCGGCTGATCGAGCGGCAAGGCCGCGATGAAGGCGTCGAGCCGGCCGGACGTCGCGTCCTCGACCAGCGACGCGGTCACCGCTTCGCGCAGTTCGAGCTGGAGGGAAGGGTAGTGCTTTCTCAACTCCGGCAGCACATGCGGCAGGAGGTAGGGCGCGACCGTCGGGATGATGCCCAGCCGGAAGCGTCCCTCCATGGTAGGGCGGCCGCGCCGGGCAGTCGTCTCGACGTCACGTATTTCGGCCAGAATGCGCTCGATACGCGGCTGCAGGGCAAGCGCCTCGTCGGTCATGCGCACCGTCTTGCCGCCGCGCTCGAACAACAGGCAGTTCAGCCGCTCTTCCATCTCGGCGATCTGCGCGGAAAGGGCCGGCTGGCTGACGCCGGCAAGCTTCGCTGCGCGGCCGAAATGCAGCGTCTGCGCCAGCGCGTCGAAATACTGCATCTGTCGGACGGTGAGGCCAATCATAAGAAAATCCTATCAAATGAAACAGGAAAGGCAATTTGTCTTTATCGGCTGGCCGGCCTAGTCTGGAATCATTCCAGGTTGGCGCGGCCAGCGGCCGCCCCCGAGAATTTCGGGAAAAATCAACCTCGGCAAAATTCAACCTCGGCAAAAACCTCTGCAGAATCGGAGACTAAGATGGACGCCAAAACCGACGATAACAGCGCTGGCAAATGCCCAGTGGCGCATGGATCCGCCGGCCGGACCAACCGTGACTGGTGGCCGAACCAGCTCGACCTTGCCGTCCTGCACCAGCAATCGAACCTGTCGGACCCGATGGGCGAAGATTTCGACTACGCCAAGGAGTTCGCGAGCCTCGACCTCGATGCGGTGGTCAAGGACCTCACCAAGGTCATGACGGATTCGCAGGATTGGTGGCCGGCCGACTTCGGCCATTACGGGCCGCTCTTCATCCGCATGGCCTGGCACAGCGCTGGCACCTATCGCATCGGCGACGGCCGCGGCGGCGCCGGTGCCGGCCAGCAGCGCTTCGCGCCGCTGAACAGCTGGCCGGACAACGCCAATCTCGACAAGGCGCGCCGGCTGCTGTGGCCGGTCAAGCAGAAATACGGCCGCAAGATTTCCTGGGCCGACCTTCTGATCCTCACCGGCAACGTCGCGCTGGAATCGATGGGCTTCAAGACCTTCGGCTTCGCCGGCGGCCGCGCCGATGTGTGGGAGCCGGAGCAGGACGTGGACTGGGGCTCCGAAACCAAGTGGCTCGGCGATGAGCGCTATTCGGGCGACCGTGAGCTTAGCGGCCATCTCGGCGCCGTGCAGATGGGCCTCATCTACGTCAACCCGGAAGGCCCGAACGGCAAGCCGGATCCGATCGCCGCCGCGCGCGACATCCGCGAGACCTTCGGCCGCATGGCGATGAACGACGAGGAGACCGTGGCGCTGATCGCCGGTGGCCATACCTTCGGCAAGACCCATGGCGCCGGTGACGCCTCGCTGGTGGGCGCCGAGCCCGAAGGCGCGGGCATCGAGGCACAAGGCCTCGGCTGGTCGAGCAAATACGCCTCCGGCATCGCGGGCGATGCCATCACCTCGGGCCTCGAGGTCATCTGGACGACGACGCCGACCAAATGGAGCAACAACTTCTTCGACAACCTGTTCAATTACGAATGGGAGCTGACGAAGAGCCCGGCCGGCGCCCATCAATGGACGCCGAAGGCCGGCGCCGGAGCCGGCACCGTTCCGGACGCGCACAACCCCTCCATGCGTCACGCGCCGGCGATGCTCACCACCGACCTCGCGCTGCGTTTCGACCCGGCCTACGAGAAGATCTCGCGCCGCTTCCAACAGCATCCGGAACAGTTTGCCGATGCCTTCGCCCGCGCCTGGTTCAAGCTCACCCACCGCGACATGGGCCCGGTCGTGCGCTATCTGGGTCCGCTCGTGCCGAAGGAGGAGCTGATCTGGCAGGATCCGATCCCGGCGATCGACCATGAGCTGGTGAGCGAGGCCGACATCGCTTCGCTCAAGGCCAAAATCCTGGCCTCCGGCCTCTCGGTCTCGGAGCTGGTCTCGACCGCCTGGGCTTCGGCCTCGACCTTCCGCGGCTCGGACAAGCGCGGCGGCGCCAATGGCGGCCGTATCCGGCTTGAGCCCCAGAAGGACTGGGAGGTCAACCAGCCGGCCCAGCTCGCAAAGGTGCTGGCCAAGCTGGAAGCTCTCCAGAAGGAGTTCAACGCCGCGCAGGCCGGCGGCAAGAAGGTCTCGCTCGCCGACCTCATCGTGCTCGGCGGCGTCGCCGCGATCGAGAAGGCGGCGAAGGACGGTGGCACCGAGGTGACGGTGCCCTTCACGCCGGGCCGCATGGACGCTTCGCAGGAGCAGACGGATGTCGCCTCCTTCGCTGCCCTGGAGCCGAAGGTCGATGGCTTCCGCAATTATGCTCGCGGTCGGTTGCCGATGTCGGTCGAAGCGATGCTGGTCGACCGCGCCCAGCTCCTCGCGCTGACGGCGCCCGAACTGACCGTACTGGTCGGCGGCCTGCGCGTGCTCGGCGCCAATGCCGGCGGTTCCAAGCATGGCGTCTTCACCGACAGGCCGGGCACGCTGACCAACGACTTCTTCGTCAATCTGCTCTCGATGGCGACCGTGTGGGATCCGGCGGCCGGCTCAGAGCCGGGCTCGGACGAGGTCTACGAAGCGCGCGACCGCAAGACCAAGCAAGTGAAGTGGACCGGCACCCGTGCCGACCTGATCTTCGGCTCGCACGCGCAGTTGCGCGCGCTCTCCGAGGTCTACGGCTCGGCCGACGCCAAGGCGAAGTTCGTCAAGGATTTCGTCAAGGCCTGGACCAAGGTGATGAACGCCGACCGCTTCGACATCGCCG
This sequence comes from Mesorhizobium sp. B3-1-8, assembly GCF_006439495.1. NCBI lineage: Bacteria > Pseudomonadati > Pseudomonadota > Alphaproteobacteria > Hyphomicrobiales > Phyllobacteriaceae > Mesorhizobium > Mesorhizobium sp. B3-1-8. The sequence goes on from NZ_VFTK01000019.1 coordinate 101,674, forward strand.
CGAAGTAAGATCGCATCCTCCCAACGAAAAAGGCGCGGGTCATGCCCGCGCCTTTTTTGCATTTATCCAGAGCTATCAGTCTTTCTCGAAGATGCCGGCCTTGGCGACCACGCCGGCAATCGCTCCGCCGATCAGCGGCGCGACGATGAACAGCCAGAGCTGGCTGAGCGCAGCACCGCCCGAAAACAGCGCCGGGCCGATCGAGCGCGCCGGATTGACCGAGGTGCCGGTCACCGGGATCATGGCGAAGTGGATCCCCGCCAGCGTCAGGCCGATGACCAGGCCGGCAAAGGCGGTGGTGTGCTTGGCGTTGGTGACGCCGAGGATCACCGTGACGAAGGTGAAGGTGCCGATCAGCTCCCACAGGAAGGCCGAGCTCATGCCCCATTTCGTCTCGTCCCAGCCATTGGCGCCGAAGCCACCGGTGTGGCCGCCAGCCTGGCCCGATACGATGATCCACAGCGCCAGCGAGGCGATGATGGCGCCGATGACCTGCGCGATCCAGTAGGGGACGACATCCTTGGCCGGCATCCGCCCCGCCAGGAACACGCCCAGCGTCACCGCCGGATTGAGATGCGCGCCCGAGATCGGGCCGATCGCATAGGCCGCGGCGATCAGACCGATGCCGAACGCCAGGCCGATGCCTTCCTGTCCGAGCGGCAGCGCGCCGCCGAAACCGCCCGTGACCACGGAGGCGGTGCCGATGAACACCAACAAAAATGTGCCGAGAACTTCTGCCAGATAAGTCTTCATTGCCCTCTCCTTGTCGGACCCGCCAAACCGCGTTTCCCGCGCCGCGAATCACTGGTGGAAGAGTATTCCTGTGGACAACACTTGCAAAGCTGGGAGGTTAAGCCGGTCGGCTTTCTTGCAGGCGTCAATCAAAACATTAGAAGTCTTTCATGTTCTGATCGATTGTTCTTGTTTCCCGGCCGCACCTCTCGCCATGGAAAAACCGTTCGGCCAAATCGTCCGGTCTTGAAACGTCATTTCATCGGCAAACCGAATGGAACTGTTTCAATCCTGGCCTGAAAGGCTTTAAGAGCGGGCTGGACCCGATTTGTAAACAGCTACGGAAAACAGGATGCGACTGGGCGGAAGGCTGGCGGCGGCGATAGAGATTCTGGAAGACATCGGCCGGCGTCACCGGCCGGTGGCCGACGCCCTGCGCGACTGGGGCCTGTCGCATCGCTTCGCCGGTGGCGGCGATCGCGCGGCGATCGGCAACATCGTCTATGACGCGCTGCGCCGCAAACGCTCGGCCGGCTGGCTGTTCGGCGAGGACACGCCGCGCGCCATCGGCTTTGGCGCGCTTCTGTTGGAATGGGGCCAGACGGCGCAGTCGCTCAACGACGCGCTCGATGGCGACAAATTCGCGCCGCCGCTGCTCGACGCCGGCGAGCTGAAGGCAGCCGCCGGCCGCAGGCTGGCCGACGCGCCCGACGTGGTGCGCGCCGATATCCCGGACTGGTGCGCGCCGCTGCTCGAGCAAGCCTATGGCGAGGCCTGGGTCGAGGAAGGCGCCGCCCTGGCGCAGCGCCCGCCGCTGGATCTGAGGGTCAACACGCTCCAGGCCGATCATGCCAAGGTGCTGGCCGAGCTCCAGGGCACGGGTGCCGCGCCGGCGGCGATCGCGCCGCACGGCATCCGCATCCCGCCGATCGACGGCGACGGCCGGCACCCCAACGTGCAGGCCGAGCCCGCCTTCCAGAAAGGCTGGTTCGAAGTGCAGGACGAGGGCTCGCAGCTTGCCGCGGCACTTGCCGGCGCCGCGCCCGGCATGCAGGTGCTCGACTATTGCGCCGGCGCCGGCGGCAAGACGCTGGCGCTGTCGGCCGAGATGGACAATCGGGGCCAGCTCTTCGCCCATGATGCTGAGAAGGTGCGGCTGGCGCCGATCTTCGAGCGCATCCGCCGTTCGCACAACCGCAACGTCCAGGTCGTCAGCAAGCCCGCGGAGCTTGCGCCGCTCGCCAACCACATGGATATCGTGCTGATCGACGCGCCCTGCACCGGCAGCGGCACCTGGCGGCGACGGCCCGACGCCAAATGGCGGCTGACGGAAAGGCAGCTCGATGCCCGCAAGGGAGAGCAGCAGGCGATCCTCGACACCGCGCAGGCCTTCGTCAAGCCGGGCGGCTTGCTGGTCTACATCACCTGTTCGGTGTTCGATGCCGAGAACGGCGAGCAGGTCGCGGCCTTCCGCGAGCGCCATGAAGGCTTTGCGCCGGTCGATCATCGTCAGCTCTGGGATGGCCGCTTCCCTGGTCATGAAGGAGCCGCGCGTATCGGCGAAGGCGGCGGCATCTCGCTGTCACCGGCGTTGAGCGGCACCGACGGGTTCTATTTCCACGCCTTGCGCCGGGCTGCTTGAAGACAACCGGCTTTTGCTGCGCTGCAGCATAAAAGATTGCCTGTTTTGCCGGGCTCTGCAATAAACTTCGCCAGCAATATGAGGCAAAGCGCCATGGCAGCAGCCAAGATCGTACCGGCTCCCGACTTCGAGGAACGCGTCAGGGCGTCCTTTGCCCGGCAGGAGGCAATGGCCACGATCGGCGCCGAGCTGACGCTGGTGACGCCCGGCATCATCGAGATCGAGATGCCTTATTCCGCCTCGCTTACCCAGCAGCATGGCTTCCTGCATGCCGGCGTCATTTCGACCGCTTTGGACTCCGCCTGCGGTTACGCGGCCTTTTCGCTGATGCCGCAGAATTCCAGCGTGCTGACCATCGAGTTCAAGGTGAATCTTCTGGCTCCGGGCAGGGGCGAGCGGTTCCTGTTCCGCGGTTCCGTGACCAAACCCGGCCGCACCATCATCGTCGCCGACGGCCAGGCCTATGCCTTCGCCGCCGACGGCGAGGCCAAGCTGATCGCCACCATGACCGGCACCATGATGACGGTGGTCGGCCGCGACGGAATAGAAGGCTGATCCATGGCGGGTGCAGTTCAGATTGCCGGCAAGGCGGTTCTCTTCGTCATGGCGGTCGAGGCCGAATACGGCCCGCACCTGAAAAACCTGTTCACGCCGCTGATGACCGGCGTCGGCCCGGTCGAGGCCGGTGTCAGGCTGGGCGCCGAGCTTGCGGCGTTGAAAGCCGAGGGAGCGCTTCCGGACCTGGTCGTTTCTCTGGGCTCGGCCGGCAGCCGCAAGCTGGAACAGGCCGAGATCTATCAGGTCGTGTCGGTGAGCTATCGCGACATGGACGCTTCGCCGCTCGGCTTCGAGAAGGGCGCGACGCCTTTCCTCGACCTGCCGGTGACGGTGCCGCTGCCTTTCGTCATCCCGGGTGTCAAGGCCGCCTCGCTCTCGACCGGCGGCGCGATCATTTCCGGCGCCGCCTATGACGTCATCGATGCCGACATGGTCGACATGGAGACCTTCGCCTGCTTGCGCGCCTGCCAGCTGTTCGGCGTGCCGCTGGTCGGCCTGCGCGGCATTTCCGACGGCGCGGCCGATCTCAGGCACGTCAACGACTGGACGGAATATCTGCACGTGATCGACGAGAAGCTGGCCGCTGCCATCGACTTGCTGGAGCAGGCGGTCGTCTCCGGCGCGATCCGGCTGGGATAGGCCAAAAAGGACGGAAAGCCGCAGCGCTGAGCCCATTGCGCCGACTCGTTTCTTTCTCTAAAGGCTCGCCATGACGACGACAGCCAATCACACCGACACCGTACTGATTGTCGATTTCGGCAGCCAGTTCACCCAGCTTATCGCCCGCCGCATCCGCGAGGCCGGCGTCTTTTCCGAGATCGTGCCGTTCCAATCGGCCGAAGCGGCCTTCAAGCGCATCAAGCCGAAAGCGGTGATCCTGTCGGGCGGTCCGGCCTCGACCACCGACATCGGCAGCCCGCGCGCGCCGCAGGTCGTCTTCGACGCCGGCGTGCCGGTGCTCGGCATATGCTATGGCCAGATGGCGCTCTGCGTGCAGATGGGCGGCGTCGCCGAAAGCTCCAACCACCGCGAGTTCGGCCGCGCCTTCGTCGAGATCGAGAAGGAGAGCCCGCTGTTCGAAGGCCTGTGGGCGCCCGGCCAGCGCCACCAGGTGTGGATGAGCCATGGCGACCGCGTCATCGAACTGCCGCCGGGCTTCAAGGTGCTCGGCAAGTCGGAAAGCTCGCCCTTCGCCATCTTCGGCGATATCGAGCGCAAGATGTACGGCATCATGTTCCATCCGGAAGTGGTGCACACGCCGGACGGCGCCAGGCTGCTCCGGAACTTCGTCCACAACATCGCCGGCATCGAGGGCGACTGGACGATGCGCGCCTATCGCGAGCACGCGGTCGAAACGATCCGCAAGCAGATCGGCAAGGGCAAGGTCATCTGCGCGCTCTCGGGCGGCGTAGACTCTTCGGTCGCCGCACTTCTGATCCACGAAGCGGTCGGCGACCAACTGACCTGCATCCTCGTCGACCATGGCTTGATGCGCAAGGACGAGGCGGCAAGCGTGGTGGAGATGTTCCGCCAGCACTACAACCTGCCGCTGATCTTGGTCGACGCCTCCGACCGCTTCATCTCGGCGCTGGAAGGCGAGGCCGATCCCGAAAAGAAGCGCAAGACCATCGGCCGCCTGTTCATCGAAGTGTTCGAGGACGAGGCGAAGAAGCTCGGCGGCGCCGATTTCCTGGCGCAGGGCACGCTCTATCCCGATGTCATCGAAAGCGTCTCCTTCTCCGGCGGCCCGTCGGTGACGATCAAGTCGCACCATAATGTCGGCGGCCTGCCCGAGCGCATGAACATGAAGCTGGTCGAGCCGCTGCGCGAACTGTTCAAGGACGAGGTGAGGGCGCTCGGCAAGGAGCTCGGCCTGCCCGAAAGCTTCATCGGCCGCCATCCGTTCCCCGGTCCCGGCCTCGCCATACGCTGCCCGGGCGGCATCACGCGCGAGAAGCTGGAGATCCTGCGCGAGGCCGACGCCATCTATCTCGACGAGATACGCAAGGCCGGACTCTACGACGCGATCTGGCAGGCCTTCGCGGTGCTGCTTCCGGTGCAGACGGTCGGGGTCATGGGCGACGGCCGCACCTACGAATTCGTCTGCGCTTTACGTGCCGTAACCTCCGTCGACGGGATGACAGCCGACTTCTACCACTACGACATGAACTTCCTGGGTGCGGCCGCCACCCGCATCATCAACGAGGTCAAGGGTATCAACCGCGTCGTCTACGACGTGACCTCGAAGCCGCCCGGCACAATCGAGTGGGAGTGACGGATACAAACGGCGGCGATAGCCTAGTTTCGGCGGTGGTTTTCGCTGCCCTATGAATTGCCTTCATGTCTCACTCTTACTCGACTGGGGATCTCCATCTTCGAGATGGCAGGCCGATCTGGGCCCGCATCCCGTAAAGTGCTTTCGAATGGTGCGAGCGCTGTAGCGTAGAATTGCCTGCGTAAAGGCGTGTCTGCTTTGCCCCTCGTCTCGGCCGTTTAAGCGGGCCTTGCTCGTTCCTGAAGCGGACTATCGACAACAACGCCAGCGTGTTGCGCACAAGCGCTTATCCAGCGGCCTCCTGCTCCATCTCTTTCATGTCCTGAAAGCGGTCCGCAATCCGCGGATGGAGCCGGCCACCGTACGCCGCGCCGATGGCCACGACGATCTCGTCCGCGGCCGGGCCGTCGGCGATCTGAAAGTTGGCGGTGATGAAACGCGAGCGCCGGCCGTTCTCGCTCTTGTGCATCATCGGCAGCGACAGCAGCGCGCCCGGCGCGTTGCGGGTGTTGCAGAATTCGAGGTAGGTCGTGCCGCCGACGGCGTCGCGGAACACGTTGCCGAAGCGCAGCGTGTGGATCATGGCCGAGGCGTGCTCGATCTCGCCTGCGACCCCGACGGCCGCGGCCTTGCCATAGCTTTCGATACGTTCCGCCGGCATAAGCGCGAGCAGGCGATACGACCCCGAAATGGTCTCGGAGGTGCTGGAGACGATGACCGGACTGGCCCGCGACGGCATGACCATGGTGTGCGTGACGCATGAGATGGGCTTTGCCCGGGCAGTGGCCGACCGCGTCCTCATCATGGATGCCGGACAGATCGTCGAGAAGGGCACGCCAGACGCATTTTTCGGCCGCCCGCGTCATGATCGGACGAAGCTGTTTCTCAGCCAGATATTGAAGCACTAATGCATGTCGCGCAAAAGTGTGCAGCGATTTTGCGATAACGACATGCATGAAAACAAAGGCCTAAAGTGCGTCGCCTGAATCCGCTTCAGCGCGACGCGCTTTAGCCTTCCTGGGAAGGCAGAAGACAGAATCCAGTCGAATAGCTACGCGGCACCGTTGATGGTGGACTTTACCTGGCTCGTCCCTGCACGATGCGGTCGATCACCATGGCACAGAGCAGAATGGCGAAGCCCGCGAGCAAACCTTGGCCGACAGCGGCGTATTGCAGGGCGTTGAGTACGTCTTCTCCGAGCCCCTTGGCGCCAATCAGCGACGCGATGACCACCATCGAAAGACACATCAGGATGGTCTGGTTGATGCCGGCCATGATCGACGGCATGGCGAGAGGAAGGTCGACCCGCGTCAGCAGGAACCATCGCGTGGCGCCATAGGCTTGTGCAGCTTCGCGGATTGCCGGCGGAACGCCTTGCAGGCCAAGCGCCGTCAACCGCACGACGGGCGGCGTGCCGAAGATCAGCGTGGCGATTACACCAGGCGGCTTGCCGATGCCGAACAGCGCGATCACCGGGATGAGATAGACGAAGGCCGGCATGGTCTGCATAAAGTCTAGCACCGGCCGCAAGGCGGTGTAGACGCGCGGCCTGCGGCCACACCAGATGCCAAGTGGGATTCCGATCACCAGGCAAAGCACCGCCGAGGTTCCAAGCAGCGCCACCGTTTCGAGACTTTTTTCCCAGAAGCCGAGCAGGGCGAGATAAGCGAGCGCAGCGGCGGTGAAGATGGTGACCCGCGACCCGGCCAACTGCCAGGCGAGGATCAGGATGACCGCCATCGTCACCGGCCATGGCATGCCGGTCAGCGCGTAGGACAGACCGTCGAGTACCAGCGATATGCCGCCGGTGACTGCGCCGAAGAAGCCTTCGCCCGCATGCGATATCCCTTCCATTAGCCCGTCCAGCCCCGACGACAGGCCAACCTGCCAATCGCGATTGGAAGGCGCCGCCATGATCCAGCCGGCCGGGCTTGCCCAGGCGAAACGGTAAATTGAGAGGCCATAGGCCAAGATGCAGAAGATAAACGCGCACAGCGCAAGCGGATAGTTGAGCCCATGCCCCAAAGCCTGGTTCGATCGCCAGCGGGCGAAGCGGCGCTCGAGCAGCCGGTTGGCAAGGAACCCGCTTATGATCCGCGCGAAAAGCAGCGTCAAAAGGCCCGTTCCGATCAGCAAGGGCGCTTTCTGCCCGGCCGCCTGTGCTTGTTCGCTTGCCTTGTCCGCAGCTCTCTGCAACGCCGCGGCCGACGATTTCAAACCCTCAGCATTGTCCGCGCCTGAAGCTTGCGCCGCCTGTGCCTGTTCGGCCCGCGCCGTAGCTTGCTTGGTCAGCCGCTCGGCGCGCGCCTGCTCGGCCGCGCCGAGATTGCCGACCGCGCCGATGCCGACCTGAACGACCGCGAGCATTTCGAGAAAGAAGACGATCCAGAACAGCACCGCGATGCCACGCGCCGCCGCCCAGACCGGACCGAGCACCGCGGCTGCGACGTTGAAGGGCCAGACAGAATTTTGCGCCCGCCGGATGCGGGAAAAGCGGTCGACATAATAATGCGGGTTCTGAACGGCGAACTCTTCGACCAGGCGGCCTTCAGTCGGCGGTTCAAGCCGCCCAGTGGCGTGCGGATCACGGGCGTTCACGATTGTCCGCCCTTTCGCAATCCATCCAGGAGAAGCTGCCTGTCGACGACGCCGACAATTGTTCCCTCTGCGTCCGTCACGGCCAGCGGCGCCTCATCCTGGGCCGCGAGTTCCACCAGGTCCCCGAGCGGCTGCTGCGCGACCACCCGGCGCAAAGATTTCACGTCCGACTGCGGGTTCTTTGCGCTGAAACCGCTGACGGGCTCCATGATGCGACCGGCGGTGATCACCTTCAGCCGCGAAATGTCGGCGACGAATTTAGCCACGTAGTCGTGCCTGGGAGCCGTCACGATGTCTTCGGGCGTGTCGATCTGGATGATGATCCCGTCCTTCATGATGGCGATGCGGTCGCCGATACGGATCGCTTCATCCAGGTCGTGGGTGATGAACACCACTGTCTTGCCCATCGACCGCGAGAGTTCCAGGAATTCATCCTGAAGCTGACGCCGGATCAGCGGGTCGAGTGCGCTGAACGGCTCGTCCATCAGAAGGATAGCCGAATCCGCCGCCAGCGCGCGGGCCAAGCCGACGCGCTGCTGCATGCCGCCCGAAAGCTCGTGGCAGTAGCGGTCGCCCCATCCCGAGAGATTGACCTTGGCGAGCGCTGCCTCGGCGACGTCGAAGCGTTGCTGCTTGCTCGCCGCCTGGATTTCCAGCGGCAGCGCGACGTTGTCGCGCACTGTGCGGTGCGGCAGCAGCCCGAAGCTCTGAAACACCATGCTGACCTTGCGCGACCTGATCGTCCTCAACTCGGCAGGCGTCTTCGTCATGATGTTCTCGCCGTCGACGAAAATCTCGCCGGCGGAGGGTTCGAGCAGTCGGTTGATATGGCGGATCAAGGTCGATTTGCCGCTGCCCGACAGACCCATCACGCAGAAGATTTCGCCGGGTGCGACCGAGATACTGACATCGGCCACGCCGACGACGCAGCCGAACCGCTTGACCACGTCCTCCTTGTCCAGCCTGTCGCGCAGGATGGATGCCATGGCCTCGGGCGCGCGCGGACCGAACACCTTCCAGACGCCGTTCATGACGATAGCGGGCGGAGCGGCCGAGCCGCTCCGCTTAGGGTTCAGGTTGGCCGACACGGCGTCCACGCCTACGCTTCCCGGCCATGGTCGCCGTGCGCCACTCCGCTCAGTGGCCGAACCACTTTGCCACGTCGCCCGGATGGACCTTGATCCACTCCTTGGCCACCTCGTCGGCCGGCTTCTTGTCGACGATGATAGCGTATGCCCATTTCGAGATGTCGTCCGGGTTGAAGCTCATACGCTCCAGCGCCGCCGTCAGGTCCGGCTGGCGCTGCGCCAGCGTGGCAGCATAGGCAACATGCACGGTGGTGTCAGCATAGGCCGACGACACCTTCGATTTTTCGAACCATTGCGGATCGTCGTTGGGCTGCACGACGACGAATTTCGCCGGGTCGTTCTTCGGCTCGGTCAGGAAGGCGAGCTTGTAGCGGGCGAAATTCTGGTGTGGGCTGTAGCAATAGCCGACCCATGGTTTGTCGGCTTTCGCCGCGCGGTCGAGCGAGGCCGCCGCCACCGCTTCGTCGGTGACCTGCAGGTCGAAGAAATCGGCAAAACCGTAATCACGCGCCCTGACCTTCTCGATGTTGGTCGACTGCCAGCCAGACGCGCCGATCCACATCTCGCCTTTGCCGTCGCCATTGGTGTCGAACAGCTTGGCGTTGTCCGGGTTGGCGAGATCGGAGACATCCTTGATGTGATATTTGTCGACCGTGACCTGGGTGACGCAATAGCCCTGCTTGGCTTCGTAGCCGTTTTGGGCGAGCTTCACGGTGCCAGCGCCCTTGACGTACTTGTCGACAAGGCCTTGCTGGTTGGGCAACCAGACGTCCGGCCAGATATCGACCTCGCCCTTGCCGCGATTCATCGCTTCCCAGATCACCGGAACGGCGGTGGTCGTCACCGTCGAAACATCCAGCCCCAGTTCCTGCTCGGCCGCGTTCTTGATGACGTTCATGACCGCCGTCGCGGTGGCGTAATTCGGGTCTGGCATCGTCACGTCGGCAGCATAAGAAGAAGCCGCGGGCGTCAGCAGAAGGACGCCGAGTGCGGTCTTGAGCAGGTAGTCTTTCATGGTGTTCCCCAACTTGGTTGCGCTGATTTCATTCAGTCTACCCATCAGGTTAGCGGAACATGCAGGCAATCCATCCCAAATTTCATCACATAAGGAAAATCGATGGAGTGCATAAGGTCGCTGGCGTTCCGCAACGTGCTCTGAGCCAGGTCGCTCTAGAAATAGGCTTGATCGGGCTCACTGGCCTTCCGGTTGGCAATGAAGGCCTGCAGCGCCTCGTCGATCGCCGGATCGAGGCCGGGGTCGTGGTAGTCCTCGAGCAGCCGCTTCCATTGCCGGTTGGCGCGCTGCGCGGCATCCAGCCGTCCTTCCTCGTTCCACTGCTCGAAGGAATTGTTGTCGCTGATGGAGGATCGGTAGAAGGCGGAAAGGAAGTTGGCTTGCGTATGCTCGCTGCCGAGGAAATGCGAGCCCGGCCCGACTGCCTCGATGGCCTCCATCGCCTGCGCGTTGACGGAAAGATCGATGCCCTCGAACAGGCTGGCGAGCTTGCCGCAGAGGTCGGCGTCGATGACCGTCTTCTCGAAGCCGGTCACTAGCCCACCCTCGAGCCAGCCGGTGGCATGGTTGATGACATTGGCGCCGGCAAACATCGACATCAATATACCCCAGGTCGCCTCCTGCTCGGCCTGGGCATCGGGAAGCTTGGAAGCCGACAGCGAACCGACGGTGTGGAACGGCACGCCGACGCGCCGCGCCAATTGCCCGCACGCAAGCACCATCTTGCCGGCCTCCGGCGTGCCGAAGGTCGGCGCGCCGCTCTGCATCGAGATGGTGCTGGCGAAGCTCCCCATCAGGCAGGGCGCGCCGGGATTGATCAACTGCACGAGGCTGAGGCAGGCCAGCGCTTCGGCCAGCACTTGCGCCAGCGTGCCGGCGACGGTGCAAGGACTCATCGCGCCAGCCAGTGTCCAGGGCGTGCAGGCGACCGGCTGGTTGTTGCGCGCATAGACCTTCAGCGAGCCCGACATGTTGGCGTCGAGCACCAGCGGCGCATTGGTGTTGGAGACGTTATAAAGCACGGCGTTGTTGGCGACGAATTCTTCGCCGAAGACGATCTTGGCCATGTCGACCGCGTCCTGCGCCCGCTTCGAGCCGATGAACGCGCCCATGAAGGCGCGGTCCGAATGACGGATGTGGGTATAGAGCATGTCGAGATGGCGCTTGTTGGCCGGCAGGTCGACCGGCTCGCAGACGACGCCGCCCGAATGATGCAGATGCGGGATCATCTGGTGCATCTTCACCAGATCGCGAAAATCCGCGATCGTCGCATAGCGGCGGCCGCGATCGAGGTCATGCACGAAGGGCGGTCCCCAGGATGGGCAGAGCACCGTATTGTCGCCGCCGATCATCACCGTGTTCTCGGGATTTCGCGCATGCTGCTTGAATTGCGAAGGCGCGGTGGCGCGGATGATCTTGCGGCACATGCCGGGCTCGAAGCGTACCCTCGTCCCCTGCACGTCAGCGCCGGCGTTGCGGAAGATATCGAGGATCTCGGGATCGTCATGGAATTCCATGCCGACTTCCTTGAGCAACTGGTCGGCATTGGCTTCGATCAGGCTCAGCCCCTCCTCATCGAGGATGTTGAAGGTGCCGATCCTGCGGCGGATATAGGGGCGCCGCGGCGCCTGCCGCGCGCTGCGCTGGCCGAGCCTTCCTGCGCGGCCGCCGGTTCTCGGAGCATGCGTTTCGGTGGTGATCGTCGCTTCCTTGTCCATGGTCTGCTCCGATATCAAGCGGGCGTTAAGGCAGACTGCTCGGCGGGCTGAAGTCCGCGAAGCCGCATATTGGCTGGGTCGTAAGGCGCCTCGCGAAGCTCACGCGCGGAGAACTCCCGGCCGAGGATGGAAACCGTCAATTGCTGCGGCGAGATACCGGGCCGCAGATAGGCGAGGGCAAGCGTCTTGCGGGTCCGGAAACCACGCGCGCCGGAGGTGACGATCCCGACGGGGCGGCCTGCCTGCATCACCGCGTGGGCGTAGAAAGGCAGACGTTCACCGTCATCGTCGATCTCGAGCAACGCCATTGTCCAGGAGCTGTCGCCGAGGCGTGCCAGCATCGCCTCGCGGCCGACGAATGTCCGCCCCTCGGTTTTGACCAAAGCGCTCAATCCAGCCTCCAGCGGCGTCCGCTCGGTGGTCAGGTCCGCGCCCCAGCCGCGATAGCTTTTTTCCAGCCGCATCGCGTTCAGTGCATAGATGCCAAACGGACGTAGGTCGAACTGCGCGCTGGCCTTGGCGACCGCTTCGTAAAGCTTACCGAATTGCGCGAGCTGCACATGCAATTCCCACCCGAGCTCACCTGCATAGGAGACCCGAAGTGCAGCCGCCTTGATGCCCGCCACCCGGATGATCTGCGCGGAAAGCCAGGGAAATGCCGTATTCGACAGATCCGCTTCGCAGATCTTTGCCAGCAGGTCGCGGGCGCGCGGCCCCATCACCCCCAGCACCCCCCGTCTTTCCGTGACGTTGTCGATCGTCACGCCAGGAAATTCCGCGGCGCGCGAGCGCAGCAGATCCTCGTCATGCCTTTCCGCGAGGGCGGCGCTGGTGAGATAGAACCCGTCATCGCCGAAGCGCGTCACGGTAAATTCCGACGCCACGCCGCCATTCGCCGTCAGCACGTGAATGAGGCCGATGCGGCCGAGGCGTTCGGGTGGCCGATTGGCGCCGAGCGACGCCATGAACGCGCTGGCGCCGGGCCCGCCGATCTCGAATTTGGAAAAGGCGGAGAGGTCGATGGCGCCGACGCTGTCCTGCACGGCAAGGCACTCGCCACGCACGGCGTCGAACCAGCCGGGCTTGCGGAAGGTCAGCGGCGGATCGCGGTCGGCGCCCTTGACGGCGAACCAGTTTGGCCGCTCCCAGCCATAGGCGACGCCCAGCACGGCGCCCTGGCTTTTTTGAAGGTCCAGCGCCGGCGTCGTGCGACGCGGCCGGCCGGCGTCGCGTTCTTCGTTGGGATAGTGGATCCCGAATTGCAGGCCGAACCCTTCGACCGCCTTGTCGATGCGATAGTCGCGGTCGGCATAATTGCCGAAGCGGCGCGGATCGATGGCGAGCGCATCGCTGCGCGGCGCCCCGTCGATGATCCAGTCGGCAAGGAAACGGCCGGCGCCGCCGCCTTCCATCACACCCATGCTGGAGCCGGTGAGCAGCCATGCATTGCCGAGGCCAAAGGCAGGGCCGATCAGCGGGTTGGCGTCGGGCGTGAAAGTGATTGGGCCGTTGACCACTGTCTTGATGCCGGCATTGGCGAGCGCTGGCACCCGGTCCATGGCCAGCGCGATGATGTGCTCGACGCGGTCGAGATCGGGCGGCAGCAATTCCATGCCGAACTCCGGCGGCACCCCGTCGATCGCCCACGGATGGGCCGACTTCTCATAAGGGCCGACGATGTAGCCGTCGCGCTCCTGGCGCAGGTACCAACTCTCTTCCGGATCGCGGATGATCGGCAGTTCCTTGGCGCCGGCGGCGATGCGCTCGGCGATTTCCGGAACGGTGTCGGTCACGACATATTGGTGCAGCATCGGCACGACAGGCAGGTCGATGCCCATCATTGCGCCGATCTCTCGGCACCATGTGCCGGCGGCGTTGACGATATGCTCGGCAACGATGTCGCCCTGCTCCGTGCGCACCAGCCATTCGCCGGACGGCTTGCGCTCGATCCCCAGTACCGGATTATGCCGCACGATCTCGGCGCCACGCGAGCGCGCGCCAGCGGCCATGGCATTGGTGGCCAGTGTCGGATCGACATGGCCGTCATTAGGCTCGTAGATTGCGCCGATGACCTCGTCCGTGTGGCAGAGCGGATAGATATCCTTGAGCTCGGCTGGACTCAGGATGTGGAAGTCATGGCCGACGAACCGGCCGAGCCCTTGCACATGGCGGAACTCATCCATGCGCGCTTTCGAGCGGGTGATGCGCAGCGCGCCGCTGGCATGGAAGCCGGTTGGCAGTCCGGTCTCGGCGGTCAGTATCTCGCGATAGAGCCGCACCGAATGGGCGCGCATCTCCATGATCGTTGCATTGTGGGCGAAATGCGTGCAGAGCCCCGCCGCATGCCAGGTTGAGCCTGCCGTCAGCTCCTGTCTCTCGACAAGCATGACATCGCTCCAGCCTCGCTTGGCAAGGTGATAGAGCAGCGACACGCCCATGGCGCCTCCGCCGATAATGACCACGCGGGCATGTTGTCTCATAGCGTCTCCTCCGCATGTCCGCGCATGCGCATTCCGGTTGGGTCGTAAGGCGGTTTGTCGAGCGTACGCATTTTGTAGCGTGTGCCGGCGACCGCGATTTCGTAGTCAGACTGAAAGAGCTGCGTTTTCGGCTCGCCCGGATCGCTGGCGACGTAGCCAAGGCAAAGGCTGAGGCCCGTGCGCGCGCCGAGCCCGCCCGAGGTCGTCAATCCGGCCAGCTTGCCGTTTCGATAGATCGGCTCGTCATGCAGCAGAAGGGGGTTAGCTCCTTCAACGGCGAAATGCATCAGCCGGCGCTGTACGCCCTCGGCCTTCTGCCTAAGCAGCGCCTCGCGGCCGATGAAATCGCTCTTCTTCCAGGATACCGCAAAAGAGAGGCCCGCCTCCAATGGCGTGTCCTTCGGACCGATATCGTGTCCCCAATGGCGGTAGCCCTTTTCCAAGCGGCAGCCATCGAGTGCGTAGTGCCCGCAAAGCGCCAAGCCATAGCCGCTGCCAGCCGAGATGATCGTGGCAAACACGCTTTCGGCATGCTCTACCGGCACGTAAAGTTCGAAGCCGAGCTCGCCGACAAAACTGACTCGGATGGCGCGGACGTTGGCGGTGCCGATATCTATGCGTTGTGAGGTGGAAAATGGAAATGCCGCATCGGAAAGATCGGCGTCGGTCAGGCCTTGCAGCAGGTCGCGCGAGCGCGGCCCCATGATGCCGAGAACGGCCTCAGCGGATGTGGCGTCGAAGACCGAAACATTGAGGCCAAGATCTTCGGCATGGCGGCTAATCCAAGCGAGGTCTTTCTGCCTTGTCGCTGCACCCGAGATCACACGGAAAGCATCCGCTCCGACCCGCGCGACCGTCACGTCGGCCTCGATGCCGCCGCGCGCATTGAGCATCTGTGTATACACGGCGCGGCCTTCGGGCCGGTCGACATCGGCCGTGCACAGCCTCTGCATCAGCTTGGCCGCGTCGCGTCCGCGCACGTCGATCTTGGTGAAGGGCGAAAGCTCGAACAATCCGACGCCTTGCGCCATCCGCTCGGCTTCGGCCTTGGCCGCGCCCCACCATTTCTGGGTTCCCACGGAGTAGCCGCGCGTCTCCTCTCCGCCGAACCACAGCGGACGCTCCCAGCCGGTCGGTGCGCCGAACACGGCGCCGGCTTCTGCGAAGGTCCTATGAAAGGCGGAACGCCTCACATCGCGACCGGCGGATGCCTGCTTGTAGGGCCAGTGCATGCGGAAGAGATCGGCAACTGATTCTTCCATCCTGGCGCCGACAAAGGAACGCGCCGCAGCCGAGCGGTCGAAACGGGCGATATCGAGCGCCCAGAGATCAAGCCCGGGCTCGCTGTCGATGATCCACTCGGCCATCGCCTTGCCGGCACCGGCCGACGACATCATGCCGGTCGAGTTGAAGCCGGCGGCGACATAGAAGCCGCGCAGATAGGGCGACTCGCCCATCAGCGGACGTGTATCCGGCGTAAAACTCTCCGGCCCATTCATGAAATGCCGTATGCCGGTATCGGACAGCGCCGGCAGAAGCTTCAGCCCGGCAGACATGAACGGTTCGAACTGCTCCCAATCCTCCGGCAGTTCGAGGAAAGGCCTGTCACCCGCCGGTCCGCGGACGTCGAAGATCTTGGCATTCGGCTCGAACCCGCCCAGCACCAGCTTGCCGGAATCGCCCTTGATGTAGATGCCTTCGTCGAGGTCGCGCAGGATCGGGAACGGATCCTGCAGGCCGGTGATCGGCTCGGTCACCACATACATGTGCTCGACCGCCTGCAGTGGCACCGGAACGCCGGCCAGAACACCAACATCGCGCGCCCAGGCGCCGGCGCAGTTGACGACGATCTCGCAATCGATGGTGACGCCCGAGGCGAGCCTCACACCCGCGACCCGTCCATTGCGGGTCACTATGCCTGAACAAGAAACCCCTTCCAGGATGCGAATCCCGGCGGCGCGCGCACGTTTAGCGTAGGCGGCACAGATGTCGACCGGATTGGCCTGACCGTCTTCCTCGACCCAGAGCGCGCCTTCGATCTCGTCGGCGACGATGCCGCGCACGCGTTCCGCCACGCCGGCCTGATCGACGATCCCCACCGTCAGGCCGCAGACATCGCCCATATGCGCGATGCGCTTCAACTCGTCCATGCGCTCCGGACGCCGCGCCAGCCAGAGGCCGCCGGTGCGCCTGTAGCCGGACGCCTGGCCGGTCAGCTCCTCGAGGCGTGGAAACAGCTCGGTCGCATATTGCGCCAGCCTTGTCAGGTTGAGGCTGGCGCGCAACGGACCGACGATTCCGGCTGCATGCCAGGAAGTGCCGCTGGTCAGCTGGTGGCGTTCCAGGAGGACGACATCGCTCACACCCAATTCAGCCAGGTGATAGGCTATGCCGAGGCCAATGACTCCGCCGCCAATGATCACGATGCGTGCGCTGTCATTCACCTTGTAAGCTACCTTTGCTGGATCGAACCGGGCGATCTTTTCCGCCAAGCCTCTTGCGCTCAACCTAAATTTCGCAACATTAGGAAAACTTATGGAGCCCTGAGGGCGGAGTTGCGGGTGAAGAGCGGCAGTTTCGATTTCAATCTGTTCCGGTCGATCGAGGTGTTCGTCGCCATCGTAGAGACCAGGCATGTAACGCAGGCGGCGCAGATGCTGGGCATGACGCAATCAGCCGCTTCCCAGCATCTAAAGAATCTGGAAAGCGCGCTCGGCGTCGGTCTGATCGACCGCAATCTGCGACCGATCGAGCTCACCAAGGCCGGCATCGCCTTGCATCGCCGCGCGGTCGCCATACTGAGCGAGGTCGAGGGCTTGCGCACGGATGCGCGGCGCGTCAACGCGGCGCCGCTGCCGCTTTTGCGCATCGCGCTTCTGGCGTCGATCGCGACCACCCTGGCGCCGGCGCTTTCGGTGCTGGCCCGCAAGAACTTCGGCATTCCCGAGCTCAGCCTGTTCGCGGGGCTCGCTACCGACCACGTCGCTTTGCTGCGCGCTCGCCGCGCCGACCTTGCGGTTACCTCCGGAGAGTTGTTCGAGATCGAGGGGCTGACGCGCTATCCGGTGATGACCGAGAAATTCCTGCTGGTGACGCCGAAAGGCTTTGCCGGCGATGTCGGCGACATCGTCAAGCTGTCCAAGAAGCTCGCCTTCGTGCGCTTCTCGCGCGAGACGCCTGTCGGCCTGCGCGTCGATCAGCATCTCAGCCGGCTGCGCATCGAGATTGCGCGCGCCATGGAAGGCGATCGTTCCAGCGTGGTGATGGCGCCGGTGGCCGCTGGCATGGGCTTCGCCATCCTGACGCCGACCTTGCTCATCGATGGCCTAGCGGAAGGCATGGAGATCGACGTCCATCCTCTACCCTTCACCAGCCTGTCACGCAACATTCTGCTGGTGGCGCGTGAGCGCGAACTCGGAAATATCCCCGAGGCTTTCGCCGACCGCACCGCGGAAGTGCTGACCCAGGCGATCAGCACGCGCCTGCCCGGCCTTCCGGCCGACTGCTACACGCTCGACCGCCCCTCGAGGAGCGACTAATCAGCTTCATCAGTTATCCTGATGACGAGCTTTGCCGGTGTGCGCGCCACGCATTCCGTGTTTTCAATCTCCGGAATTCGCAACACTGGAGATACGGCATGAACGCTCCGCACTTCCATTCAAGTCTGGACATCGACTGGTCGACCGAGGCGATTGTCGATCGGCGGAACCGCTTCTATTCGGCCTCGCAGCGCAAATTCGTTCCCTATAAGGAACCGCTGATCCTCAAGCGCGGCAGGGGCCAATATGTCTGGGACGAGAAGGACCGCAAATACATCGACCTGCTCGGCATGAACCTGTGCATCTCGGTCGGCCACGCCCATCCGCAGGTGGTCAAGGCCGCCACCGAGCAGGTGAGCGAGCTGACGCATTGCACGACGATGTTCTACCATCCGGTTCCCGCCCAATACGCCGAGGAACTGGTGGCGACGATGCCGGCCGGTCACGATTGGGTCGTGCATTTCACCAACAGCGGCGCCGAAGCGATCGACCTTGCCTTGCTGATGGCGCGCTCGCACACCGGCAGCATCGACATGCTGGCGCTCGGCTCAAGTTATCACGGCGCCACATTCGGCGCCCAGTCGGTAACAGGCATAGCCGGTTTTCGTCATCAGGTGCCGCAACTTGGCGGGGTGACGTTCGTAGCCGAGCCCAATCAGTATCGCGGCGTCCACGGCGAAGGCGTGCAGCCATATCTGAACGAGGTCGAGCGCGCCATATCCAGCTCGACCAGCGGCCGGTTGGCCGGCATGATCATCGAGCCGGTGCAGGGTTATGGCGGCATCGTGCCGATGCCTGCCGGCTACATCGCCGGCGCTTTCGAACGCGTGCGGGCGGCGGGCGGCGTCTGCATCATCGATGAGGTGCAGTCCGGCGTCGGACGCACTGGCGATGCCTTCTGGGCGTTCGAATCGCATGGCGTCGTTCCCGACATCGTCGTCGTCGCCAAGGGTGTCGGTAACGGCATTCCGCTCGGCGCCGTCATTGCCAGGCGCGCCGTCGCGGAGTCCATGGCCGACAAGTTCCTGTTCCACACTTACGGCGCCAATCCCGTCGCCTGCGCGGCAGGCCGCGCGGTGCTCAAGGTGATGCGCGACGAGCGGCTCCAGGAGAATGCCGCCAAGGTCGGCGGCGCGTTGAAGGAAAGGCTTCAGGAGCTAAGGAAAGATTTCCCGCTGATCGGCGACGTAAGGGGACAAGGCCTGATGCTCGCCATCGAGCTCGTGAAGGACCGCGCAACGAAGGAGCCGGCGCCCGAAGCAACCTTGCAGGTCTTCGAGGAAACCCGGCGTCAGGGCCTCGTCGCCAGCCGCTCGGGTCCGTACCGCAACGTCATCAGAATGTGCCCGCCGCTCTGCCTGTCGATGGCCGACCTCGACAATGTGGTGGACAGCTTCGTGCGCAGCTTCCGCATGGCGACATCTTGCTGACCCGCTCTTGGCGTCAATAGCGAGATTTGGATGAAATGATTTGGGTCCCGTTGGTCAATTTTCTCGATCTTGTTGACGTGACCTGCTGAACATAGCGCGGGGCCCCGGATGACGAAAAAGCTCACCGACATTGCGTGCGGCAATCGCTGGCAACAACGTGCGAAGGGCGGGCCTCAACCGGCCGGTCGAAACGGTTTTGCCAGCGAGGCTGGAAAATGCAGCGCCAATATCTGGCGGTTACGCGAGATCAGCACCAGCACCACGATCGTCGCCAGATAAGGCAGGGCCGACAGCAGTTCGGATGGGACCTGAAGACCTAGAGCCTGTCCTTGGAGTTGCAGGATCGTCATGCCGCCGAATAGCCAGGCGCCGAGCAGAACGCGCAGCGGCCGCCATGTCGCGAAGACCACCAGCGCCAAGGCGATCCAGCCTTTGCCCGCGGTCATGTTCTCGACCCAGAGCGGCGTGTAGGCGACCGACAGATAGGCGCCGGCGAGGCCTGCCATCAGCCCGCCGAACAGCACCGCCATGTAGCGGATCCGGATCACTGGATAGCCGATGGCGTGGGAGGTCTGCGGCGATTCCCCGATCGTGCGCAGGATGAGGCCTGCCTTGGTGCGATAAAGGAACCAACTGATCGCCACGAACATCAAGAGTGCCAGGTATACAAGCGGATCGAAGCGGAAGAGCAGCGGGCCGAGCACCGGCAGGTCGGAGAGGATGGGCATGCTGACGCCGTGCAGCGCTTCGATCGGATCGCTGCCGAAACCGCGACCGATGAATGCCGACACGCCGGAACCGAAGATCGCCAGCGCCAAGCCGGCGGCATACTGGTTGGTGAGGAAGGTTAGCGCCAGCACGCCGAAGAGCAGTGAGGCGGCAGCGCCGGCCAGCGCGCCGGCGAGGATTGCAACGGGCATCGGATAGCCGGCCGTGACCGCCCAGAAAGCAAGCGCCGCACCCATCAGCATCATGCCTTCGATGCCGAGATTGAGCACGCCGGATTTCTCGACCACGAGCTCGCCAAGTGCTGCAAAGATCAGCGGCGTGGCGGCGATGATGGTGCCGGTGAAGATGGCGATGAAGAGTTCCATCCGACGTCTCCCGCTATCGCGCCGTCTCGGGCGCATGCGCATCAGGGGCCGGCCGCACCAGGCGAATGCGATAGAAAATGAAGAAGTCGGCTGCGAGCAGGAATAACAGCAGGATGCCCTGGAAGATGCGCGTCAGGGCCGAGGGCAGGGCAAGCGTCATCTGCACGCCTTCGCCGCCGAGGAAAAGCAGCGACATCAACAGCCCGCCGAGCACGATGCCGAAGGCATTCAGACGTCCGATGAAGGCGACGATGATGGCGGCAAAGCCGTAGCCGGGCGAAATCTGCGGCGAAAGCTGTCCGAGCGGTCCGGCAGCTTCCGCCATGCCGGCAATGCCTGCCGCGGCGCCGCCAGCCAGCAATCCGATCCACACCGCAGCCGACTCGCGAAAGCCGGCATAGCGAGCGGCGAGCGGGGCCGCGCCGCCGACCGACATCTTGTAGCCGAGGAAGCTGCGGTCGGCGAACAGCCACATCAAAAGCACGGCGACGACAGTGATGAAGATCGAGGAGTTCACCCGGTAGGCCGGATCGAAGGACTGAAACATCGCGGCCGCCGGCAGAAGCGCCGTCTGCGGATAGTTGAAGCCGGCGGGATCGCGCCATGGTCCATGCACCAGATAGGACAGGAACAGCGTCGCGATATAGGTCATCATCAGCGTGACCAGGATCTCGTTGGTGTTCATGCGCGAGCGCAGGAAGGCGGGGATCGCCGCCCAGGCCATCCCGGCGGCCATCCCGGCCAGGAACATCAGCGGCAAGAGCAGGGCGCTGTCCGGGTTCGGCCAGAACAAGCCGACGCCGCTCGCAGCAATCGCGCCCAT
The DNA here is from genome assembly GCF_006439495.1 of Mesorhizobium sp. B3-1-8. Taxonomy (NCBI): domain Bacteria; kingdom Pseudomonadati; phylum Pseudomonadota; class Alphaproteobacteria; order Hyphomicrobiales; family Phyllobacteriaceae; genus Mesorhizobium; species Mesorhizobium sp. B3-1-8. The sequence continues at coordinate 122,666 of NZ_VFTK01000019.1, forward strand.
CGTGAATTGCCCCTCGGCGCCGATGTTCCAGACATTGGCGCGAAAGCCGATCGCCAGTCCACAGGCAATCAGGATCAGCGGTGAGGCTTTCAGCAACCATTCCGAGAGGCCATTCATCGAGCTCAGCGGCTCGATGAAGAAGGCATAGAGCGTCGGCAGCGGATCATGCCCGAGCGAGGCGAAGAAGACCGAGCCGACGATCAGCGTCAGGACGGACGCCAGCACCGGCGCGGCGATGCGCATCGTGGCGGAAGGCTCCGGCCTTTGTTCAATTCTGAAGTGCAATGCTGCTGCTCCCTGTCTTGTCCTGGCCCATGGTCCGGCCGGTCATCAGCAACCCGATCTCCTCGCGGTCGGTGCTGGTGCGCGCCACCGGCGGCGACACGCGACCCTGGCAGATGACGAACAGCCGGTCGCAGATCTCGAACAGTTCGTCGAGTTCCTCCGAAACGACGAACACCGCGGCGCCGGCGCGGCTCAGGTCGACGATGGTCTGGCGGATGAAGGCGCTTGCCCCGACATCGACCCCCCAGGTCGGCTGCGAGACGAGCAGCAATTTCGGCGCCAGCGCGATCTCGCGGCCGACAATGAATTTCTGTAGATTGCCGCCGGACAGGCTCTGCGCCGTCGAGCCGGGGCCATTGGCCTTGACCTTGAACCTGTCGATGATGCCGGCGGCGAAGGCGGCGGCCTTGCGGCGGTCGACGAGACCCTTGCGGACCGTGCCGAAGCGATGGGCGGTCAGCACGGCGTTTTCCCACAACGTATGCGACGGCACGGCGCCGCGCCCGAGCCGTTCCTCGGGAATGAAGGCGAGGCCGAGCTTGCGGCGCTCGTCGGGCCGCAAGGTGGCGGCCGGCGCTCCGTTGATTTTGATCGCGTCGCCTTGGCCATGCCGGCGCTCGCCGCTGAGCAGCGCGATCAACTCGGCCTGGCCGTTGCCGGAGACTCCCGCCAGGCCGACGATCTCGCCGCCATGCACGTTGAACGAGACATCCTTAAGGTCGACGCCGAAATGGTCGCGTGCGTCGGCTGAAAGATTTCTGACCTCGAGCATCGGCCTGTCGCTGGGAATGGCGGGGCTGACATGCATTTCCGGCAGCCTGGAACCCACCATCATGCGGGCAAGCTCCAGCGAGGTCGTTTCCTTCGGCCGCGCGGTGCCGGTGACTTTGCCGTTGCGCAGCACGGTCGCGGTGTCGCAGAGTTCCTGCACCTCGTCGAGCTTGTGGCTGATATAGACGATCGAACAGCCTTCGGCCGAGAGCTGCCGCAGTGTATCGAACAGCTTGACCACGGCCTGCGGCGTCAGCACCGAGGTCGGCTCGTCGAGGATCAGGAGTTTTGGCGCCTGTAAGAGGCAGCGCACGATCTCGACGCGCTGCCGCTCGCCGACCGACAGGTCATGCACCTGGCGATACGGGTCGATGGGCATGCCGTAGCGCAGCGAAAGCTCGCGGATCTTTTCGGCAAGCGAAGGCAGATGGAAGGCGCTGCTCGCCGACAGCGCGATGTTCTCGACCACCGAGACGGACTCGAACAATGCGAAATGCTGATAGACCATCTCGATGCCGAGCGCGCGCGACGTCGCCGGATTATGCGCCGCGATAAGCTTGCCGTCGCAATAGATGTCACCGGAATCGGCTTGCGCCGCCCCGTAGATTATCTTCATCAGCGTCGATTTGCCGGCGCCGTTTTCGCCGAGCACCGCATGGATTTCGCCGGGTTGAATCGACAGCGAGACGTCGTCATTGGCGACGACGCCGGGATAGCGCTTTGAGATGTTGCGCAATTCTAGTCGCGGATGCATGGCGGGTCCTGCCGGGCTTGCAGCGGGGTTGGACGGGAACCAGACGGGGGACGCCGGAAATTGCCGTTCGACGCCCCCCGTTTCTTCGAATGCGATCAGCTCAATTTGCCGATCATTCCCTTGACGAACCAGTTCATGCCGCGGATGCTGTCGTCGTCGAGCACCGATCCGGCCGCGACCTTGACGGCGCCGTCCTGATCCTTCAGCTCGCCGCCATAAGGATGCACCTTGCCGCTGCCGATATCGGCTTCGAGCTGCTTCAGCTTGGTCTTGGTGTCGGCCGGTATGCCTTCATTGTAGGGCGCCATCTTGACCACGCCCGCTGCCAGTCCGTCCCAGCGCACTTCCGGTTTCCAACTGCCCGCCGCCACAGCCTTGGCGGCGCCGACATAGTCGCTGGTCCAGTCGAGCACGAAGGAGGTGAGCTGCTTGCCGGAAGCGAATTTCGACATGTCGCTGGCGTAGCCGATCGACCACGCGCCGCCTTCGCCGGCGACCTGCACGCCGGTCGCCGTGTCGGTCATCGAGCAGATGACGTCACAGCCCTGGGAAAGCAGTGTCTTGGCGGCTTCCTTCTCCTTGCCCGGATCGAACCAGGAATTGAGGAAGATGGCGTTGCAGGTGGCGTTCGGGTTGACGCTCTGGGCGCCGAGCAACAGCGCGTTGGCCGGGCCGACGATGTCGGGGATCGGGAAGCCGCCGATGAAGCCGATCTTGCCCGACTTCGACATGTAGCCGCCCGCCGCGCCGGCGACGAAGGTGCCTTCATAATACTTGGCTTCGAAGGTGCCGAGATTGGCGAGATGGACGATGCCCGAGCAATGCTCGAAAGCGATCTTGGGGAAGCGCGGTGCCACCTTCTGCATCGGCGTGCCATGCGAGAAACTGGTGCCGAAGATCAACTGATTGCCGGCGCTGGCAAGCTCGCGGAAGACGCGCTCCGCATCCTGCGGCATGAAGATATTGTCGATGACGGTGAGTTTCGCCTTGTCGCCGAATTCGGACTTGATCGCCTCGACGCCGAGGCTGTGCTGCTTGGTCCAGCCGATCTCGGCGATCGGCGAGACATAGACGACGCCGATCTTGAGCACGTCATCGGCCCTGGCGATGGTGCTCAGTCCTCCGGTGCCAAGTGCCGCACCCAGCGCGCCACTGTATTTCAGGAATCCACGTCTTGTCAGCTCGTTCATGATTGTAACCCTCTGTTGGCTTTTTTGGTTGAGGCCCGGCTCTTCGGTGCCGGATCTTGCTTGGGGAGATGGACATGCACGTGTGCCGTGCCGTTGCCGTTCCCGGATTGGTGTGTCGGTGCTCGCGGCGCGATCGGAGCCGCGCCGTCGACCCTGCCGTCGAGATAGGGCGCCAGAGCCTCGGCGGGCGTCATTTCCGCGTACACTTCGCGATCCATGATGTAGCCGCGCACCACCGCTCGGTGGTGCGTGTCGATCAGGTCCATGGCCTGTTTCAGCCGGCCCTTTTCGAGAAGGTCGACGACGCGCGAATGGTCGTCGAGCAGATTGCAATAATCGAAATCAGCCGTGATCAAGGAGCGTAGCAGCGTCGTGCGGCGCACGAGCTGGGCATGGATTTCCTGCATGACCTTGTTGCGGCTCAGGCGCACGAAGACGGAGTGAAACTCCTGGCCCAGCACGTCCGCCAGCGCGTCGTTCCCTGAGGCGACAGCCTGGCGCTGACGTTCGACATGCTGGCGCAGCTCCGCCCATCCAGCGGGGCCGAGGCGATCGCTGAGCTGGGCGGCGACGCCCTGTTCGACAAGCGTCAGCGCGTCGTAGATCTCCATCGCTTCCTGCATGCTCGGCTTGGCGACGAAGGCGCCGCGATTGCGCTCGATCTGGGCGAGCCCATCGTCGGCAAGCCGGATCAGGGCCTGGCGCACGACGATGCGGCTGACGTCGAAAATTTCGGAAAGCTCGCGCTCGCCGAGCTTGCAGCCGGGTACCAGCCGATGGTCGATGATGGCGCGCGTCAGGATATCCGCTATCGTCTGGGAACGGCTGCTCAAGGCGCGGTTCTCCGCGAGTTCGAGGACATGATCAGCAGGCTTTCCGTAGTGAAGACATGCCCCGTCGCGATGCGACATATCTCAAATTCAGAATTCCATACATCGGAAGTCAATCGTCGAAATCTGTCAACACAAAAATACGCTTTGGCTGACAAAAAATCGTTGATTGATATCCAATCTTGTGTTTTCGTTATGTCGAAACGCCGGGCTAGGTTCATGGTGAAGGGCTAGCCGAGTTGGAAGGGATGCCGATGGCTACCCACTGCGTCGACCGGGAGCTTCTGAACGACTGGCATATCGTTGCCGACCAGGAATCGCTCTCCGCGGATATGCCATTTCCGACAAGGCTGCTCGGCGTCGACCTGGTCGTCCGTAAGCGCGTGGACAAGGCCGAGGTCGTCCGTGCCGATAATGGCGCCGTCGTCAACTCGGCTGAACGTTACGGCTTCATCTGGGCATGCCTCGACATGCCCTGGCGCGAGATCGTCTACATCCCCGAGGCCAATGAAGGGGATCGTCACCTCGTCAGTGGTGGATCGATCGCGGTCAAGGTGTCCGGCCTGCGTGCCGTCGAGAACTTCCTCGACATGGGCCACTTCCCTTTCGTTCACACCGGATGGCTGGGCGAGGAGCCGCACACCGAAGTGGCGCCTTACAATGTCGAGATCACCGCGCAGGACGAGGTTCTGGCGACCGAGTGCAAATTCTATCAGCCCGTTGCTTCGCCCACCGCCAAGGAAGGTTTCGTCGTCGATTACATCTACAAGGTAATCCGGCCCTATACGGTGGCGCTCTACAAGAGCAACCCGATCCAGAAGCACCGGCTCGACGTCATCACGCTCTTCGTGCAGCCGGTGGACGAAGAGAACTGCATCGCGCATCCATATCTTTGCTATCTCAAGGAAGGCATGGAGGCGGCGACCGTGCGTAGCTTCATGCAATTGATTTTCGCGCAGGACAAGCCGATCCTCGAGAACCAGGTTCCCAGGCGCCTGCCGCTCGATCCGCGCGCCGAGACACCGATCCGCGCCGATGCCGTCTCGGTCTCCTACCGGCGGTGGCTGCGCGATCGCTCCGTCACTTACGGCGCCATACCGGCGCGAGCCTGATCACGATGTCTGCTGCATGCAAAGGAAAGACATTATGACGAAATGCACGGACCCTGTGGTGCTCAATCTCTGGCATCCGATTGGTGCGATCGCCGAGGCTGTCCCCGGCTCCGTCCAGCAGACGGTACTGCTCGAGGAGCGCCTCAGCTTTGCGGTCGACGTGAGTGGTGAGCCGGTGGTCTGGCGCTCGCGGCCAGACCTGCGCCGGGCCGACCACGTAGCGGCGCCCGATAGGCTGCCGGCGAAAAGCGCCTATGGCTATGTCTGGACCTCGCTGGGTGAGCCTTCGGCCGACCTCTTCCCGATTCCCGAATATGCCGAGCCCGACCGGCGCCGGCTCAACGCCGCGACCTTCGGCGTCAACGTCTCGGCGCCGCGCGCCATCGAGAACTTTCTCGACATGGGCCATTTTCCATATGTCCACACCGATATCCTCGGCGCCGAACCGCATACCGAAGTCAAGGAATACGATGTCGAGATTTCGGTCGACCGCGACGAGATTCTGGCGACCCGCTGCCGCTTCTTCCAGCCGATGGCCTCGACCGCCTCGGACGGCGGCGCCGATGTCGACTATGTCTACCGCGTGCCGCATCCCTATTGCTCGGTGCTCTATAAATCGAGCCCGGTCGACGAGAGCCGGCGCGATGTGATCGCCATCTTCCTGCAGCCAGTCGACCAGGAGCATGTGCGCGCCCACATGCTGCTTTGCGTGCTGGACGAGAACAGCGAAGACAAGGTGATCAAGCGCTTCCAGCAGACGATCTTTGGCCAGGACAAGCCGATCCTGGAAAACCAGGTGCCGAAGCGTCTGCCGCTCGATCCGCGCGCCGAAACCCCGATCCGCGCCGACAAGTCGGCGATCGCCTACCGGCGCTGGCTCAGCCAGAAGGGAGTGACCTACGGGGTCATCCCGGCTGCAGCCTGACCAGGACATTTTGGAGACGATTGATGTTGGAAGAAGCCCGAAGCCGGTGGCATCCGATCGCCGCTGCCCATGACCTGCCGTTCCGCCATGTGTTCCACGGCCAGTTGCTCGGTCGCGAGTTCGCGGTCTGGCGGGCCGATGACGGCTATGTCAACATCTGGGAGAACCGTTGCCTGCATCGCGGCGTCAGGCTGTCGATCGGCATCAATGACGGTCGCGAGCTGAAGTGCCAGTATCATGGCTGGCGCTATTCCAACCGTACCGCCGGCTGCACCTACATCCCTGCGCATCCGGCCGACGCGCCGGCCCGCACCATCACCAACCGCACCTATCCGGCGGTCGAACGCTACGGGCTGATCTGGTCGTCGGAAGAGGCGCTGGGCGAGGTGCCGGATGTCGCGGGCCTCGCCGAGGGCAAGCTGCTCGCGTTGCGTGGCATTCCGGTCAATGCGCCGGCCGGCAAGATCGCGCAAGCGCTGAAGGCCTATCGCTTCCAGCCCAGTGGAGCCATCGATGGCGATGGCGCCGAAACCACCGTCGAGGCCAGCCAGGATTTTGCCGTGGCGCTTCGTTCGCGCGACGGCGGCACTGAGACGCTCGGCGTCTTCTTCGTCCAGCCGGTCGATTCCAACCGTTCCGTCATTCGCGGCGTTCTCGACCGGGACGCTGAAGGGGCCGCGCGCGTCGCCGTGCTGCGGCATCACAATGAACGGCTTTCAAAACTGCGCGACGAGGTCGAGCGCGACGTGGCGAATACACCCGCGCCGGCGCCGATCGAGCCGGTCTATGAACGCGTGTCCGCCGAGCTCGCCGAGATGCCGGAGTTGACCGCGCATGGCCGCAAGGCGGCGCTGCGGGTCACGGTGGGCCGGAAGTGGCAGGCGGCCGACGGCATTGCCGGTTTCGAGCTGCGGCCGATCAAGGGCATCCTGCCTACCTTCCAGCCGGGCGCGCATATCGACGTCCATATGCCCAATGGCGAGATCCGCCAGTATTCGATCACCAATGGACCCGGCGAGACCGACAGTTTCACCATCGGCGTCAAGCTGGAGCGGGATTCGAAGGGTGGTTCCAAGTGCATGCATGAGACCGTGCGCGAAGGTGACATCCTGGCGATCTCGGAGCCGCGCAACAATTTCCCGCTGCGCCGCGATGCCATCAAGACGATCTTCGTTGCCGGCGGCATCGGCATCACGCCGCTGCTCTCCATGGCGCAGGCGTTGAAGAACCAGGAGCTGACGCATGAGCTGCACTATTTCGCGCAAGGCGAGGAGCACCTCGCTTTCGCCGATCGGCTGAAGCTGCTTGGCGACACGCTGAGGCCGCATCTTGGCCTGTCGCCAGATGCGACTGGCGCCGAACTCCGCCGCGTGCTCACAGGCTATCGGAACGGCATGCACCTCTACATCTGCGGCCCCGGCCCGATGCTGGAGGCCGCGCGCAAGATGGCGGCCGAGCAGGGCTGGCCCGACAGCGCTGTGCACTTCGAATATTTCAAAAACACCAACAAGATCGATGACAGCTCAAGCTTCGAAGTGGCGCTGGCGCGCTCCTGCGTCACGCTGCAGGTGCCAGCCGGCAAGACGATCCTGCAGGTCATGCGCGAGAGCGGCATCGACGTGCCCTCCTCTTGCGAGCAGGGCGCCTGCGGCACCTGCGTGGCGACGGTGATCGAAGGTGAGCCCGACCATCAGGACGTCTATCTCAACGACGCCGAACGCAAGGCCGGAACGAAGATCATGACCTGCGTCTCGCGCGCCAAGTCGGCCCGCCTCGTGCTCGACATGTAGGGGCTAATTATGATCACGCTTTACGACTACGAGCTGTCGGGAAATTGCTACAAATTGCGGCTCTTGATGAGCTTCCTCGGCATGACCCATAGGACGGTGCCCGTCGACTTCTACCCCGGGCGCGAGCACAAGTCGGAATGGTTCCTGAAGCTCAATCCGCTCGGTCAGTTGCCGGTCATCGACGATGGCGGGCTGATCCTGCGCGATGCTCAGGCGATCCTGGTGTATCTGGCGTCGAAATACGATCCGTCCGGCACGTGGTACCCGAGGGACAATCCGGCGTTGCTCGGCGAGATCAGCCAGTGGCTGGCCTTTGCCGACGGCATCACCGGGACTGCATCGGCCGCGCGCCTACACGATGCGCTGTTTTACGATTTCGACGTCGATGCCGCGCGCGCCGGCACGCACCGGCTGTTCCGTATCCTCGACGAACATCTCTGGTTCGGCGAGCAGGAAGGCCGCCAGTGGATCTGCTCGGCCGCGCATCCGACGATCGCCGACATCGCCTGCTTCCCCTACATCATGCTGTCGGAAGAGGGCGGTATTCCGCGTCAGGATTATCCGGCGATCCGCCGCTGGTGCGATCGCGTGAAGCGCATCAAGGGTTTTATCGTCATGTCGGGCGTGTTCCCGGCCGGGCCCGCCAGGGCCGCGGCGTAAGTTTCAGGCACAGGCCGGGCACTCGCCTCGGCAAGCAAATTCGGGAGGGAAGAAATGAAGACGCGTGCCGCCGTTGCCGTCGCCGCCGGAAAGCCGCTGGAGATCATGGAGGTGGACCTCGAAGGGCCGCGCGAGGGCGAGGTTCTGGTCGAGGTCAAGGCAACCGGCATCTGCCATACCGACGAGTTCACGCTGTCGGGCGCCGATCCGGAAGGGCTGTTTCCGGCGATCCTCGGCCATGAGGGCGCCGGCATCGTCGTCGATGTCGGCAAGGGCGTCACCTCGGTCAAGAAGGGCGACCATGTCATCCCGCTCTATACGCCCGAATGCCGGCAGTGCCCGTCGTGCCTGTCGCGCAAGACCAATCTGTGCACCGCCATCCGCGCCACGCAAGGGCAGGGGTTGATGCCCGACGGCACCTCGCGCTTCTCGATGGGCAAGGACAAGCTGTTCCACTATATGGGCTGCTCGACCTTCTCCAACTTCACCGTGCTGCCCGAGATCGCGGTCGCCAAGGTCAATCCCGACGCCCCCTTCGACAAGATCTGCTACATCGGCTGCGGCGTGACCACCGGCATCGGCGCCGTCATCAACACCGCCAAGGTCGAGCAAGGCGCGACGGCGGTCGTCTTCGGCCTCGGCGGCATCGGCTTGAACGTCATCCAGGGGCTTCGCCTTGCCGGCGCCGACATGATCATCGGCGTCGATCTGAACAACGACAAGAAGGCCTGGGGCGAGAAGTTCGGCATGACGCATTTCGTCAATCCGAAGGAGATCGACGGCGACGTCGTGCCTTACCTGGTCAACCTGACCAAGCGCGGCGCCGACCAGATCGGCGGCGCCGACTACACCTTCGACTGCACCGGCAACACCAAGGTGATGCGCCAGGCGCTGGAGGCCTCGCATCGCGGCTGGGGCAAGTCGGTCGTCATCGGCGTTGCCGGCGCCGGCCAGGAGATCTCGACCAGGCCGTTCCAGCTGGTCACCGGGCGCAGCTGGATGGGCACCGCCTTCGGCGGCGCGCGCGGCCGCACCGACGTGCCAAAAATCGTCGACTGGTACATGGAGAAAAAGATCCAGATCGATCCGATGATCACCCATACGCTGAAGCTGGAAGACATCAACAAGGGCTTCGACCTCATGCATGAGGGCAAGTCGATCCGCAGCGTCGTGGTTTATTGAGGAAAGCCACCGGGCCGCAGGCTGCGGTTCGACGCAACAAAATACGCCAGGCCAAGGTTCTGTGTTCCCAAATACTGTGCCTCGGGCAACGGCGTAAACCGGCGGCGTGGTTAGGTATGAGTACCTCGATCACGCCGCCGGTGCAGTTCAAAAAGGGTTGTGTGCGTCAAGTTCTGCAAAAAGGGCGTGGATGCCAGCGGTGTCGCGCCTCCCATGAGGAGTGCACTCCAGTTTTGCGACAACGACATGCATCAAGCAACGACCTAAAAGCGCGTCGCGTGAATCCGTTTCGACGCCACGCGCTTTAGATTCGGCTATTGAATGTGGTCCTCGGTGTCTACCAGCGAGCAACAGCTGATCGGCCAGGTATCACTTGAGGCCAGGCAGAATTCCCAAAATCTCGCTCAAGTGGATCGGCAACTGAGGTGACGCGTGTAAATCGGCGCAGCTGTCTTTCCAGCGTTGCAGATATTCGCCGATTGGAATGCTGCTCCGGCCAGGCCAGCGATTGAGTGCGCCAAGGGCCTCGATACATTCTGAAGCCCCCTCGTATTGAGCGAGAATGTTCAAGGACATTGCTTGTGCGAACGAGTTGAGGTTCGGAACTTCGATCTCGCTTCGGTGCTTGGCAAACCACTTTGCCGGGTCGCTAGTGAGACCCTGAGAGTCGGCAAGCGCCTTGTAGCCGTTGATGATGTTCTGGCGATACTCGGCGATGGCGTCGCCGAAGGCGTTGTCGCCGGGAAAGGGCGGGTTTTGTTTCCAGTCCTTCGCCAGGCGCCCCAGGCCACGCAGCGAAAAGGCCTCCACCATGGCTTCCTCGAGCCATTGACAGGGAGGCGCGGGCTTGGCGTCGGCCTGCCAGCTGTTGGCAAAGACATGGCCGAGCTCATGCCCGAATTGGTAGGCGAGCTTCGACCAGTCCCGCTCGCCGATATCGACAATTGTCCAGGCCATGCTGCTGCCGTCGGGGTGCAGCCAGACGGCTGGCGAACCGGAGGTATGTTCCTCGACGCGTAGTCTCGTCGGCTGGCGATCTGAAACGAGGCGGACACCGTCGAGGCAAGCATGGCGCATGCGCTCGACGACCTGAAGGGCGGCACCCGGCAGCATGCGACCCCAGTCGCCGGCAAGCTCGATGGGGGCGTGAAGCAACCCGGCTGGGGTGGCAGCTTGAGCAATCACGGGCATAGCAGCCGCCAGACTCCTGTCCAGACTCCATCGCGATGGGCAAACCAGGCCAAAAGATGTGACCGTTAACGCCGTAAACTCTCGTCGGTTCATCGAAACCACTTCCGACCCGATGGTCGAACCTTCGAAACAGAGATCGTGGGGTTGAGCAATTGGCTGTAGTCCCTCGGTAGCAGTTTACCGGCGCAGGACCACAAATTGATGCGCGGAATGGCCAAGATGAAGGGAAAACCCTTCAACGATAAGCTTTCGCATCATCGCATCCGTGGCTGCCTCGCCGGAGACCGCATAGTGCGTCTCCATGATGATCAGTCGAATACCGGACAGATCGGCCGCCTCCAGCAACTCGACCTCTCCACCTTCTATGTCGCAAATGAGGACATTTGCGGAATGGTCACGTATCTCGTCTTCAAGACAGTAGACAGGAATTCGAACCTTGTCGACGATACTCGGTTCCGTCGCTGTCGCATCGAGCCTGGAAGCCCAAAAAGATTTGTCGATATAGAACTCGACGGTTTCACCCGCGCCGAGGATCTTCTGTCGATTTTTCAGAACCCCGTTGCGCGACTTGATCTTGGAAAGGCCGTTTCGCCTGAAGTTTTGCCGAGCATCATCAAGAATTTTAGGGTTCGCGTCGAATGTCAGAACGTTTTCAGCGCGCACGATCAATGCGGCTGTCATCGCCACCAGCCCTATCGCGGTTCCCACTTCGATAACACGGTCTGACGGGTGAACCAGATCGGCAGTCAACTGCCGCTCACGCCCCTCGTAGTAATTTCTGCGAAGTGCATCGATGATTGTCTCTGAGTAATTTTCAGTGTCCACGAATATGTCAAAGCCGCCAACGCCCATGAAATAGCCATCCCGTCCAATTGGGATACGGTTATTTTCGCGTTCTTCATCGGTTAGTCGAGCGCGTGTAGCTTGATCGAGAGGATCACCAAATATCTCACATTCACTGAAGTGCAAGCATTCATAGCCGTCAAGCCTAACCCTCACGAACCGAGCAATATGATCTCCAGAAATATTCGCAACGTAAGGCCGTCCGTCTGAATCGCCAAAGACCACGCTGTCAATTTTTCTATAGAAGATCGTCCAATGCTCTTCGTCAATTGATCCAAGAAGGCTAAAGTGCCTTAGCCTGTGCGCTTGATGCTGCCGATTATATATAACAACTTGCCGAATTAGAAACTCGCTGCCAAGGTCGACCTGCCACCAGGGATCTGTTTCCGTTTTGGTATGAAATCCCATTTCGCCAGAAATCTTGCCGTCGTTTCCTCCCCGAGCGTCCTGCTCCGGGTGCGGGCTGAATGACCATTCTGAGGTCGAACTTTGAGTTGCAGGTTTGTTGATCGCGAGGTTTATCACGGCAATTCAGAGCCCTTTCCGCTTCGCTATTGGTGCACCTTCACTCGCGGTTCAATGCCACGAGTCAAAATGTAGATCTCCGCAAGAGCGGCCGTCCCACCGATGCGGCAGGGAGCGAGCTTGCGGACGCCGCGCGCCACAAGGATATGGCAAAATCTCGTGTTGCACTTCGATTTCTAATGTCCGACGCCTGAAACTAAATTAGCATGATGTCAGTTTTTGGCGAAGGATCGTAAAGCGGACGGGGCCTCCGGAACGAGCGGGGCTGCATTTCGAAGGCGTATTGTGGAGAAGAGCTTTTCGCAGGTGGCTGACGAAGTTACGGCGACAGCGCAGTTCGATCAATCGCGCTCATATCCATCCAAAAGCCCGCGCGGAAGCAGCGGTTCCGGTCAGGCTCTCAGAAGGAGACCAGCATTGAATGACAGTCATGACTTCCTGACCGCCGCCGTGAAGATGCGGAATAGGTATCTCAATCTTCTCGAAGCATCGTTGACCGGAACCTTGTACGGCGACGCGCCCATTGATCCGTGGACCGGTGGGCAATACGACCCGAACAAGCGTGCCCTCGGGCGGGATTGGCCAGGACTGGCGCAAACCATGATTGGCTCGGCGAGGATGCGCAATTTGCGGCATCTGTGCGAAACCGTGATCCTGAACGATGTTCCTGGCGACTTTATAGAGACCGGGGTCTGGCGCGGTGGAGCGTGCATTTTCATGAGAGGCATTCTTGCCTCATACGCCGAAACGCGACGTCGGATCTTTGTCGCTGACAGTTTCGCCGGCCTTCCTCCTCCAAGTCCCGAAAAGTATGCGGCGGACGTTGGCGACACCCACCACGTGCATGGAGAACTGGCGATCTCCCGGAAGGACGTGGAAGAAAATTTCCGCAGATATGATTTGCTTGACGAGCAGGTTGTCTTCCTTGAAGGCTGGTTCAAGGACACGCTCCCAAATGCCCCGATACAAAAATTGGCGGTTCTTAGACTGGATGGCGACATGTATGAGTCGACCATTCAAGCTCTCGATGCGCTCTATCACAAGGTATCGTATGGGGGATTTGTAATCGTCGACGACTACTTCCTGGCCCCGTGCGCTCAGGCCGTGGATGAGTTCCGCGCTAGAGGCAACATCACTTCGCCCTTAATTCCGATCGACGGCTGTGCCGTGTGGTGGAGGGTTTCCGAGCCCGCAAATCGCCAATGACAAACCCCCATCGGGTGACGTGAGCAATACTATTCGAAGGCGACCACCCAGCATCGAACGAGGCGATCGTTCATGGCGGGAATGCCGGGGGATGGGGATGACGTGAGCACAAGAACACACATCACACTTCTCGTTCATCCGGGGATCGTGCAGGTGCTCGCAAGCATGGTCAGGATGCTCGCCGATGGTTTGAGCGAGATCTCGATCGGGACGGACATCATTCATGATTTGCCTGCGGATTTCGACGGGCGGGCGATCGTACTAGGCGCCAATCTTTATCAAACGCCGGCTTTGGATCGTCTGCCTGGAAATTCTATTATATTCAACGTCGAAAATTATACATCAAATTGGATCACGGATGATTATTGCAATCTCTTGCGGAGGTTTCATGTATGGGATTTTAGCGAGAGTAATGCCATCTTTCTATCCAGGAAGATAGGTCGCCCGGTCCATTATTTCCGGATGTTCTACGTTGATGGTCTTGCGCGAATCGGCGATGCTGAACAGGATATTGACGTTTTATTCTATGGATCATTCAATGAGAGAAGGTCGGCAATAATAGACGAAATGCGCGCTCGTGGGCTGCGCGTTGAGGCATTGTTCAATGTTTTTGCCGGACAGCTCGATCAATTCATTGCTAGATCCAAGGTTATTATCAATATACATTTCTACGGTAGTGGGCAGCTCGAAATAATCCGCGTATTCGATCTTCTGGCCAACGGGCGCGCGGTAGTAAGCGAGATAAATCCGGGCGAACTTGTGGACGCCGATTTGACGGACGCCTTCGTTGCGGCGCCATACGAGAACCTTGTCGCCGCGGCCGAGGCGCTGGTGCACGACACGGATAGACGTCACAAGGTAGCGACGGCCGGGTTCGAGGCATTCAGTCGACGCAGAGCAACAAATATACTTCCGGAAGCGCTTGCCTGGAGCGATTTGCCGAACCTACCCGGCGACGTTGTACTCGGTCGGGGAAAGATACGCGATCCAAGGGTGCTGAATATCGATATCAGCAACCGATGGCATCCCGACATCGTGGCCGACATATCGGATCCTGGCCTGTTCGAGCGTGAATTTATGTCCGAGCGCTTCGGACCGGTTCGGATGGATCGGAGACTATTTGCCAGCATAACGGCCTCGCACGTGCTCGAGCACGTTGCGGATCTTGTGACGGCTATGACGAACTGCCTGACTTTGCTGGCGGATGGAGGGCTGTTCAATATTGTGGTGCCATACGACCTGTCATACGGTGCCTGGCAGGATCCTACCCACGTACACGCCTTCAACGAGCGGAGTTGGCTCTACTATTGCGAATGGTACTGGTATCTCGGATGGACCGAATCCAGGTTCGAATTGGTGGAGCAAACCTTCGGCTATAGTTCGATCGGGGATGCGCTCGCGGCGCGAGGTGTCTTGGAGGACGAGATCTTGCGCAGCCCGCGGGCGGTAGACGAGATGCGCGTGGTGCTGCGCAAACGGCAGCTGACCGAGGCTGAACGTGATTACGGGCGCCAAATGCGTGGCGATAGCCGCGCGTGAAGTCGCGGGCTCTGTGACTCCGTGAAAGATGGGGCGCTTAGCCCGAGCTTTGCTGCCGATCCATTGACATCCGCTCTGACGATTGCCCGTCGTCTGGGATGACGAGTGGCGCAATGCAAAGGAAAGCTTGCATCGAGCCGTACGCCCCGCACATGGCGCAATCGATGCCCGTGTCCTCGATCACGACGCCCGTTCCAGGAAACGGGATAAGCCGGCGTTGCAGAGGAAGGCACTTTTGAAGGAGTTTGCGTGCACCTGACGGCGAGACTGTGTAGGCCTGCGTTCCAAACGAATGTACCAGCCCGACGAGCGATCTCGAGAATTTCTCAGCCTGAAACGAGGTCCCGTTTCTATTTCGGAGGTCGTAGAATTCCAGCTTTGCTTTGGAGAAGCCGAAATCCAGCCAGGCGAACAATGGGTCAAATACGTAGCCCCACTGGATGATATCCCAATCCCTCGGAGCTCGAGCCATGAGATCGGCCGATTCCTCCAGGAACCGAAACGATGCACGGACGTCGTCTTCAAAGACGGTTATCGGCTTGTTCTCCGAAACCGCCAGCTTCCACAGGTTGATATGGGATAGAGCACACCCGAGCGTTCCTGCCGGATACGCGCAATCGCTGGAGATCAGGCCTTCCTCTATGAGCGCATTCCGGTCCAGGGAGGCGCCGTCGGCGGCCGATACCCGAAGCGTACTCTGCGTCAGATGCCAATTGTCGCTCTGATACTTGTTCCAGCGGTCGACGCTCCGGTCGAGGTTTATCAGGTGAATTTTCGGCGAATCCCGTGGCTCGGCCGGCGCCGACGCGACGGCAGCGACCTCCGCCAATACCGGGACGTCACCCGCGCTGCGCAAAAGCTCGCCTGCGCGCTCGATTCCATCACTTACATGATATTCGCCATCGCCGAAGGTGATGTAGCCGTAGACCTGCCGGTTATCGATGTATTGAACGATCCCGGCCTTGCGGGCGCTGTCGGCAAAGATGACGTACTCGTATCGCGTGGTGCCGTCGTCATATGTCAGCTCGGTCAGCACGTCGGCGCGGACAAGGTAGGTGCAATGCACGAGCGGTATTTCAATGATGCCGCGGACATGGCGGTTGAGCACCCAGAGATACTGATCGCAGTGCTGATAATATCCGCTTGCGTCGACCTCGGCGTGGTAGTTCGAATAATACTGACCGGGTGCGATGGAGCGTAACAGCGGCGCAACGATAGGCACGTCGAGCGCGACGAGTTCCCGCAGCGTGGCCGGTCGCACGAAATTGTCGACGTCGACGACGAAATAGAATTCGCAATTGTGCTCGAGGGTTTTCCGCAGGCTGATGTTGCGGATTCGGCCGAGCACCTTGAAACGCGTCTCGTTCCATTCGTGCTCGCGAAACTGCTCGACCCGGTCGGACACGTCCGACGTGTCGATCTCGACCGCGGCATAGAGGTGGCCGACGCGTTCCAGCCACTCGCGCAATATGTGCTCGGTCCTATCAGTGTTGTTGTTTGTTCGGATGTAGAGGACGATCGATTCTTTAGGATAGTCGAGCGCTTCGATGCAAGTCAGGTAGAGCGGCAGCGCGGGCTCCTTCTGCTTTGCCAATATCGCGACAAGGACGCGCGGCGTGCCTTTGAGCCGTGAGCGTAACGGGCGCTGCGCAACAAGCGCGTGCTGCTCGACAAGGCTCTCTGCGCCGAGGCTTCCCAATACCGGCGGCTCGCGGACCTCGAGTTTGTCCGCGGCGAAACGGGCATTGGCCACAACCCGCTTCAGCATGTCCGCCGGCAATTTGTCGGAGGCCAGCAGTTTCAGACAGGCATCGAGCGATTCCCGATGGGCGCCCGCCCAGTATGCGTTGACTGACAACTCGTCGAGCAGTCCGTAGTCGTAGACCCAAGGCTGGACGAACAGACCCGCCGGCTCCGTGAGACTTACACCGCGACGCGCATAGTCCAGCCCTTCCGCGTTGCGCCCCTGGTTGCGGCAGTAGAGGCTCGCTGCGTGCAGCGCCTCCACGCGCGTGGGCACTGTCGCGGTCGCGCGCTCATAGACCGCGACGACTTCTTCGAAGGGCCGGGCAAGCGCCGCCATCAGGTTCCCGGCCTCGAGCAGGCTTACATAGACCTCCTCGTTCCAGAAACCCAGTTCAGCTCGCTTCAAATACTGTTCGAGCGCCTTCTCGCGCTCGCCAAAATCCCTGTAACTCTGCGCCAGATAGAAGGTGTAGCGCGATATCAGGAACGGGTCGGTTTCGGTTGCGAGCACGTTCTCCAGCACCGCCGCGTCGTCCTGGTATTTTCGCGGGTTCTGGCTGCGCGCTCCGCCGCGCCCCGTTGCGATGCGAAAACCCTCGGCGTTCTGCCTTGAGATGGGCCCGGGGGGGCCTTCCAGATATTCGTGCAACACACCCTTGAAGGAAAAGGCCAGCCGGTTGCTGCAGATCTGCGGGCGGTAGAACGCGATATTTCCATGCAGTACCTCGACATCGTAGAGATCTTTGTCCATCCGCGACTTGAACAAGGCTGGCTCGAAGTCGCGATCGCAGATCAGCATATCGTCCGCGTCGATGATCATCGCATAGTCGACGCTCTCGATCTCGCGCAGTCGCTGGAGGGCGAAGCTGCGGTTGTAGGCGAAGTCCCGCCACGGCTCGTCGATAACTGCTCCCTTGACATTGTTTTGCGCGAGAAAGCCTCGGATCAGGTCTTGTGTGCCGTCGGTGGACCCAGTGTCGACGACGAGCACATAGTCGATAAGAGGAAGCGCGCTGGCGAGGCATTGCAGGATGACCTTCGCCTCGTTCTTGACAATCATGCACAGGCCGATGGTGCTCACGCCGGACCCTCGTTGAGGCGGCCATATTTGCATCGCAGTGTCATGTCGCACAGCAATCCTTTTTGATGAGGATTCGATCGTCTCTCACGCTCGTCTCACAGCCGCCGTAGCCTAAGCCATTTTGATGAAGGCTCTCAATTTTCGCGATTGAAATGGCCCTTAGCTAACTCTTGGATTTTTAAAGTGTTCACGCCCTGGCATGTCATTTCGATGACAGTCTCTGATGGGTGACCCAGCGGTTCTGAATTAATAAATTGTAAACCAAACCATTTACAAGTTTAGAAATTTCGAATTTACTAATATCTAATGCAATGGAGGGTAGCTGCGGATTTGGCGAAAGAGCGCCGGTCCGCGGTTGTCTGCGAAGCCAGGAGAGTATCCGGGAGGAACGCCACTCACCCGTGAGGGCGCGGTGTATGTGGTGGTGGGCGAACGTTTCGCCGATTGGTCCTGAATCCGTAATCTAGGCTACCGATCTCCCAATGATGGTCCCTCGCAAGTAGCCGGCTCCTTGCAAGTCGTGAACAATCGCGACCCGCGTGATGGAGTTGGCAGTGGTCCGTGTAACATCACCCACCAGACGGCGCCGCGTTGACGTGGCCTTCGGCCTCGGCCTGTGTCCAGCTCCTCTCAATCTTGCCACCTGCGGTAGTCGCCTTGCGACTGGTAACGACGTCCGCCTGACTGTGTATCTCGGGCGGCGCATTCCTGGGATTGGACAATTTTCGGCTCTCGCCGTCGTGGCTTCACCCGCCCGGCTGCGGAAGCTCGGCACCGACTGAAACCTGAAGCTGAGAAACGACAATAACGGCGGCGTTGGCCGCAGCGGATCGAGGAGGACACTATGAGCTTCACTGCGGGCTTTGCGGTCATGGAAGTCACCGTTCGAGGCGCTTTGCCTATCGGCGACGGGACCGAGAACGTCACCTATTTCATTCTGGACTCGGCCAAGAACACGATCGTCGGCCAGGTCATCCTTCCCAAGGCCGTACCGCGCAGCCTCGCCGTAGCCCTCACCGTCAAGGTTCCGAGCGCAGCCGGCTCGCTTGCGATCGGCACGTTCGACGAAGGCGGGGCTTTCCAGGCTGCCAGCTTCCTTCGCGTGGAGACCCCCACAATTCAACGCCCCGACGGTGCCGTCGGGGCGGCGGGGCGATGACCGCTGCCAAATGTCTGGTTCGTGCCGCTCGCCGGTCAAGCCGGTTGAGCGGTTTTCCCTTGAATTGAATTCCAAGCCAACAGGAGCCAGTTATGGCCCGCGCCTCTGAAATTCTGTTTGTGGATCCTTCAGTCTCCGACCTCGAGACGGTTCTTGGCAATCTGAGGCCCGAGGTCGAGGCTGTCGTGCTCGACGGCCGGCGGCCGGTGGCGCAGCAGATGGCGGACGTTCTCGCTGGGCACGAGGGGCTCGACGCGGTTCACGTCATCGCGCACGGCTCGCCAGGCCGGGTTCAATTCACGGCTGGAAACTGGTCCGTTGCCACTGTGAGGGACGAGGCTGAGGATTTCGCCGCGATAGGCAAGGCGCTTGCCGAAGACGGCGAGATGCGGCTGTGGAGCTGCGAAACGGCCTTGGGGAATACTGGCGAGACGTTCGTGGCCGCACTGGAACGCGCCGTCGGCGCGGAAGTTTGCGCATCGAGGTCGCTGGTTGGTGCGGCCAAGCTGGGCGGCTCATGGGAGATGCCCGAACATGCGACTAAACCGCTGCCGCCCCTGACCCGGCAGGGAGCTATGTACTTCAGAGGTGTCCTTCCCACCTCAGGTGATTTGACGCTAGCTGGAACAATAGATGGAAATGGTAAGAGTATCAATACGTTCTACTTGGTTGATACCGGAAATACTCCAAGTACATCTGACGATGTCATAGTTGGAAGTTTTGTTTTGCCGGCGACACCGGATGTAGCTTCACATTTTTCTGTCACAATAACTGTGCCAGATATTACACATACTTATCTTATTTACGATTCTGGCTTCCGTTTATACGGTACTCTTACTCGCGTAGACACTGATCCTGTCACGCCAGGTATCCAAGATCCTATAACGGGGCCGGCTTATCATTTTGACACCACGCCTATTAATAGTGTTGGTGGTTCGGGCAACAACGGCGATCATTTCAATGGAGGCGATATAAGCGTCGCGAGCGCGGGTACCCCAGGTGCAACGGGCCCCGCGGGTGCGACCGGCGCCACTGGTGCGACCGGAGCCACGGGCGCGACGGGAGCCACTGGCGCGACCGGCGGCACGGGTGCGACCGGTGGCACCGGCGCGACGGGCGGTACTGGCGCGACCGGTGGCACTGGCGCGACCGGTGGCACCGGCGCGACGGGCGGTACTGGCGCGACCGGCGGTACCGGCGCGACGGGCGGTACTGGCGCGACCGGCGGTACCGGCGCAACGGGTGAAACTGGCGCGACGGGCGGTACTGGCGCGACGGGCGGTACTGGCGCGACCGGCGGCACAGGTGCGACGGGAGCCACTGGCGCGACCGGCGGCACCGGCGCAACGGGCGAAACTGGTGCGACCGGCGCCACGGGTGCGACCGGCGGTACCGGCGCAACGGGTGAAACTGGCGCGACCGGCGCCACGGGTGCGACCGGCGGTACCGGCGCAACAGGCGAAACTGGCGCGACCGGAGCTACTGGCTCGACCGGAGCAACCGGTGCGACGGGTGAGACCGGAGCAACTGGAGCAACCGGCTCGACCGGAGCCACGGGTGAGACCGGAGCGACAGGCGCAACCGGCTCGACCGGGGCCACAGGTGCGACGGGTGAAACTGGAGCGACGGGCTCGACCGGCTCGACTGGAGCAACCGGCTCGACTGGAGCAACCGGGTCAACAGGCGCCACAGGTGCGACGGGTGAAACCGGAGCGACAGGCGCAACGGGGTCGACAGGTTCGACTGGAGCCACGGGCTCGACTGGAGCAACCGGAGCCACGGGTGAGACCGGAGCGACAGGCGCAACCGGCTCGACCGGGGCCACAGGTGCGACGGGTGAAACCGGAGCGACTGGCTCGACTGGAGCAACCGGGTCAACAGGTGCCACAGGTGCGACGGGTGAAACCGGAGCGACAGGCGCAACGGGCTCGACTGGAGCAACCGGAGCCACGGGTGAGACCGGAGCGACAGGCGCAACCGGCTCGACCGGGGCCACTGGTGCGACGGGTGAAACTGGAGCGACTGGCTCGACCGGCTCGACTGGAGCAACCGGCTCGACTGGAGCAACCGGGTCAACAGGCGCCACAGGTGCGACGGGTGAAACCGGAGCGACAGGCGCAACGGGGTCGACAGGTTCGACTGGAGCCACGGGCTCGACTGGAGCAACCGGAGCCACGGGTGAAACCGGAGCGACAGGCGCAACCGGCTCGACCGGGGCCACGGGCTCGACCGGAGCGACTGGAGCTACCGGCTCGACTGGAGCAACTGGTGCCACGGGATCGACCGGAGCAACGGGTGCAACCGGCTCGACCGGAGCAACTGGAGCTACCGGTTCGACCGGAGCAACTGGAGCCACGGGCTCGACCGGAGCGACAGGCGCAACCGGCTCGACCGGTGCTACGGGCTCGACCGGAGCAACGGGTTCGACCGGAGCAACTGGAGCTACCGGCTCGACTGGAGCAACTGGTGCCACGGGCTCGACCGGAGCAACGGGTGCCACCGGTTCGACCGGAGCAACCGGAGCTACCGGCTCGACTGGAGCAACCGGTGCCACCGGTTCGACCGGAGCAACCGGCTCGACCGGAGCAACGGGTGCAACCGGTTCGACCGGCTCGACTGGAGCAACTGGAGCCACGGGCTCTACCGGAGCAACTGGAGCTACCGGCTCGACCGGAGCAACCGGAGCCAC